>NZ_CAJQZB010000025.1:0-93691 GCF_907164545.1 Paraburkholderia gardini | reverse complement strand
CGCGGGCCGCTTTCGCACGTGGACTGCAACGTGCGTCCATCCAGGATAACCGCGCTCGGTTGCCCCTGACGCTCTTGAGCCACACACAGCACCGAACGCAAGTCGTTGACCATCGCCTCGAAACAACCCGCGTTCAGCCACCGTTGTGTTTGCTGATAGACCAGTTCCCACGGCGGAAAGTTGGTCGGCAGCATACGCCACGAGGCACCGGCTCGCGCCATCCAGCGCAGCGCGTTGAACATTTCGCGAAGTTCATATCGGCGTTGCGGTGCGTCTTCGTTCATCAAGGTCAGGTACGCAACGGCGAAGCTCCATTCTTCGTCCGTCACGTCCGTCGGGTATGGCTTGCGTGGTGTCATCACACCAGGATACCAGGTCCGACTGAAAGTGCCTAACACCCTCTAGCGCGAATGGCACTTACTTAAGCCAGCATGGAGGAGAAGACGCGGGTAAGTACTTGAAGAGAAACGGAGGAGGCTGATCCAGGGATTGATAGGATGGTTGTTGCCAGGCAAACACCCGTCTCATTCCAAGGACCGGCCCCCATGGATCGTAATGCACGAAGTCATCAGAGGCAAACACGAGGCGGCGTTCAAAGCCGGGCACGCAGGGCCCAGGCGGTTGACTACTTCAACATACTGACGAGCCCTGGGCTGCTGGACATAACGGAAGCGCATTTGCCAGAACATCGGGAACGGCTGTATCCGCCGACGGTGACACTGTCGATGTTCATGCGCTAGGCGCTGGAAGAGGACGCCTCCTGTCAGAAGGCGGTCAACGGGTGGGCCGCGCAGCGAGCTGCCGACGGGCTGCGACCCATGAGTGTGCGTACGGGAGGCTAATGCCGCGCTCGCCAGAGACTGCCGCTGACGATGGTGCGGGAGTTGACGCGCGAGACAGGACGTCAACTGCACGAGCAGGCCAGAGCGGCCTGGAAGTGGCGCGGGCGCCCGGTCAAGCTGGTTGACGGTACAGGGATCTCGATGCCCGATACGCCGTCGAACCAGGCACGCTTCCCGCAGGCCAGTTCTCAGGCCGAAGGGGTGGGATTTCCATTGGCCTATCTGGTTGCGGTGATCTGTCTGGCAAGCGGCGCAGTGCTGGAGGCGGCGCTGGGCACTTACGCGGGCAAAGGCAGCGGGGAGCTGACGGCGTTTCGCATGCTGCAAGACACATTTCGTCGAGGTGACGTGATCGTCGCCGATGCCTTGTACTGCCACTATTTTCTGATGGCCTCAATGATCGCCGCCGGGGTGGATGTCGTGATGGAACAGCACGGGGCGCGCCGCACCGACTTTCGGCGAGGCAAGTCGTTGGTGGGCATGCGCGATCACATTGTGACGTGGCCCAAACCCCGGCAGCGTCCCGACTGGATGACGCGTGAGCAGTACCAGGCCTTCCCCGATGAACTAATGGTGCGCGAGTCCAGGCTGCATCACCGGGTGCTGGTCACCACGATGCTTGATGCACGCAAGACCAACAAACAGGACCTCTCGCAGTTGTACGCCAGGCGTTGGAACGTGGAACTGGATCTACGTAACATCAAGACGACGATGGGTATGGACGTACTGCATTGCCAGACTGCCCACATGAACGAGAAGGAGATCTGGGTCCATCTGCTGGCCTATAACGTGATTCGGTTGCTGATGGCTCAGGCCGCGAGCCACTATGCCACCGATCCGCGAACACTGAGTTTCAAACACACCGTGCAGCTATGGACTGAATGGCTGGCCCGAGGTCTGACCGCAACCCACGACCAGAGTCTCCTGTTCAACCTGATCGCGCAGTCTTGCGTTGGGAATCGCTCCGGTCGCATCGAACCACGAATGCGCAAACGAAGACCGAAGTCTTACCCATGGCTGAAAGAGCCTCGTCACATCGCACGCGAGCGCATCCGAAAATATGGGCACGCGCCACGGGCTTAAGTAAGTGCCATTCCCTCTAGAGCGGTTTCACCGGACCCGCTTCACACCCCACCCGTCACCAGCGGCAACACCGACAGATCCGGATGCGTACCGTCGACGATACTGCGTCCCACGTGAATCGCCTCGGATAGCGCGTCCTGACTGGTCGCGAACGTTTCTTCCCCATCCGCGTGAAAGGGCACCGCGTGTCCTGGAATAACCGGATCGGCGCCCGGATGGCACACGTAGCCAACGTACGTATACGGTCCAGGCGGCCGGTGCGGCTCGCTTTCGTGCGGGTCTTTCGCAAATGGCGCCGCGTGAATCTCGAAGCCCTCGTACTCGACGACCTGCCAGGGTGCGTGTTCGTCGGACATATTCGTCTCCATTTGGGCCGCCGTTCGCGACGTGATGCGACGCGAGCCTTGCTGCTCTGATCCGGCCCGCGCCGCCGCGTCAATGCCGGTGGCGCATGCGATCCCACAGCCTGTGCGCGTCGAGCCGGGCGGGCGCGTGACGCACGTCGTGAAGCCCCCGATGTTCGCGCCGGTAGCGCGACGCACCCAGCAATACGGCGACGATAACCGCCACCAGTCCGACTATGATGCTGACCATCGATTCGGCCATGGCAGCCTCCGTCCAGAACACCCTCATACTGGAATTCTAGGTGATCCGCAGGGAAACGGACGACGCCCAGGCTACACCGGTCCTCGCCGCGCGATGAATTACGGCTTGATCACGCCCGGTTGCGTCAACAGGGTCGGGTTGTCTTCGAGACGCCAGCCTTGCTAGCTTTGACTGACGAGTTCGCCCGGAGTCTCGTGGTGCCTGGACAGGTCCATCGCTGCATCCGCGCATTGGGGAACGCCGGAGCGGACGAACTCTTCCAGCTGCAGCAGCAGGCTGTCGATCGAGCAGAGCTGGGTTCTGGAAAGATGTTCGGCGTCGAGCAGCCGATAGAGGCGCTGTCGCCAGTAGGCAGGCGGCAGAATCGGTCCGCCGAGGTCTCCATGCAACGATGGCCGCATCACGCGTGTGATATGCGCGATGTCCTGATCGATCAAGGTCATCATGTGTTGCCCCCGTGATGCTTCATTTATGCCGGTCAGTGACCTGGTTTTCTTTTATGTCTGAAGATTACTGTAGAACGGATTTCGCATTCTGCCAACTATCTCAATAAAAAACAGTACGGGATCACCCGGGCGCCGATGCACGAGGCATGCGGCACGATGGCAAACGGAGGGAGACTTGCAGGCGATGCAGGGCAATCTGCTTTGCCCAATTGGCACGATCGTGGCCAGACTGGCAAGCCGCGAGTGAACAGCAACCAGTCAAAGGGACTGCGCATGAAAACACGCGGCCCCTTCGGAGGCGATTACATCAGAACGATATCGTACTGTTCCTGACTCAGATTCGACTCCACCTGCAACGACACCGGCTTGCCGATAAAGTCGATCAGCATCGCCAGATGTTGCGATTCTTCTTCGAGAAAGAGATCGATCACCTGCTGCGAAGCGACGACGCGAAACTCGCGCGGATTGAACTGACGCGATTCGCGCAGAATCTCGCGCAGTACGTCATAGCAGACTGTGCGCGGCGTCTTGACCTGGCCCTTGCCGAGACACACCGGGCACGGCTCGCACAGCACATGCGCGAGCGATTCGCGCGTGCGCTTGCGCGTCATTTCCACGAGGCCGAGCTGCGAGAAACCGTTCACGGTCACCCGTGTGCGATCGCGCGAGAGCGCCTTCTTCAGTTCGCCGAGCACCTGGTCACGATGCTCGAGGTTTTCCATGTCGATGAAGTCGATGATGATCACGCCACCCAGGTTGCGCAGACGCAGTTGCCGCGCGATCGTGTGCGCCGCTTCGAGGTTCGTCTTGAAGATCGTATCGTCGAAATTGCGCGCACCGACGTAGCCACCGGTGTTCACGTCGATGGTCGTCATCGCTTCGGTCTGGTCGATCACCAGATAGCCGCCCGATTTCAGATCGACGCGCCGTGACAGCGCACGCTGGATTTCCGTCTCGATGTTGTACAGATCGAAGAGCGGCCGCTCGCCGGTGTAGTGATGCAGCTTCGGCGATACCGCCGGCGTGAATTCGGCCGCGAACTCGGCAAGCATCTGGAACGTTTCGCGTGAATCGACCTGGATGCGCGATGTCTCATCGTTGACGAAGTCGCGCAGCACCCGTTGCGCGAGATTCAGGTCCTGATACAGCAGGCTCGTGGACGGCATGCGCTGACCTTGCGAGACGATCGTCGTCCATGTCTTGCGCAGGTACGCGACGTCGGCGGCGAGTTCTTCGCTGGTCGAATCTTCGGCGATGGTGCGCACGATGTAGCCGCCTTTCTCGTCGACGGGCAGCACGGCGGTGAGCCGCGCGCGGATCGCTTCGCGCTCGGCTTCGCTTTCGATTTTCTGCGAGATGCCGATATGCGGTTCCTGCGGCAGATAGACGAGCGTGCGGCCCGCGATGCTGACCTGCGTCGAAAGCCGCGCGCCCTTCGTGCCGATCGGATCCTTCACGACCTGCACCATCAGCGACTGGCCTTCGAACACGATCTTCTCGATCGGTTGATGCGGCGCCTGATGCTGCGGTTCGCCCGCAATGCGCGGATGCCAGATGTCGGCCACGTGAAGAAACGCCGCACGTTCGAGCCCGATATCGATGAAGGCGGACTGCATGCCCGGCAGCACGCGGACGACCTTGCCGAGATACACGTTGCCGACGCGGCCACGCGAGAGCGTGCGCTCGACATGAAGCTCCTGCACAGCGCCCTGCTGGACGAGCGCGACGCGCGTTTCCTGGGGCGTGACGTTAATCAGGATTTCTTCATTCATGGTCTTGTTCTAGAAGTCGATGCGCGCTGCGCGCAGGAGGGCAGCGGTTTCAAAAAGCGGCAAACCCATGATACCTGAATAGGACCCGTCGATATGCTCGATAAACTCCGCCGCGCGGCCCTGCACGCCGTAAGCGCCAGCCTTGCCGAGCGGCTCGCCGGTGGCGACGTAGCGCCGCAGCGCAGCGGCTTCGACGGCCGTGAAGCGCACGCGTGAAGTCGACAGCACGGCGGGCAGCAGCGTGCCGTCCGCGGCCACCACGGCGACGGCCGTCAGCACTTCGTGATCGCGTCCGGCAAGACGTGTGAGCATCGCAACGGCATCGTCGGCGCCGGCGGGTTTGCCGAGAATCGCGTCGTCGATGGTGACGGTTGTGTCCGCAACCAGAATCGGCGCGTTCGCATGACCGCTCGCGGCAAGCCGCGCGCGTGCCGCTCCGGCTTTCGCGACACACACACGCATCACGTAATGATGCGCGCGCTCGCCGGGCAGTTCGGCTTCGAGCGCTTCGGCGTCTTCATCGGGGCGAGGCAGCAACAGTTCGAAATGCACGCCAAGTTGCTGAAGCAGCTCCTGACGGCGCGGACTTTGCGAGGCGAGATAGACGAAGGGATAAGACGCAGCGGACGACGAAGTCATGAACGGATCTCGTGAAAGCGAATCGCTTGTGGCGCATACCGCGCGACCGGAGCGAAGCGGGATCGTCACATTGTGGGATCGAAATCGGGATCGTCGGCTTGTCGGTCGCCCGGCGCTCACGCGCGGTGATAGGGGTGATTCTGCGTGATGGTCCACGCGCGGTAAAGCTGTTCGGCGAGCAGCACGCGAACCATCGCATGCGGCAGCGTGAGGCTCGAGACGCGCAGCATCATGTCGGCGCGCGCCTTCAGTTCCGGATCGAGCCCGTCCGCGCCGCCGATCAGAAACGCGACGTCGCGCCCATCCTGCTGCCAGCCGGGCAGGGCCTCCGCCAGTTGCATCGTGGTCCAGTCGCGGCCGCGTTCGTCGAGTGCGACGATGCGCGCGTTCTTCGGCAACGCGGCTTCGATTTTCACGCGCTCGGCGGCCATCACGCTCCCGGCCGGACGGCCGGACGAGCGCTGCTCCGGCTTGATCTCGCGTAACTCGATGCGCAGCTCGGGTGGCATGCGCTTCGTGTACTCGTCGAAGCCGGTCGCGATCCAGTCGGGCATCTTGTGGCCGACGGCCAGGATATGCAGCTTCACCGCAGGCTCCTGCCAGCGCTCAGCGACGACGTGCCGGGGCCGTGCGTGCGGGCTTTGCCGCCGGCGCTTCGTCTTCTTCCTCGTCGTCGAGCGGTTCGCTTGCGCTCGCGCCGCCGAACGGATTCGGCGTCGACAGCTTGATGCGCACCGGCTTGTCGCCCCAGATTTCCTCGAGGTTGTAGTACTGGCGCAGCGCCGGTTGCAGGATGTGCACGACCGCGTCGCCGCAATCGACCAGCACCCATTCGCCGATATCCTCGCCTTCGGTGCTGATCACGTCGCCGCCATTTTCCTTGACCTTCTCACGCACGCTGGAGGCGAGCGATTTGGTCTGCCGGTTCGATGTGCCGCTCGCGACGATCACGCGGTCGAACAGCGAGGTCAGATGGCTGGTGTTGAACACCTTGATGTTTTGCGCTTTCACGTCTTCGAGGGCGTCGACGATCACGCGTTGCAGTTTGCGAATATCCATTGTTTACCGATGGTACAGATGATGTTGAAGAATATAGTCCCACACGGCTTCAGGTACATGGCTCACGGCGATGTCCTGGGTGTTGCCGCCCGCGTGGTGCTGGAGCCGCTCGCGCAGGTGCGAGCGGATGTCGGTGGCCGAAACGTCGAACGCAAGCGTCGTATCGATCAGCAGATGGCCGCAGGGGGTGCCCTGCAAAACTTCCGCGCTGGCCTTGCGCGCGGCGATCTCGTCGGCCACCACTGGCGGGATCGTCGTCAATTCAAAACCGGGCCGCGTCGCCGCGCAGATATGCGCGTAGTCGAAGAGCCGTTTCCAGTCATGCCACGTGTCGAGGTGCACGAGCTGGTCGGCGCCGACCAGCAGTGACAGCGATACGTTCGCGCCTTCCCGCTCGCGCCAGCGTTGCAGCGTGCGGACGGTGTAAGTCGGGCCTGCGTGCTCGACCTCGTCGGTCGCGACGCTTGTCTTCACGCCCGGCAGCACGAGCGAGCGAGCCGCCGCACGCGTCATCGCCAGCCGGTGTTTCGCCGCCGACACGCCCGCTTTCTGCCACGGCTGGCCGGCGGGCAGGAGCACGAGTTCCGTCAGACGCAGCACGTCGGCGAAACGCCGCGCGAGCGCGAGGTGGCCGTCGTGGATAGGATCGAACGTGCCGCCGAGCAGACCGATCCGGCGAGGCAGCGCGACAGGATGAGCGTTCGGATTCAGGTGCAAGTCCTTTCGTGACGATGTGTTCAGGCCGGATGGCGGGCGCAGGCCCGCCTCAAACCCACTCGCGCGGCACGAGAAAATCGGAATACAGGCGCGCTTCCGGCGTGCCGGGCTCGGGCTGCCAGTTATAGCGCCAGTTCACCACGGGCGGCATCGACATCAGGATGGATTCCGTGCGTCCGCCGCTTTGCAGCCCAAACAGTGTGCCACGGTCGAAGACCAGGTTGAACTCGACATAACGGCCACGCCGATACGCCTGGAAATCGCGCTCGGCCTGGCCATACGGCTCTGCGCGGCGTTTTTCGACGATCGGCAGATACGCGTTCAGCAACGCATCGCCGACGCTTTTCACCATCTCGAACGAACGCTCGAAGCCCAGTTCGGCGAAATCGTCGAAGAAAATCCCGCCAATGCCGCGCGGCTCGTTGCGATGCTTGAGGAAGAAATACTCGTCGCACCATTGCTTGAAGCGCGGGTACAGGTCCGCGCCGTAAGGCTGGAGCGAATCGCGGCAGGCCGTATGAAAGTGCCGCGCGTCTTCCTCGTAACCATAGCAGGGCGTCAGATCCATGCCGCCGCCGAACCAGAACACGGGCGCCTCGCCCGCCTTCGTCGCGATCAGCATACGCACATTCATGTGGACTGTCGGGCAATACGGATTGTGCGGATGCAGCACGAGCGACACGCCCATCGCTTCAAAACCACGTCCGGCAAGCTGCGGCCGCGCCGCGCTGGCCGAGCCGGGCAGCGCATCGCCGGCGACGTCCGAAAAGCCGATGCCCGCGCGCTCGAAGAAGTTGCCGCCTTCGAGAATGCGCGTGACGCCGCCGCCGCGCAGCTTTTCGCCGGGCGCGCGCTGCCATGCGTCGGTCGCAAAGGGCTTGCCGTCGAAGGCGCCGAGCGTGTCGGCGATGTGCGTCTGCAGGCTTTCGAGCCACACGCGGACGGCCTGTACGTCACAGGTTGAATCGGTCATGGGTGCTGGTCGGCGGCCAGAAACGTCAGGCCGCGGGTTCATGAGTGGGCGGTGATGGGACGGGCAGGGGCGCCCGCGCGCTTCCGGTCACGCCGCCACGCCGCGGGACATCCCGAAGTGTAGCGTTCCCCGCGAAGCGCGCCATGCTGCGGTGCGGCTTCAGTGCTTGCGGTTGACTGCGCGATAACCGATGTCGCGACGATACTGCATGCCGTCGAACGAGATCTGGTTGATCGTTTCGTAGGCCACCGATTGCGCGCTGCGTACCGAATCCGCCAGACCGACCACGCACAGCACGCGTCCGCCCGACGTCGTCAGCTTGCCGTCTTTCAGCGTCGTGCCGGCGTGGAACGTCACGGAATCGGCGGATTCAGCGGGGATGTCGCTGATGCGGTCGCCCTTGCGCGGCGTATCGGGATAGTTGTGCGCGGCCAGCACGACGCCCAGCGCCGTGCGGCGATCCCATTCCAGTTCGACCGTATCGAGCGTGCCCGCGATCGCCTGCTCGACGACCTTCGAGAAATCGCCCTTCAGGCGCGCCATGATCGGCTGCGTTTCCGGGTCGCCCATGCGGCAATTGAATTCGAGCGTCTTCGGGTTGCCCTGCGCGTCGATCATCAGGCCGGCGTACAGGAAACCGGTGAACCGGATACCTTCTTTTTCCATGCCGCGCACGGTGGGCAGGATGATCTCGCGCATGACGCGCGCATGCAGTTGCGGCGTGACGATCGGTGCCGGCGAATAGGCGCCCATGCCGCCCGTGTTCGGACCCTGATCGTCGTCCAGCAGACGCTTGTGATCCTGGCTCGACGCCAGCGGCAGCACGTGCTTGCCGTCGACCATCACGATGAAGCTCGCTTCCTCGCCTTCCAGGAATTCCTCGATCACGACGCGCGCGCCGGCGTCGCCCAGCTTGTTGTCGGACAGCATCATGTCGACGGCGGTATGCGCTTCCTCAAGCGTGGTCGCGACCACGACGCCCTTGCCGGCGGCGAGGCCATCGGCCTTGATGACGATCGGCGCGCCCTTCGAATCCAGATACGCGTGCGCGGCGGCGACATCGGCGAACGTTTCGTATTCGGCGGTCGGGATCGCGTGGCGCTTCATGAAGGCCTTCGCGAAATCTTTCGAGCTTTCGAGTTGTGCCGCTTCCCTCGACGGCCCGAAAATCTTCAGACCACGCGAGCGGAACAGATTGACGATGCCGGCGGCGAGCGGCGTTTCCGGCCCGACCAGCGTGAAGGCGATCTGTTCTTTCTCGACGAAATCAGCAAGCTCGTTCAGGTCGGTGATATCGACGTTGCGCAGACGCTCGTCCTGCGCGGTGCCGCCGTTGCCTGGAGCCACGTAGACAAGCTGAACGCGCGGCGACTGCGCGAGCTTCCATGCGAGCGCGTGTTCGCGACCGCCGGACCCGACGACGAGTAACTTCATGTGATTCCCCGAAGACTAAAAAACAATGACGGCTGATACGCACGCATCAGCCGTGGTTTGCCGCAACAACTGCACCCTGCGCTGCAACTTCGCCGATCGACCCCACGAGGCGCGACCACCGCGCTGCCGGCCGTCGCCGCACGACCTGTGCGACGCGCGTGGCGCATCGCATCGCCGCCGCCGTCTCGCCCGCCGCGGCGCACAGGGCGCACAACCGGTGGTGGCCGCGCAGAAGGCACCCGGCCGTGCCGCGCACCGGTTATTCGTCGGCGATGGCTGCGTTTGTATAGACTTCCTGCACGTCGTCCAGGTTTTCCAGGGCGTCGAGCAGTTTCTGCATTTTTGCTGCGTCGTCGCCGGTGAATTCGACTTCCGTTTGCGGCTTCATCGTGACTTCCGCTACTTCTGCCTTGAAGCCGGCAGCTTCGAGCGCAGCCTTCACCTTCGGGAAATCGTTCGCCGGGCAGACCACTTCGATGCTGCCGTCGTCGTTCGTGACGACGTCGTCCGCGCCGGCTTCGAGCGCGGCTTCCATCAGCGTGTCTTCCGGCGTGCCGGGCGCGAACAGGAACTGGCCGACGTGATCGAACATGAACGACACCGAGCCGTCCGTGCCCATGTTGCCGCCGAACTTCGAGAACGCGTGGCGCACTTCCGCGACCGTACGCGTGCGGTTGTCGGTCATCGTGTCGACGATGATCGCCGCGCCGCCGATGCCGTAGCCTTCGTAGCGGATTTCCTCGTAGGTCGCGCCGTCAACGCCGCCCACGCCGCGCTGGATCGCGCGGTTGATGTTGTCCTTCGGCATGTTGGCGTCGTACGCCTTGTCGACGGCGAGCCGCAGACGCGGGTTCGTGTCGGCGTCGCCCCCGCCCATGCGGGCCGCGACCTGAATTTCCTTGATCAGCCGCGTCCAGACTTTGCCGCGTTTGGCATCGGTCGCCGCTTTCTTATGCTTGATGTTGGCCCATTTCGAATGACCCGCCATTGCTTTCTCCGTCGCATGCGCCAGTGAGGTGCACGCATTAATCCGATTGTCGATGCGTTTTCGTTGCCTGATCACACGCGCGTACAGACGCGTCAGGCGCGCCTCGCAGCGTGGAGGCCGGTTTGCGCCGCGTGATGAGCGGATTCGAATTTTATCATGCCGGCGTGGAGCGGCAGGGGGTCAGGGCGGGGAAATGCGGCGGGTTTGATGCAGGCGGAAGCAGTGATTGCAAATATAAACATTTTTGCTTATATTTGTCACGGTGTTCACGGACACAGGGGGGAAGGTGAAACAAAGCGAGTTCAAACGCTGGCTCGCTGACCGTGGGGCAACTTTCGAACAGGGTACAAAGCATTTGAAGGTATATCTGAACAGTCGGCAGACCACGATGCCACGGCATCCCGCTCATGAGATTTCTGAGCCGCTTCGAAAGGCCATTCTGAAGCAGTTGAACTGTAAATAAGGCCAGGCCCCGCAAGGGGCTTGCTGATGACCCGTGCTGACTGCCCGGGAACATGACACACGGAGAGTTACATGTTTCGTTATCCCGCCCACATCGAAAGGGACGAGGCCGGCTTCACCGTTTCGTTCCGCGATATTCCGGAAGCGCTAACGTCGGGCGCGACGCTCGACGAAGCGCGGGAAATGGCCGTCGACGCGCTGGCCACGGCGATGGATTTTTATTTCGAGGACAAGCGCCCGGTGCCTGCGCCTTCAAAACCCCGGCGCGGAGAAGCGCTGATCGAGCTGCCGGCAAGTCTGGCCGCGAAGGTCCTGTTGCTGAACGAAATGCTCATGCAAAAGGTTTCACCGGCCGAACTGGCGAGACGCCTTCATACCCGGCCGCAGGAAATCCAGCGTGTCATCGATATCGGTCACGTGACGAAGATCGATACGATCGCGTCGGCATTCGCGGCGCTGGGCAAGCGCCTCGAGCTTTCCGTAGTGCCGGCCTGACGCCGCCACTCCGCCCCGTCAGTTCTTGGTGCCGAACAGACGGTCGCCGGCGTCGCCCAGACCGGGCACGATATACGCGTGCTCGTTCAGGTGCGAATCGAGCGAAGCGACGTACAGCTTCACGTCCGGATGCGCGTCCTGGAACACCTGGACGCCTTCGGGCGCGGCCACCAGCGCGAGGAACATGATGTTTTCGCCCGGCACGTCGCGGCGCTTGAGCACGTCGACGGCGTGCGCCGCCGAATAGCCGGTCGCGACCATCGGATCGCACAGGATGAAGATCCGGTCTTCCAGGTCGGGCAGGCGCACGAGGTATTCCACCGGCCGGTGATCGTCGGCGCGATACACGCCGATGTGGCCGACACGCGCCGACGGAATCAGCTCCAGCAGGCCGTCCGACATCCCGATGCCCGCGCGCAGCACCGGCACGATCGCGAGCTTCTTGCCCGCGATCACCGGTGCGTCGATGTCGACGAGCGGCGTCGAGACCGGACGGGTGGTCATCGGCAGGTTGCGGGTGATTTCGTAGCCCATCAGCAGCGTGATTTCGCGCAGCAGTTCGCGGAACGTGCGCGTGGACGTGTCCCGGTCGCGCATGTGCGACAGCTTGTGCTGGATCAGCGGGTGATCGAGGATGAAAAGATTGGGGAAACGGCTGTCCTGTGTCATGGCGTATGCGCGGGCGGCGGCAAGAGGGATCGGCTGGCGCGTCGCCTTGCGCCGGAAACCGGCCGGCAGCGCGCGCCACGGCTGCAAGTTTACCGAAAGTGCCGCAGGAAGATACCGGAGATTGCAAGGCAGGCACCGGCAGCACGCCGTCGATTCTTCTAGAATCGGGGCATCAGCGCCGCCGCAAGGTCGCCGCATGGTCGCCACGGGGCCGCAAGGCAGGCCGGCCCGGCCGTTATTGAGCTTTCGATACTGAAGCCTCGACACTGACACACTGACAGAAAGGATACGGAAATGGATCTGGGCATCGCAGGACGGACCGCGCTGGTGTGCGCGGCAAGCAAGGGCCTCGGACGGGGTTGCGCCGAAGCGCTCGCCGCCGAAGGTGTGAACGTCGTCATCGTCGCGCGCACGGCGCAGACGCTCGAGGCCACCGCCGCCGCGATCCGCGCGGCGAGCGGCGTCGACGTGAAAACCGTCGCCTGCGACATCACCACGCCCGAAGGGCGCGCGGCCGCGCTTGCCGCGTGTCCGCAGCCGGACATTCTCATCAACAACGCGGGCGGCCCGCCGCCGGGCGACTTTCGCCAGTTCACACACGACGACTGGATCCGCGCGCTCGAAGCCAACATGCTGACGCCGATCGAACTGATGCGCGCGACGATCGACGGCATGATCGGCCGCGGGTTCGGCCGCATCGTCAACATCACGAGTTCGGCGGTCAAGGCACCGATCGACGTGCTCGGTCTTTCGAATGGCGCGCGCTCGGGGCTGACGGGTTTCGTCGCGGGTCTCGCGCGCAAGGTCGCGCCGCAGGGCGTGACGATCAATAACCTGCTGCCGGGCATGTTCGACACCGACCGCATCGCCGCCACGATGGCGGCGCAGGCGAAAGCGCAGGACATCTCGATCGAGGAGTCGCGCAAGCGCCGGATGGCGTCGATTCCGGCAGGCCGTTTCGGCACGCCCGACGAGTTCGGCCGCGCCTGCGCGTTCCTGTGCAGCACGCATGCGGGTTACATTACCGGCCAGAACTGGCTGATCGACGGAGGATCGTATCCAGGCACGTTCTGATATCCGTCGTCGCGGGTCACGTTTGATCGCCGCTTGATCGTATTACCCAACCATAACAGCACACTCAGGAGTATGGCTTCATGACCACCCGCGTCGCGCTCATCGCGCACGATCACAAGAAGGACGACATCGTCCAGCTCTCCGGCGAATACGTCGACACGCTCGCGCGCTGCGAACTCCTCGCGACGGGCACGACCGGTTCGCGGATCGCCGCGGCGCACGGGCTGACGGTCGAGCGGATGCTGTCGGGGCCGCACGGCGGCGACCTGCAGATCGGCGCGCAGCTCGCGGAAGGCCGCGTCGACATGGTGATCTTCCTGCGCGATCCGATGACGCCGCAGCCGCACGAACCGGACATCAACGCGCTCGTTCGTGCCTGCGACGTGCACAACATTCCGTGCGCGACGAACATTTCGACCGCGCGGATGATTCTCGACGTGCTGACGCTGCGTCTCACGCAGAAGGTCTGACGCGGGCTCTGACACACTGATCTTTCCAGCCAGTCGCAACATCAGGAGACACCATGACGAAAGCGATCCGATTCGACAGGACAGGCGGCCCGGAAGTAATGAAATGGGTCGACGTCGACGTGGGCAAGCCGGGTGACGGCGAAATCCGCATCCGTCAGCATGCGGTCGGCCTCAACTACATCGATGTGTATTTTCGCACCGGCCTGTATCCGCTGCCGCTGCCGGGCGGGCTCGGCATGGAAGCCGCCGGCGAAGTGACGGAAGTCGGCGCGGGCGTAACGGGCGTGAAGGTGGGCGAGCGCGTCGCCTATGTGGCACGCCCGCCGGGCGCGTACGCGCAGGAGCGCGTGCTGCCGGCCGCGCAGGTCGTGAAGCTGCCTGACGCGATCAGCTATGAAGACGCCGCATCGGTGATGCTGCAGGGACTCACCGCGCAATATCTGCTGCGGCGCACGTACCCGGTGAAAGCCGGCGACACGATCCTGATCCAGGCGGCGGCGGGCGGTGTCGGCCTGCTCGCGTGCCAGTGGGCGAAAGCACTCGGCGCGACGGTGATCGGCACGGTCGGTTCGGACGAGAAAGCCGAAATCGCGAAGGCCCACGGTTGCGATCACGCGATCGTCTACACGCGCGAGAACTTCACGAAGCGGGTGCGCGAAATCACGAATGGCGCGGGTGTCCCGGTTGTTTACGATTCGATCGGCAAGGACACGTTTACCGCGTCGCTCGACTGTCTCGCGCCGCTTGGCATGTTCGTGAGCTTCGGCAACGCGTCGGGTCCGCTGCCGCCGATCGACTCGTCCGAATTCGCCGGACGCGGTTCGCTCTTCTTCACGCGGCCGACGCTCTTCACGTATATGGGCAAACGCGCCGACTACGAGGCGATGGCCGCCGAACTCTTCGACGTCATCGCGACAGGCAAGGTGAAGACGAGCGTGAACCAGCGTTACGCGTTGTCGGACGTGGGCAACGCGCACGCGGATCTGGAAGGCCGTCGCACGACAGGCTCGACGGTGCTGCTGCCCTGACGTGAGCGGCGCGACGTAACGCAGCAAGAGAAACGCAACGACAAGGGCCGTGCCCGGGAAACCGGGCACGGCCCTTGTCGTTTACGCGTTTTTTATACAGCGGCCTGAAGCTTTGACCCGTCCTTTACGCGCATCGGCATATCCTGGCAGGCATCCAAAGTCCATACAGGGAGAACGCTAAATGGATGTGCTGTACATCGGGGGCCTGGTGCTGTTTTCGGCGCTGACCTTTGCATTGATCGCCGGCTGCGAAAAGTTGATGCAGTTGCGCCGTGGCCAGGGAGCGCGCTCATGACCTGGATCCTGTGGCTCTCGGGCTCGGCAACGGCGTTGCTGTTTGGCTATCTCGTCTATGCGCTGTTGCGCGCGGAGGACATTGAATGAACCCGAACAATGTCCTTCAAAGCGGGCTCTTCCTGATCGTCCTGCTCGCGGCGGCGGTGCCCGTCGCGCGCCATATCACGAAGGTGATGGACGGCACCTCGCGCGCCGTGCGCCTCGGCGCGCCGCTCGAACGGCTGCTGTATCGCGTCGCGGGCGTCGATCCGTCGAAGGAAATGGGCTGGAAGCACTACGCGATCGCGACGATCGCGTTCAACACGTTCGGCGTCGCCTTCCTGTATCTGTTGCTGCGCGTGCAGGGCTGGTTGCCGGGCAATCCGCAACAGTTCGGCGCGATGACCGTCGACGGCGCGTTCAACACGGCCGTCAGCTTCGTCACGAACACGAACTGGCAGGACTATTCGCCGGAACAGACGGTCGGCTATCTTGCGCAGATGCTCGGCTTCACGGTGCAGAACTTCCTGTCGGCGGCAACGGGCATCGTCGTCGTGATCGCGCTGATTCGCGGTTTCGCACGCCATACGGCGCAGACCATCGGCAACTTCTGGGTCGATATCACGCGCGTGACGATGTATGTGCTCGTGCCGATGTCGGTGGTGATCGCCGTTCTGATGATGAGCCAGGGCGTGATCCAGAACTTCAAGGCGTATCAGGACGTCCCGACGCTGCAAACCACCACCTACGCCGCGCCGAAACTCGACGCGCAGGGCAACCCGGTGAAGGACGCGAAGGGCAATGCGGTCACGGTCGATACGCCGGTGAAGACGCAGACCATCGCAATGGGTCCGGTGGCTTCGCAGGAAGCGATCAAGATGCTCGGCACGAACGGTGGCGGCTTCTTTAATGGCAACTCGGCGCATCCGTATGAAAACCCGACGCCGTTCTCGAACTTCCTGCAGATCTTCTCGATCCTGATCATTCCGGCCGCGCTGTGTCTCGTGTTCGGGCAGATGATCGCCGACCGCAGGCAGGGCATCGCGGTGCTCGCCGTGATGACGATTGCGTTCGCCGTCTGCGTGGCGGGCGAAACCGGCGCGGAGCAGAGCGGCAATCCGGCGCTCACGGCATTGCACGTCGACCAGTCGGCGAACGCGCTGCAGCCGGGCGGCAACATGGAAGGCAAGGAGACGCGCTTCGGCATCGCGCAGTCGGGCATCTTCACTGTCGCGACGACCGCGGCGTCGTGCGGCGCGGTCGACACCATGCACGATTCGCTGACACCGCTCGGCGGGCTGATTCCGATGCTCCTGATCCAGCTCGGCGAAGTGATCTTCGGCGGCGTCGGCTCGGGTCTTTACGGGATGCTCGTGTTCGCGCTGCTCGCCGTGTTCGTCGCGGGCCTGATGATCGGCCGCACGCCGGAATACGTCGGCAAGAAAGTCGAGGCGTACGAGATGAAGATGGTGTCGATCGTCGTGCTGCTGACGCCGCTGCTGGTGCTCGTCGGCACGTCGATTGCCGTGCTCGCCGACGCGGGCAGGGCAGGTATCGCGAACCCCGGCGCGCACGGTTTCTCCGAAATCCTCTATGCGTTCAGTTCCGCTGCGAACAACAACGGCAGCGCCTTCGCCGGCCTCACCGTGAGCACGCCGTTCTACAACTGGCTTCTTGGTGTCGCGATGTGGTTCGGCCGCTTCGGCTCGATCGTGCCGGTGCTGGCGATCGCGGGCTCGCTCGCCGCGAAAAAGCGCATCGCCGTCACGGGCGGCACGCTACCGACGCACGGCCCGCTCTTCGTCGTGCTGCTGCTGGGGACGGTGCTGCTGGTCGGCGCGCTGACGTACGTGCCCGCCCTTGCACTCGGGCCCGGTGTCGAACATCTGATGATGATCGTCGGCCATTGATGTGGCATTTCACTGGAACTCGGACAAAAGAAAATGACTGACCATTCTGCAACCCGGTCCATGTTCGACCCGGCGCTGGTGCGCCCGGCGATCGCGGACTCCTTCAGAAAACTCACGCCGCGTACGCAGTTTCGCAACCCGGTGATGTTCTGTGTGTACGTCGGCAGCATCCTGACGACGATCCTCTGGGTCGCCGCGCTGGCCGGCCAGGCCGAAGCGCCCGCGGGTTTCATTCTCGCGGTCACGCTGTGGCTATGGTTCACGGTGCTGTTCGCGAACTTCGCGGAGGCGCTTGCCGAAGGCCGTTCGAAGGCCCAGGCCGCGTCGCTGCGCAGCGCGAAGAAAGACGTGATGGCGAAGAGGCTCAACGAGCCGCATACGAAGTCGCCGATCCGCATCATGACCGCTACCGACCTGCGCCGCGGCGACGTCGTGCTCGTCGAAACCGGTGACGTGATTCCGGCCGACGGCGAAGTAATCGAAGGCGTCGCGTCGGTCGATGAATCGGCCATCACCGGCGAATCCGCGCCGGTGATCCGCGAGTCGGGCGGCGACTTTTCGTCGGTGACGGGCGGCACGCGTGTGCTGTCGGACTGGATCGTCGTGAAGGTGACGGCCAATCCGGGCGAGGCGTTTCTCGACCGCATGATCGCGATGGTCGAAGGCGCGAAGCGTCAGAAGACGCCGAACGAAATCGCGCTGACGATCCTGCTCGTCGCGCTGACGATCGTGATGCTGCTCGCTACCGCGACGCTTCTGCCGTTCTCGATATTCGCCGTCGAGGCGGCGAAAGCGGGCCACGTCGTGACGATCACGGCGCTCGTCGCGCTGCTCGTGTGCCTGATTCCGACGACGATCGGCGGCCTGCTGTCCGCCATCGGCGTGGCCGGCATGAGCCGCATGATGCAGGCGAACGTGATCGCCACGTCGGGCCGCGCGGTGGAAGCCGCGGGCGACGTCGACGTGCTGCTGCTCGACAAGACCGGCACGATCACGCTCGGCAACCGTCAGGCTTCGCTTTTCGTGCCGGCGCCAGGCGTCAGCGAGGAAACGCTGGCCGATGCGGCGCAACTGTCGTCGCTCGCCGACGAAACGCCGGAAGGCCGCAGCATCGTGGTGCTCGCGAAGCAGCGCTTCAACATCCGTCAACGCGATATGGCGACGCTGCATCCGGTGTTCCTCGCCTTCAGCGCGCACACGCGGATGAGCGGCGTCGACCTGTCCCCCCAGGGACCTTCCTCCGGGGCGTCCCCCCGGGAGATCCGCAAGGGCGCCGCCGATGCTGTGAAGCATTACGTCGAAGCGCACGGCGGTCGCTATCCGCAGGAAATCAGCAATGCGGTTGCCGAAGTCGCGCGGCGCGGCAGCACGCCGCTCGTGGTGGCGGAACAACTGGACGGCGCGGCGCGTGTGCTCGGTGTGATCGAACTGAAGGACGTCGTGAAGGGCGGCATCAAGGAGCGCTTTGCCGAACTGCGCAGGATGGGCATCAAGACCGTGATGGTGACGGGCGACAACCGGCTGACCGCGGCGGCGATCGCAGCGGAAGCCGGTGTCGACGATTTCCTCGCCGAAGCCACGCCCGAAGCGAAGCTCTCGACGATCCGCGCGCATCAGGCCGAGGGCCGTCTCGTCGCGATGACCGGCGACGGCACGAACGACGCCCCGGCGCTCGCCCAGGCCGACGTCGCCGTGGCGATGAACACCGGCACGCAGGCGGCGAAGGAAGCCGGCAACATGGTCGACCTCGATTCGAATCCGACCAAGCTGATCGAGATCGTCGAGATCGGCAAGCAGATGCTGATGACGCGCGGCTCGCTCACGACGTTCTCGATTGCCAACGACGTCGCCAAGTACTTCGCGATCATTCCGGCCGCGTTCGCCACGACCTACCCGGCGTTGAACGCGCTGAACGTGATGCATCTCGCGACACCGGCGTCCGCGATCATGTCGGCGGTGATTTTCAACGCGCTGATCATCGTGATGCTGATTCCGCTCGCGCTGAAGGGGGTGCGCTACCGGCCGCTCGGCGCCGCGGTGCTGCTGCGTCGCAATCTGCTGGTGTATGGCCTCGGCGGGATCATCGTGCCGTTCATCGGCATCAAGCTCATCGATATGGTGCTGGCCGCGTTCGGCTGGGTGTGATCAGGCCCGCTTCGGATCATTCAAAAGGAAACAGTCGTCATGAAATCGCTATTTCGTCCGCTCATCGTGATCTTCGCCGTGCTCAGCGCGGTGACGGGTCTCGCGTATCCCGCGGTGATGACCGCGGTGGGGCAGGCTGCCTTCCACGATCAGGCGAACGGCAGTCTCGTCGAAGTGAACGGCAGGGTGGTCGGCTCGACGCTGATCGGCCAGCAGTTCGACGCGCCGCGGTATTTCTGGGGCCGTCTGTCGGCAACGGCGCCGATGCCGTACAACGCGCAAGGCTCATCAGGCTCGAACATCGGCCCGACCAACCCGGCGCTCGTCGATGAAGTCAAAGGCCGCATCGACGCGCTGAAGGCCGCCGGCACTGACATGTCGCAGCCGGTGCCGGTCGATCTCGTGACGTCGTCGGCCAGCGGGCTCGATCCTGAGATCAGCCCGGCCGCGGCGGCGTATCAGATCGCACGCGTCGCGAAGGCGCGCGGGATGAACGCAAACGATGTGCAGGCACTGGTGGACCGTTATACGAGCGGGCGTCAGTTCGGCATCCTCGGCGAATCGCGCGTGAACGTGCTGGCGTTGAATCTCGCGCTCGACGCCGCGCATCGCGGATAGTTTTTGACGGGTGACATGCAGCAGGTGCACGTCAGGGCGGCGCTCGCGCGCCGCCTTTTGCGTTCGCACGGGCGCATCAAATTGCAGCGGATTCACTGGCGTGCGACCATGCACAGATGACCTGCCGCCCGCGCGCACGCCGCGGCGGCAACCTGGAACGACCACGCATGAACCGACCCGATCCCGATGCGCTCCTCGACCGGCTGCAGCGCGAGGAAGCCAGAAGCCAGCGTGGCAGGCTGAAGATTTTCTTCGGCGCTTCGGCGGGCGTGGGAAAAACGTATGCGATGCTGCAGGCGGCGCGCCGTAGTGCCGACGAGGGCGTCGACGTGGTCGTCGGCATTGCGGAAACGCACGGGCGCACCGAAACCGCCGCGGTGCTCGACGGCCTCGATGTGCTGCCGCTTGCGCAGATTGAATATCGCGGCCGCAAGCTCGGCGAATTCGATCTCGACGCCGCGCTCGCGCGCAAGCCGCAACTGATCCTGGTCGACGAGCTCGCGCATTCGAACGTCCCCGGCGCGCGACATCTGAAGCGCTGGCAGGACGTCCACGAACTGCTCGACGCCGGCATCGAGGTCTATACGACGGTCAACGTGCAGCACCTCGAAAGCCTCAACGACGTGGTCGGACAGATCACCGGCATTCGGGTCTGGGAGACGGTGCCCGACCGCGTGTTCGACGGCGCGGATGAAGTCACGCTCGTCGATCTGCCGGCCGAGGAGCTGCTCGACCGGATGCGCGACGGCAAGGTCTATCTGCCGCAGCAGGCCGAGCGCGCGGTGCGCAATTTCTTTCGCAAAGGCAATCTGATCGCGTTGCGCGAACTCGCGTTGCGGCGCACGGCCGACCGGGTCGATGCGCAGATGCGCGAATACCGCGCCGACCAGTCGATCCAGCGTATCTGGCAGGCGCGCGACCGTCTGCTCGTCTGCGTCGGACCCGGACCGGATGCGCCCATGCTCGTGCGTGGTGCCGCGCGCCTCGCCGCGAGTCTGCGGGCCGACTGGATCGCCGTGTATGTCGAGACGCCGAAGCTGCAACGGCTGCCCGACGCGCGGCGCGAGCGCACGCTCAACGCGCTGAAGCTCGCCGCCGAACTCGGCGCGGAAACCGCGACGCTCGCCGGCAACGATGCCGTCGCCGCGCTGATCGGCTATGCGCGGGTACGCAACGTATCGAAGGTCGTGGCCGGTGCTTCGTCGCGCTCGGGTTTTACGCGCTGGGTTCGCCGTCCGCTGGGCGATCGCATCGCGGAGCGCGCGGGCGACCTCGATCTGACGTTGATCGGCGCGCCGCACGAAAGCGATGCCAGCGTGCGCCACGCGCCGCTGGATGCCGGCGCAAGCGCATGGCGGGACGCGCTGGGCGCGGTCCGCGAGCGACGTTCGTCGCCGTCCGCGTATGGCGGGGCACTGGCGATCTGCTCGGTCATCACGGTGGTGGCGAGCCGGCTCGAGAATCACATCGATCTGACCAATCTCGTCATGCTGTATCTGCTCGGCGTGATTTTCGCGGCGGCAAAGCTGGGGCGCGGCCCGGGCGTCGTGCTGTCGTTCATGAGCGTCGCGGCATTCGATTTCTTTTTCGTGCCGCCGCGCATGTCGCTGTCGGTGACGGATACGCAATATCTGCTGACGTTCCTCGGCATGCTGCTGACGGCGCTCGTGATCAGCCATCTGACGTCGAGCCTGCGCCACGAGGCGAGCGTCGCGCGGCGCCGCGAGCAGCGCACCGGGGCGATGTACGAAATGGCGCGCGAACTGGCTGCGGCGCTTGCGACCGAACAGATCGTCGGCATCGGCAGCCGGCATGTGAGCGACGTGTTTCGCGCGCGCGTCGCGATCCTTTTGCCCGACAGCGCCGATCAGGTCAGGCAGAAGATCGAGGAAACCGATCCGGCCGTCACGCTCGATGGTGCCGCGCTCGATATCTACGTGGGACAGTGGGTCTACGACCAGCAGAAACCGGCGGGCCACGGTACCGATACGCTGCCGGCCGCCACCGCGCTCTATCTGCCGTTAAAGGCGCCGATGCGCACGCGCGGCGTGCTCGCGGTCGTCACGCGAGACGATCGCGAGCTCGACGTGCCGGAACAGCAGCGTATGCTCGACGCCTTCGCCGCGCAGATCGCGCTCGCGCTCGAACGCGTGCATTACGTCGACATCGCGCGCGATGCGCTCGTGAACATGGAATCGGAGCGCCTGCGCAATTCATTGCTGTCGGCGATTTCGCACGACCTGCGCACGCCGCTGACGGCGATCGTCGGCTTTTCATCGATGCTTGCGCAGCAGCATGAAGCGAACGTGGAGCCGAAACCCGGCGACGATCTCGTCGACGCGATTCACGAAGAAGCGCTGCGGATGACGGGGATCGTCACGAATCTTCTCGACATGGCACGGCTTCAGGCGGGCGGCTTGCAGCTGAATCGCCAGTGGTCGCTGCTCGAGGAGACGGTGGGCGCCGCGTTGCGCGCGTGCCGCCGGGTGCTGGCGCGGCATCCGGTGCAGGTGAAGCTGCCGCTCGATCTGCCGCTGCTTCAGCTCGACGCGGTGTTGATGGAGCGGCTCTTTTCGAACCTGTTCGAAAACGCCGCGAAATACGCGCCGCTGGATACGCCGCTTGCGATCGGCGCCGAACGCATCGAAGACGACGGCAAGCCGTTCGTGCGCGTGACTGTCGACGATGCCGGCCCGGGTTTGCCTGCCGGCATGGAAACGCGCGTGTTCGAGAAATTCACGCGCGGCGAGAAGGAATCGGCGAAGCCTGGCATCGGCTTGGGGCTTGCAATCTGCCGCGCGATCGTCGACGCGCATGGCGGTACAATCGGCGCGGCCAGTCGCGTCGCATCCGACGGACGGATCGAAGGCGCGCGCTTCTGGTTCACGTTGCCGGTGGAGACCCCACCACCCGAACCCGAAGCGTCCGATTTGCTGGATTCGTTCGATGAGCCGGATGTACCCGCGCCAATTTCAAAGCCCGCCCATGAGTGACCCGAGCATTACCGTCGTGCTGATCGAAGACGAAAAACAGATCCGGCGCTTCGTGCGCACGTCACTGGAAGGCGAGGGCATGGTGGTCCACGACGCGGAGACCGGCAAGCAGGGTCTCGTCGAAGCCGCCACGCGCAAACCCGATCTGGTGATCGTCGATCTGGGCCTGCCCGACACCGACGGCCTCGACGTGATCCGCGAGCTGCGCGGCTGGAGCGAACTGCCGGTCATCGTGCTGTCGGCACGCACGCAGGAAAGCGAAAAGGTCGCGGCCCTCGACGCCGGCGCGGACGATTACCTGACCAAGCCGTTCGGTGTGTCCGAACTGCTCGCGCGGATCCGCGCGCATTTGCGCCGGCGCAACCATGGCGGGGCGAGCGAAGCGCCGCAGGTCCATTTCGGCGCGATCACGGTCGATCTGGCGTTGCGCCAGGTGACCCGTGAAGGCGCGCCCGTGCATCTGACGCCGCTCGAATACCGTCTGCTCGCCACGCTCGTGCGCCACGCCGGCCGCGTGCTGACGCACCGTCAACTGCTGCGCGATGTGTGGGGCCCCTCGCACGTCGAAAGTCATCACTACCTGCGCATCTACATGGCGCATCTGCGGCAGAAACTGGAGCGCGATCCGGCCCAGCCGGAACATATCGTGACCGAAACGGGTGTCGGCTACCGGCTCGTCGGCGCCACATGATCATATGATTCCGGATATCCCGGCCCGGCGCGGCCAGATCCGTCTTGATATAATCGCGACCGTGTAAGGACGACCTTGCACGTGTTCTGTATAGCGGGGACGACCCCATCTCATCCATGGAGGTCCCTCGTGTCCTGGATTCTTCTTTTTATCGCCGGTTTGCTGGAAGTCGCATGGGCGGCCGGTCTCAAATCCTCCGAAGGTTTCACGCGTTTCTGGCCGTCGGCGTTCACGGTCGTGACGGCGCTCGGCAGTTTCATCCTGCTCGCGATGGCCATGCGCCAGTTGCCGCTCGGCACGGCTTACGCCGTCTGGACGGGCATCGGCGCGGTCGGCGCATTCATCTTCGGCATCGTGATGCTGGGCGAGGCGCTGACGGCGGCGCGGGTGGCGAGCGCGGCGCTGATCGTCGTCGGGTTGATCGGGCTGAAGCTGTCTTCGGGCCACTGAGCGCACCGGTTACAGGCGGAGCGCCCCGCCCCGCCCGTGGATGTCGCGCAACGCCGGGTGTCCTTCCCGGACGTCATTCAGCGGCCTGCGAATCAACGTGGCTATAATGAAACCAGATCCAGTCACAAAGAGCCTCGCGCGGCTGGTCTGGCGTCGCTTCGGGTCTGATCGACCGCGCTGGCGCAGCGAGATCCGTCACCGTGCCGGCCAGTGGGTTCGCCATGCACGTCGCCCGTGCGACGCGCGTGAACGACCGTCCACCAGGTGCAGCGCGTCAGGAGGCAGCCATGCTTGAATCACTTTCGCTTGCAGCAGGCCTTTCCTGGGGTAGCGGCTTGCGCCTCTATCTGACTGTGTTGCTGGCTGGCATCTTCGAACGGCTTGGCTTCATCCATCTTCCCGAAACGCTGTCCGTACTGTCGTCGCCGTGGGTCATCGGCGCCGCCGCGGTGCTAACCGTCGCTGAATTCCTCGCCGACAAGATTCCCGCGTTCGATTCCCTCTGGGACGCGATTCACACCTTCATCCGCATTCCCGCTGGTGCGATGCTTGCAGCCGGTGCGCTCGGGCACGCCGATCCGGCGCTGCTGACCGTCGCGGCGCTCGCGGGCGGCACGCTCGCCGGCACCGCGCATCTGGCGAAGGCCGGCACGCGGGCGCTGATCAATCTCTCGCCGGAACCGGTGTCGAACGTGGTCGCGTCTTCCGCGGAGGATGGGCTCGTGTTCGGCGGCCTGCTGCTCGCGCTCTTCGTGCCGTTCCTGTTCCTGCTGCTGCTGATCGGTTTCCTGATGGCGGCCGCGTGGGCGTTGCCGCGTTTGTGGCGCGGCGTGCAGGGCGGTTTTCGTGGGATGGCGAACCATATGGTGTCGCGACTCGTCAGGAGCCGGCACGATTGAGCGACTCGCAGCGTATTTCGATCAACGTTTCGGCAGGCGCAAGGCGAGCGCGCCGCTTCACGCTGTCTGATCTCATCGCGCAGGCCGCTCGCATGACGCTGCGCGACTGGCGCGCGGGCGAACTGACGATGCTGCTGCTCGCGCTGGTGCTGGCCGTAGCAGCGCTCTCGAGCGTCGGCTTTCTTGCCGACCGCCTGCATCAGGGGCTCGAGCGCGACGCGCGACAGATGATCGGCGCCGATTTCATCGTGCGCGCCGATCATCCGGTCGATCCGCAGTTCAGCCGGGAAGCCACGGCGCTGAAGCTGAACACGGCGCGCACCGCGATTTTCCCTTCGATGATCAGTTCGACGGCGGCCCAGCCGTTGTCGCGGCTCGCGGCGATCAAGGCCGTGTCGGACGCCTATCCGTTGCGCGGCGCGCTGCGCATCGCCCCCGCGCCCGATGCGCCCGACCACGCCGCCAGCGCGATTCCGCCGAAAGGCACCGTGTGGGTCGATCCGGCGCTGCTCGATGCGCTGAAGCTGCGCGTGGGCGATCCGGTGAAGGTCGGCAGCCGCACGTTCACGATTGGCGCGGTGATCACGCGTGAGCTGGACCGCGGGTTCTCGTTCGTCAACTTTTCACCGCGCCTGATGATGCGCGACGACGAACTCGCGTCGACCGGATTGATCGCTTACGGCAGCCGGGTCACGTATCGCCTGCTCGTCGCCGGTCAGGACGACGCCGTCGCGCAGTTCGCGCAGTGGTCGCATGCGCGCGTCGATGGCGGCAAGATGCGCGGCGTCGCGCTGGAATCGTTGCAGGACGGCCAGCCGCAGGTGCGCCAGACGCTCGACCGCGCGAGCCATTTCCTCACGCTTGTCTCACTGCTCACGGCGTTGCTGGCGGCCGTCGCGATCGCGATGGCCGCGCATCGCTACATGCGCCGACACCTCGACGGCTGCGCGGCGATGCGCTGCCTCGGCGTCAGCCAGAAAACGCTGCGCGCGCTCTTCACGCTCGAATTCATCGGGCTTGGCGTGATCGGCGGCGCGCTGGGCGTCCTGCTCGGTTTTGGCGGCCATCTTGCGTTGCTGTGGTGGCTCGCGAGCCTCATCGACGTCGCGTTGCCGTGGCCGTCCGCGTGGCCCGCGCTCGAAGGCGTCGCGGCCGGTCTCGTCCTGCTGCTCGGCTTCGCGCTGCCGCCGCTGTTGCCGCTCACGCGTGTGCCGCCGGTGCGCGTGCTGCGCCGCGAGTGGGGCGAGGAGGGGCGCATCGCATGGGCTGCGTACGCGCTCGGCATCGTGCTGTTCGCGGCGTTGCTGATCGTCGCGGCGGGTGAACTGAAGCTGGGCGGCATCGTCGCGGGGGGCTTCGCGGGCGGGCTGCTCGTGTTCGCGCTCGTCGCGCGGCTCGCGTTGTGGGGTGCCTCGAAGCTCGTGCGCAGCGAGCGGGTGAACGCGGGCATCGGCTGGCGGTATGCGCTGGCTTCGCTGGAACGGCGCAGCAACGCGAGCGCGTTGCAGATCACCGCGCTGGGCATCGGCCTCATGTGCCTGCTGCTGATCGCGATGACACGCAACGATCTCGTCGCCGGCTGGCGCAAATCGACGCCGCCCGATGCGCCGAACGAGTTCATCATCGACATCCAGCCCGCCCAGCGCGAAGCAGTGACGCAGTATCTGACGGCGCACGGCCTGCCGGGTGCCGAACTGTCGCCGATGGTGCGCGGCCGGCTGATCGGGATCAACGGCAAGCCGGTCAATCCCGATTCGTACAAGTCCGAGGACGCGCGGCGCCTCGTGGATCGCGAGTTCAATCTCTCGTACACGACGAGCCTGCCTGACGACAACCGCATCGAGGCCGGCACGTGGTATGGCAAAACCACTTCGCCGCAGATCTCGATCGAACAGGGGCTCGCGAAAATCCTCGACGTGAAGCCCGGTGATACGCTGCGTTTCGACGTGACCGGACTGCGGATCGACGCGCCCGTCACGAGCGTGCGCAAGCTCGACTGGGGCTCGTTCAAGGTCAACTTCTTCGTGCTGATGCCGCCGGCCGCGTTGCAGGATTTTCCCGCGACGTTCATCACGAGCTTCCATTTACCACCCGAAAAGCGCGCGACGATCGACGGCCTGATCGCCACCTTTCCGAACCTCACCGCGATCGACACCGGCCCGATTCTCGCGCAGGTGCAGCGCGTGTTGCAGCAGGTGATCGGCGCGGTGCAGTTCCTGTTCGCGTTCACGCTCGCGGCGGGCGTGCTGGTGCTGTACGCGGCGCTCGCCGGCACGCGCGACGAGCGCATGCGAGAATCCGCGCTGCTACGCGCACTGGGTGCATCGCATACGCAGGTGCGTGCCGTTCAGGTGGCCGAATTCGTCGCGGTCGGCGCGCTCGCCGGCCTGATGGCGGCGCTGGGCGCGCAGGCCATCGGCTGGGTGCTCGCGACGCGCGTCTTCGATTTTCATCTCGAGCTCGACCCGTGGCTGCCGCCAGCCGGGATTGCCGCGGGCATCGCGTGCGCGGGCATCGGCGGCTGGCTGAGCCTGCGACGTGTGCTGGCGCGTCCGGCGCTCCAGTCGCTGCGCGACGCATGACGTTGCCTGTTTTTTCGACTTCCTTCTCTTTTCACGTATGACTGATCCGATCGACGAAGCGCCCGCGCAGACCACGGCCTTCGAACTCGTGGGCGGTGAGACGCGCGTGCGCGAACTCATCGACCGCTTTTATGACCTGATGGACCTCGAACCTGAATTCGCCGGCATCCGCGCGCTCCATCCGCCGACGCTCGAAGGCTCGCGCGACAAGTTCTTCTGGTTCCTGTGCGGCTGGCTGGGCGGCCCCGATCACTATGTCGGCCGCTTCGGACATCCGCGCCTGCGCGCGCGGCATCTGCCGTTCGCGATTGCTTCGGATGAACGCGACCAGTGGCTGCGCTGCATGGCCTCTGCGATGGAAGACATCGGTCTGCCGGAAACGCTGCGCGAACGGCTGCTGCATTCGTTCTTCGAAACCGCCGACTGGATGCGCAACCGGCCGGGTTGAGCGGACGTTCGCGCTTCCGGCATCGGCCCAGTCCGTAGCCCATCGCCCGAGGGCAAGCTGGCCTGCCGGAACGACCGGTACAGTCCGGCTGGTTGTGACGTGGCGGCTGACTTCCGGCTCGCCGGGCTGCCCGGCATAATGAATTTTTCGCGGAATAACGAAGGATTCCCCATGACGACGCGCGCGCTCTTTCGCGACGATGCCTATCTCACGCAATGCGACGCCACGATTACGGCCGTGGACGAGCAGGGTATTCATCTCGACCAGACGGTGTTCTATCCGCTCGGCGGCGGCCAGGCGGGCGACGCCGGTACGCTGGCGCTTGCCGACGGTACACGTCTTGTCATCGCGGATACGCGCAAGGCGAAATTCGAGGGTGCCACGCCCGACGACGCCGTCCACGTGCCGGCGCCCGATCAGGACGCGCTGCTGGCCCGCTTTCAGCCGGGTGTACGGGTCACGGCGGCCATCGACTGGGAGCGCCGCTACCGGCACATGCGGCTGCACACCGCGAGCCACCTGATCTGCGCGGTGCTGCCGTATCCAGTGGACGGCTGCAGCATCACGAGCGAATACGCGCGCCTCGACCTTGCGACGGTCGAGCCGATCGGGCGCGAGATGATCGAAGCGCGTCTTGCCGAACTGGTCGGCGGTGCGCACGGCGTGTCGACACAATGGATCACGGACGAAGAAATGGAGCAGCGTCCGGAACTCGTTCGCACGATGAGCGTGAAGCCGCCGATGGGGTTGGGGCGCGTGCGTCTCCTGCGCATCGAAGATGTAGATCTTCAGCCGTGCGGCGGCACGCATGTGCGCAACACGCAGGAAATCGGCGCGCTGCGTGTGGCGAAGCTGGAAAAGAAGAGTGCGCGCACGCGCCGGATCGTGCTGGAATTCGCCTGATATTCGCCCGATATACGTCGCGCAGACAGGGCGGCGGCGTTCAGCCAGCCGCCGGCTTATCGCCCGGCGCTGACGTCCAGCAACGCGCCGTTCACGTACGAAGCCGCATCGCTTAACAGCCACACGATCGCTTCGGCCACTTCGTCCGCGCTGCCCGCGCGGCCGAGCGGCGTTTGTGCGCCAAGCGCGGCGGCGCGATCCGGGCGGCCACCGCTCGCGTGAATCTCGGTATCGATGAGGCCGGGGCGCACCGCGTTCACGCGCACGCCCTGCGGGCCCAGTTCTTTCGCGAGACCGATCGTCATCGTATCGACCGCACCTTTCGAACTCGCGTAGTCGACGTATTCGTTCGGCGAACCAAGCCGCGACGCCGCCGACGACACGTTCACGATCGCACCGCCATCGCCGCCGCGATCTTTCGCCATGCGCCGGGCGGCTTCACGCGCGACCAGAAACGCGCCGAACACGTTGACGTCGAACACCCGCCTGAGCCGTTCGGCGTCCATATCCGCGAGCTGCATCGAAGGCGCGACGATACCCGCGTTGTTGACCACGGCGTCGATGCGCCCGAACGCGTGCACGAGCGAATCGAACATCGCGATGACGGCGCCTTCATCGGCGACGTCGCCAGCAATCACGCGCGCGTGGCCGCCGGCGCGGCCGACTTCGGCGGCGGTTTCACGCGCGGCCGCTTCGTTGTGCGCGTAGTTCACGCCGACCGACCAGCCGCGGACGCCCAGAAGCCGCGCGGTGGCGCGTCCGATGCCGCGGCTTGCACCAGTGATCAGAACGACTTTGGTCATGGCGAAAAGCTCAGAAAAATATCCGGCGATGGGTGAGCGAGGCGCTCAGACGGCTGCGCGGTTCTGCGCCCATTTGTCCGTGGCGGGCGGCCGGTAGCGTTGCAGCTTGCCGATCAGCGAATCGGGGTCGGCGTCGATCTGCAGAATGTCGAAGTACTTCTGCTGCATGAAACCTTCGTCGACGGTATGACGCAGCAACGACACGAGCGGATCGTAGAAGCCGTCGATGTTGAGCACGGCCACCGGTTTCTGGTGATAGCCGAGCTGCGCCCATGTGAATACCTCGAACAGCTCCTCGAGCGTGCCGGCGCCGCCTGGCATCGCGACGAACGCGTCGGACAGATCGGCCATCATCTTCTTGCGCTGATGCATGTCGGGTACGACGTGCAGTTCCGTCAGCCCGTTATGGCCGACTTCCTTGTTCACCAGCAACTCGGGAATCACGCCGATCGCGCGGCCGCCAGCGGCCATGACTTCATCGGCGATCACGCCCATCAGGCCGACCTTGCCGCCGCCGTACACGAGCGCGAGGTCCGCTTTGACCAGTGCGCGGCCGAATGCCTTCGCGGCTTCGGCGTAAAGAGGGCGGGCTCCATCCGAGGAGCCGCAATAGACACATACCGCTTTCATGCTCAACTGTCCTTCGTTTCTGTGCGCGGCGCGGCGCCGTCCCTGGGTGGAAGGTAATCGTAAAACTCGCGCCTGGGCAGTTTGCCTGAAACGAGATCGTCGAAGATCTGACGCGAGCGGCCCCGCAGATACGGCGCCATCAGCGAGATGATCTGCACGCTGACCTGATGCAGCTCGCCGCGGATCGTCTCCTGCTCGTTGTATTTGCGCGGGTTCATCACGAACTGGTACGACAGCCAGTAGGTGGCGATCACACCGATATTGGTCGCGATCACATGCAGTTCGTCGGGCGTCGCGAACATTTCGCCGTCCGTCACCAGCTGCTCGCAGAACTGGCTCGCGAAACGCACCTTGTGGCTGATGATCTGCTTGAAATGCGTTTCGAGCGTGCGGTTACGCGCGAGCAGGTCGTTCAGATCGCGATACAGGAAGCGATAGCGCCATGTGAAATCGATCATGTACTGCAGATACGACCACATTTCGTCGATGGTTGCACGGTGATCGTCGGGGAAACGCAGACGCTTTTCGATCTCCTGCTCGAACTGGCTGAAGATGCTGTTGATGATGTCGTCTTTATTGCGGAAGTGGTAGTACAGGTTGCCTGGACTGATCTCCATTTCCTCGGCGATCGTCGTGGTCGTGACGTTCGGCTCGCCGATTTCGTTGAAGAGCTTCAGCGAAAGCTCGAGAATCCGTTCGCGGGTGCGGCGGGGAGGTTTGGCTTCCATGTCGTCCGGCCCTGGTTTGGCCGGGTTGGTGCGCGGCAACATCTGTCGCGCAATCCACCCGGACGCGGTTCGTATTGTCAGAATTGATCGTCTGATTATAAACCGGACGTAAACTGACCAGGGCTACCGCGCGCCCGTGCGCCAGGCGACATCCAGGCTATTCAGGTGAGTCGCCGGTTCAACGCCACGCGTCGATCCAGCGGACGACGAGCGGCGTCAGCACCAGTCCCCACGTCATCAGACACATCACGAGCGCGACCATCACGGCGGCGCTGCCGAGATCCTTCGCGCGGCGCGACAGTTCGTGGCGTTCGAGCGAGATGCGGTCGATGGCGGCTTCGACGCTCGAATTCAGCAGCTCGACGATCAGGACCAGCAACACGGAGCCGAGCAGCAGCACGCGCGCGACCGGCTCGACCGGTACGATCAGGCCGATCGGCAGCAGGATCGCCGCCAGCGTCAGCTCCTGGCGAAACGCACTTTCCTCACGGATCGCAACCTGGAAACCGGCCAGCGAATTCTTCATCGCGTGCCATGCCCGCGTGAGCCCGCGATTGCCCTTGTACGGATTGAACGGCAAGGGCGCGAGCGGATCGTCGGGACTCAGCGGTTCGCTGGGTGTGCCGGCGTGCGTATCGGTTTCGTTTGTATCCGGATGTGGATCGTCGTCGAAAGGATCGCCGCCTGCGTTTCGCGCATCGGCGGCATCGGCAGTATCGGCGACGTGAGGACGCGCCGCGTCACGCGTCGCGCGAGGCGCGTCCGCGGACGGACGCCGGACAGAAGACGTTCTCGCCTGCATGGTGGACTGTGCGCGCCGCGTCATGCGGCGGCGCTTTCCTCGCTGAACGACGGGCGCGGCAGCGGCTTCAGGTGCGCGGCGAACTGCTCCGATGCCGCACCCCACGAAAAACGTTCCGCCCACGCGCGCGCATGGTTGCGATCGATCTTCAGCGCTTCGAGACACGCCTCGCGCAGGTCTTCGTTCATCGCGCCCGCGCCGCCGTCGCCGAGCACGTCGATCGGGCCGGTCACCGGGTACGCCGCGACCGGCGTGCCGCACGCGAGCGCTTCGAGCAGCACGAGACCGAACGTGTCGGTACGGCTCGGGAAGACGAATACGTCGGCGGCGGCGTAGACCTTCGCGAGTTCGGCCTGCGTCAGCACGCCGAGATAGTTCGCCGTCGGATAGCGCGACTTCAGTTCCGCGAGCGCGGGGCCTTCGCCCGCGACCCATTTCGAGCCCGGCAGATCGAGCTTCAGAAACGCCTCGACGTTTTTCTCGACCGCCACGCGCCCGACATACAGAAAGATCGGCCGCGCGCTGTTGAGCACCTTCGAGTCCATCTGGTGAAAGATGTCGAGATCGACGCCACGCGTCCACAGCACGACGTTCGTGAAGCCGAATTTCTCGAGGTCGGTTTTTACCACGGGCGTCGGCGCCATCACGGCGAGCGACGGCTTGTGGAACCAGTGCAGGAACCTGTACGTGGCGGCGAGCGGCATGCCGAAGCGGGCCTGCACGTACTCGGGAAAACGCGTGTGATACGCGGTCGTGAACGGCAGCTTGTGCTGGATCGCATACGCGCGCGCCGCGAGACCGAGCGGACCTTCGGTGGCGATATGCAGCGCGTCGGGCGCGAATTCGCCGATACGTCGACGCAGACGCTTTTTCGGCAGCAGCGACAGGCGGATCTCGGGATACGTCGGGCACGGGATCGTGTGGAATTCGAGCGGCGTCAGCAGGTCGACGCGATGACCGAGCGCGGTCAGCTCGCGCGTCGTGTTCTTCAGCGTGCGAACAACGCCGTTGACCTGCGGTTCCCATGCATCGGTGACGATCATGATCTTCATCGTTGTGACCCAGGTAAGGTGAAAAGGTAACGCGTGTCCAGCGGGTGTTGACGTGATGTGACAGGGGCTTTAAGCGGCGGTCGCCCGGGCCTTTTGCGCGCTCGCTTCCGGCGAGCGCATGACGGTCCAGTAAATCACCTTGAGTTCGCCTTCGAACGTCTCGACGAGCGCCGACAGACTCTCGACCCAGTCGCCGTCGTTGCAATACAGCACGCCGTCGATGTCGCGAATCTCGGCCTTGTGGATGTGCCCGCAGACCACGCCATCGCAGCCGCGGCGGCGCGCTTCGTCGGTCATCACGCGTTCGAACGACGAGATGAAGTTCACCGCGTTTTTCACCTGATGCTTCAGGTATTGCGACAGCGACCAGTACTGGAAGCCGAGCCGGCTGCGGATCCGGTTGAACCAGCGGTTGAGCAGCAGGATCAGCGTGTAAGCCGAATCGCCGAGATAGGCGAGCCACTTCGCGTGCTGGATCACGCCGTCGAACAGATCGCCGTGCGTGATCCACAGGCGCTTGCCGGCAAGCGTCGTGTGAAATGCCTCGCCGCGCACGTGGATGTCGCCGAACGCGAGGTCGCAGAACTGGCGCGCGCCTTCGTCGTGATTGCCGGGCACGTAGACGACCTGGGTGCCCTTTCTCGCCTTGCGCAGGATCTTCTGCACAACGTCGTTGTGCGCCTGCGGCCAGTACCAGCCTTTCTTCAACTGCCAGCCGTCGATGATGTCGCCGACGAGATACAGGTATTCCGATTCGTTGTGCCGCAGAAAATCCAGCAGGTACGGCGCCTGACAGCCGTTCGAACCCAGGTGGATATCAGAGAGCCAGATCGTGCGGTAGCGATGCGTCGCGTCGTGGTCGTCTTCGTGATGGCCCGTGCCCGTCATCGGTATCGACGGTGGCGGGGACAGGGGAATGGCATTGGCGGGAAGGGCGCCCGGTCCGAAAGCGACCGGGTCGACGCCGGGGCCGGTCTGGCGAAAGAGAGAAGTCGCGGACGTCTGGTTGTCCATGGCTCACGCGTCGGGTTGCGGTACGTGCATTCGGCCATCGGCGTGTGTCGGTGCCGTGACAGTCACGAGAAGTTCTTATTACGGCGATGCGTGCTCGTGTGTGTATTCACGCGCGTATTCATGAATCCGCCGCTGGCTTTGCAGGCGCGCCGCTCCGGTTGTGCATTGCAGCGATAAAGGACCGCGTCGGGAAAGCCCCAGGTGGGCTTGCCTTGAAGTCATGTAATCGATTGCATATCCTCTGAAACGTTTCAATTCCCGTTTTTCCAGCAGGTTGACGGAATCCATGGGCGAGGCCAACAGGTTGCTTCCAACACTGCGCGACGTTGCCAATGCGGCCGAAGTTTCGGTCGGCACGGCATCGAAGGTGCTGTCCGGCGCGCCCGGCGTTTCCGCGGCGCGGGCGCAACGCGTGTGGGACGCGGCACGCCGGCTGGGTTATCGCCGCAACGGTATCGCCGCCGACCTGCGTCGCGGCCGGCCGAGTTCGATCGGTTTCGTGCTGCCGGACCTCACGAACCAGTTCTTCGTCGATATCGCGCGCGCGCTCGAAAACCACGCGCTCGAACACGGCTACCAGCTGATCATGGCGCACGCCGACGAAGACCCGGCGCGCGAAATGGAGCGCATCCGCTTTGTGATGTCGCGCCAGGTGGCGGGCATGATCATCATTCCGTGCCGCGGCTATGAACACGCGATCAAGGAAGCCCGCGAGTGCAACGTGCCGCTCGTGATGGCCGATCGCGTCGACGACACGTTTCCGGCGAATACCGTGACGACCGACAGCCACGGTGCGTCGCTCGACGGTACCGCTCATCTGGTCGCGCTGGGTCACAGGCGCATCGCGTTTCTCGTCAACACGCTCGATCTGGTGAATTCGAAGGAACGTGCGGACGGCTATATCGACGCGATGCGCCGCGCGGGGCTCGACAGCTTCATTCAGGTCGTCGAGTGCGGGATGACGGCCGCTGAAATCCACGCATCGACGCTCGACGTGCTGAGCGCGCCCGTGCGTCCAACGGCGCTCTTCGCCGCCGGCAATGTGACGACGCTCGGCGCATTGCGCGCGCTTCGGGACGCGAATCTGCGTCTGCCGGAAGACATTTCGCTGCTCTCGTTCGACGACGCGCCGTGGATGTCGGTGTTGCGCCCGTATCTGAGTTCGATCCGCCAGCCGGTCGAAGCGATCGGACACGCGATCTGGCAGCTGATGCTGAAGCTTCTGAACGGCGAGCGGGGCGAGCCCGCGCATCTGACATTCAAGGCTGAACTGCTGGTGCGCGAGAGCACCGCGCGTGTGCCGGAAGACGTGCCCACGTTGCATCACCAGCAGGCAGCGGCGAGGCGCTGAAAGCGCACTGGAACGTTTCATTTTTCACGCAGCAGGGCACAGGGACGAGAGAGAAGGAGAGGGGCACACAACCGCGCATCACGTAATGCGCAAATTATGGAGACAGTCGATGAACCGCAACCGTCGCTTGATCACTGGCGCACTTGTCACGGCACCGTTTGCCGGGCTCGTGATGAAGGCTGGATACGTGCAGGCCCAGGGCAAGAAATATCGCTTCGGGTTTTCGCAGGTGACCACGGTCGAACCGTGGCGCGTCCAGTTCAACAAGGACATGAAAGCCGAAGCCGCGAAACATCCGAACGTCGAACTCGTGATCGCCGACGCCAACGATCGCACCGACAAGCAGAACGCCGACATGGAGAACTTCATCGCACAGAAGATGGACGTGATCTTCATCTCGCCGAAGGAGTCGGCCGGGCTCACGGGCGTGGTCGAAAAAGCGTACAAGGCGGGCATCCCGGTGTTCGTGCTCGACCGGACCGTGAACGGCGATGCGTACACGCAGTTCGTCGGCGGCGACAACACGCTGATCGGCAAGGGCATCGGCGAATTCATCGTCAAGACGACGGGCGGTCCGGGCGCGGCGAAAGGCAATATCGTCGAAGTGTGGGGCGGTTTTGGCGCGCAGGCTTCGCACGACCGGCACGACGGCGCGATGGCATTCATCGGCAAGGAGAAGGGGCTGAAGACCGTCGGCCAGCGCGTGGACTGCGACTGGAAGCAGGACAAGGCGTACGACTATATGAAGACGGTGCTGCGCGTGAATCCGCAGGTCGACGTGGTGTTCGCGCACAACGATCCGATGGCGTACGGCGCGTATCTCGCCGCGAAGGACGCGGGCGTCGAGAAGAAGATCAGGTTCGTCGGCGCGGACGGCTTGCCGAACGAAGGCGCCGTGTGGGTCGAGAAGGGCATTCTGACGGCGACGTTCGTGTACCCGACGCCGGGTGCCGAGGGCCTGCGTCAGGCGCTCAGGATGCTTGCCGGCGAGAAGATTCCGAAGAAGGTGATCCTGCCGACGCAGGGCATTTTCGCGGACAACGCGAAGCAGTTCGTGGCCGGCTGAGGTTGATGCAGGCACAAGCCGTGCGTGCCGCGGTCCTCGCATGATCGGACTGCGCACGCTTCGCAACGCTGACCCGACTCAACCGACGAGGCGAACGGCTTTCATGATGCAACACGCAGCAGGCGGTCACACCACGCGCGAAGCGCAACGCTCCACGCCGCCACTTTCGCACGAAGGCGCGGCGGTGCCGCTCGTCGCGGCATCACGCATTTCGATTGCGTTTAGCGGCAGCGCGGCGCTCACCGACATCGACTTCGATATCGCTGCGGGCGAGGTGCATGCGCTCGTCGGCGAAAACGGCGCGGGCAAGTCGAGCCTGATGAAGATTCTCGGCGGCCTGTATCTGCCGGACGCGGGCACGATCGCCGTCGCGGGCACACCCGTCGCGTTCAGAACCAGCGCCGATGCGATGGACGCCGGCATCGCGATCATTCATCAGGAACTGAATCTGGTCGACAGTCTTTCTGTCGTCGACAACCTTTTTCTCGGCAAGGAAATCACCACGCGCTTCGGTTTTCCCAACCATGCCGCGATGCGTGCGAAAGCGCGTGAAGTGCTGGCGCAACTCGGCTTCAGGCCCGCGCCTGATGCGCTCGTGGGGCCGCTGCGCATCGGCGAAAAGCAGCTGATCGAAATCGCGAAGGCGCTGCTCGCCGACGCGCGCGTGCTGATCATGGACGAGCCGACGTCCGCGCTCTCCGACACCGAAACGCAGGCGCTGTCCGTTCTCGTGCGCGAACTGCGCGAGCGCGGCATGGGCATCGTCCTGATCAGCCATCGTCTGCAGGAGGTCTTCGATCTTGCCGATCGCGTCACCGTGCTGCGCGACGGCCGGCATATCGCGACGCTGCCGATCGGCCGCGTCGAATCCGCCGAACAGCTCGTCTCGATGATGATCGGCAAGAACTTCGTCACGCCGCATCGCGAGGCGGGCGAACTGCGCGCCGCCGCCGACACGATGATCGCCGTGCGCGATCTGACGCTGCACGGCGATCATCGTCCGGTTGTCGATCACGTGTCGTTCGAGGTGCGGCAGGGCGAAGTGTTCGGTCTGTCGGGACTGCTCGGCGCGGGCAAGACGGAGATTCTGGAAACGCTCTTCGGCGTGTCGTCGTATCGCGTGGAAGGCGCAATCGAAATCGGCCCTTCGCGGCGTGCGTTCACGACGCCCGCGGCCGCAGTCGAAGCCGGCGTCGCGTTTGTCACCGAAGACCGCAAGAAAGACGGCCTCTTGCCCGAGCATTCGGTGGAAGCGAACTTCGTGCTGCCGAGCCTTGCGCGTGTCGACGGCTTTCCGTTCTACCGGCGCCGTGCGATCGCACGGCGCGTGACAGCACAGGCGAAGGCGTCGAACGTGAAATGCGGCGGCGTCGCGCAGACCGTCACGACGCTCTCGGGCGGCAACCAGCAGAAGCTCATCATCGGCAAATGGCTGATGACGCAGCCCGATATCCTGCTGCTCGACGAACCCACGCGCGGCGTCGACGTGGCCGCCAAATCGGAAATCTACAGCCAGATCCTGCAGGCGGCGCGCGCCGGCCTGACGGTCGTCGTCGCGAGCTCGGAGATCGACGAGCTGATGCTGATGTGCGACCGCATTCTCGTGCTGTGTGAAGGGCGTGCGGCCGGCGTGCTGGAGCGCGAGGCGTTTTCCGCCGAACAGCTCGTGAAGCTGGCCTCGCCTTGATCGACCGGAGACAGAGAACATGCTGAAAGCGAATGAACCGGCCCATAAGTCGACCCATGAGCCGGCCCTCGATACGCTGCCCGACCCGCGGCAACGACGCCTGCGGGCGTGGCTGACGAACGTCAAATACTACCTGGGGCTGATCGTACTGATCGCGCTCGGTGCGCTGACCTCGCCGCATGCCGCGGACGGCAGCAATATCTTTCTGTCGGCGGCGAATTTCTCGGACGTGTTCCGTCAGGTCGCGAACGTCGGTGTGATGTCGGTCGGCATGACGCTCGTGATCATCACCGCCGGGATCGATCTGTCGGTCGGCTCGGTGATGGGCTTCGGCAGCGTGCTGACCGCGATCCTGCTGACGACGCCCGGCTCGAACACCGCGTCATGGACGGCGCTCGGGCTCGACGCGGTGAGCATCTTCATCATCGTCTGCGGGGTGGGCGGTTTGCTGGCGCGGCGCAAGCGTGCGAAAGGCGCTTCGGGTGTTCATGTGCGGCGTCACGGCCCGCGTATGGCGGTTGGGTTCGTCTGCGCGCTGCTTGCGTGTGCGTACGCATGGCATCAGTTGCCGGTCAAGGTTTCGCTGTGGACGGTCTTGTGGATGGTGCCGCTCGCGGGCCTTGCAATCGGCGCGCTGAACGGCTGGATCATCACGCGTGGCAGGATGCAGCCGTTCATCGTGACGCTGGCCGCGATGGTCGGCGTGATGGGCGTGGCGCGTCTCGTGGCGGGGCAGGACACAGCCGTCTACTCGATCTACAGCGGCAGCAATGCGACCACGGACATTGAACTCCTGCGTGCGCTGCTGTTCGGCGTGGTGCCGGTGCCCACACTCTTTTTCGTCGTGATCGCGCTGATCGCGGATTTCGTGCTGAACCGGACCGTGTTCGGCAAGTACCTGTACGCGATCGGCGGCAACGAGAAATGCGCGCGCATTTCCGGCCTCAAGGTCGACCGCAACAAGATCGCCGCGTATGCGATCTCCGGAATGCTGTCGGCGCTCGTCGGCGTGCTGTACGCGGCGCAATACCGGCAGGGCAAGGCGGACGCGGGCGTCGGCTGGGAACTCGACGCGATCGCCGCGGTGGTGATCGGCGGCACGAGCCTGATGGGCGGCGTGGGACGGATTGCGGGAACGGTAGCCGGCGTGCTGATCTTCGGCTTTCTCGGCAACATCCTGCTGCTCAACAACATCGACAGCAACACGCAGCTCGTGATGAAAGGGCTGATCATCGTGGTCGCCGTGTTCCTGCAGCAGACGCGCATGGATCCGCGGACGATGTTCGCGCGCCTCGGCGGTCGCAAGGGCGTGACGACGTCGCCGGCGCAGCGGCAGGCGTCGTCGTCAGGAAGCGCGGCGGAGAAGCGTTGAGGGGCGGCCTCGGGTGGGCGCGTGAGGTGAGGCGTGTGTACCTAACGCGTGAGCTCGACGATTCGCGTGCCGGCGAGCCGGTCGTGCAGGAACTGCCGGCTCGCGCCGAAACGACCGGTGGCGGCCCACAGCACGAACCAGATTGCCGCGACGATGAGCGTTTGTGGCACCGCGAGACCCAGCAGCGGGTGCAGCGCGAGCGGCGGCAGGAACCACAGCCACGCGAGCATGTAGCGCACGATCGCGCGCGGCGCCGACACGGGCGCACCGTCGGCGCCGACGAGGCGCAGGCGCCAGGTTTTCATCGGCAGCGTCTGGCCGCCATGCGTCCAGAACCAGACGAAATACGCACCGACCACGAAACCCACCCAGGCGGCCAGCAGGTTGTGATGCGTGAGGCCGTTGCGTTGCTGCGTCAGCGTGCTGAACAGATAGCCGGCGAGGAACACGATGCCGAACAGGATCACGCCTTCGTAGAGCATTGTCGCCAGGCGGCGGCGCACGGTCGGCGCGGGTGTCGGGCGATCAGGGGTCAGGTCGGCGGTAGTGGACGGGCTGGACACGGATCGTTGGACGTGGAGAAGGGGCTCAGGAGCCGTTGAAGATCGACGGCGCTTCGGCGGGCGAAACCGGTTGCGGCGTCGCGGGAACGAAGCTGCCGGCGGGTGTCGTGCCCGGCGGCAGGGCGACGGACGCGGGCAACGGCACGGCCGCAGCCGACGCCGGCGCGACGGCGCTCGCGCCACGCGCGTTCACCAGGCGGTCGATGTCCTTGACTTCGGATTTGCCGGTCGGCGGCGCGCTGACGACGGTCGGGCGGCGCTTGTGCTCGCTCGCGGCAAGCCGCTGCTTCTGTTCCTCCGGGAGTTGCTGGTAGGCCTTCCAGGCATTCCGGCGTGCCTCGCGTGGCAGTTCCTTCGACGCCTGATAGTTCTCCCGCGCGACACGCCGCTGCTCGGGCGTGATGCGGGTCCACTCGGTCATCTGCTCGTGGAGCCGCTTTTGCGCTTCAGGCGACATCTTTGCGTAACGTGACGCGATCTTGATCCATTTACGCTTGCGTGCATCGCTGAAGGTGTTCCACTGGCTGGCGAACGGCGCGAGCGCGACGCGCTCGGCTTCCGTGAGATGGGACCACGAAAGCGGGTTGTTGCTGGCGATTCCCTGCAGATCGACGCCCAGCGATGGCGCGGACGACGAGGCCGGCGCACCGGCGACGGGCGCCGAAGCGGAAACAGGCTTTGGATTGAAACGTGGCCAGGTTGCGGCGAACGACACCAGCGCCGCGATCACGCATCCGGAGACAACGGCGAGGCCGCGCTTGTAACTCACCCGAACGGCCCCCGATCAGCGCGCGCGCGATAGATACGCGTTGAACCCGTGATCCAGGTACGCGTTGAGCGGCAGATCGTCGCTCAGCATGGCGGCGTCGATATCGGCGAGTTCGGCGGTGCGCTGCAGGTCTTCCCAGTAGGCAATGCCCACGAGGCTCACGACCAGCGCGGCGAGCGGCCAGGCAAGCGCGAAACGGCGCAGCGGCGAGCGGCGCGGCTTGCCGGCAGTACCGGATTCCGGCGACGGCGCGTGAGCCGCCATGCCGGCGGCAGCGCCGGCGAACGCGGGCGCGAACACCGGCACCGTTGCCGGTTCGGGTTTCTTGCGGGCGAGCGCGGTCCGGCGCGCCGCGGCGAGCCGGTCGACGGTGGCGGACGGGAGAGCGGCAGTCGTTTCGTCGAGCGCACGACGCAGCTGCCGCGCAAACTCGAGTTCTTTTGTATCGGGAGCGGAGCTCATAGCGTGATTCCTTTGGCCCTGAGCGCTTGCGCCAGCGTGTGGGTGGCCCGCGAGCAGTGCGTTTTCACACTTCCTTCGGAGCAGCCCATGGCGGCGGCGGTCTCAGCGACATCCATATCTTCCCAGTAACGCATGAGAAACGCCTCCCGTTGACGTGCAGGTAATTTCTGGATTTCTTCGTCTATCAGCTGCAGGACCTGTTCGCGCGCGAGGCGCTGCTCACTGCTCTCCGCCGCGGCCGATCCTTCCTGGGCTTCGAACGTTTCCAGCAGATCGAAATCGTCGTCATCGGCGCCGCCGAGCGAGGAAAACAGGCTGACCCACGTATTGCGCACCTTCTGCCGGCGGAAGTGATCGTGCATCGTATTCTGGAGAATACGCTGAAACAAAAGGGGAAGTTCGGCTGGAGGACGGTCGCCGTATTTTTCGGCGAGCTTGATCATCGCGTCCTGCACGATGTCGAGCGCGGCGTCATCATCCCGCACGGCGTAGACCGTCTGCTTGAATGCGCGCCTCTCGACGCCCGCCAGAAAATCGGCGAGTTCCTTGTCTGATGCCATCCGTTTGGGGGTCGGCGCAGCGGGCGTGCGCGTAATAGATCGAAAAATGTCGTAAAACCCGCGGATGCTAACAAACTTTTGCCCGCACCAGGGAAAAGAGGGCCACCGCCGCTCACGACGGTAAAACGTGCCTGCCCGCTCCCCGGGGCATGCCGCGCCGCGGAAATATCTGCTTGACCAATATCGTGACAGCAGATATCGTCAGCGGTTCGCAACATAAGTGACTTGTCTCATTTGAGGTGTGGCCCAAGAAGCTCACCTGTCAAACTGGACGCGCCGCTTGAACCCGAGCCACAAGCCCGGCAGAGAGCACCCGATCAATTTTTTGCCGAAAATTCGAAAGGTGAACAATGAATATGCCCAGCGCGGAATTCTCCACGTCGGATACGACTCCCCATCACGAAACTGGCTCTATCGGCGCCACCGTGCTCATGAAGGCACTGGCCGACGAAGACGTCGAATTCATCTGGGGCTATCCCGGCGGCTCGGTACTCTACATTTACGACGAGCTGTACAAGCAGGACAAGTTCCAGCATATCCTCGTGCGTCACGAGCAGGCCGCGGTTCACGCCGCTGACGCCTACGCACGCTCGACCGGCAAGGTCGGCGTCTGCCTCGTGACCTCTGGCCCCGGCGTCACCAATGCGGTGACGGGCATCGCCACCGCCTATATGGATTCGATTCCGATGGTCGTGATCAGCGGGCAGGTTCCGACCGCCGCGATCGGCCAGGATGCGTTCCAGGAGTGCGATACGGTCGGCATCACGCGTCCGTGCGTGAAGCACAACTTCCTCGTGAAGGACGTGCGCGACCTCGCCGCCACCGTCAAGAAAGCGTTCTTTATCGCCCGTACCGGCCGACCTGGTCCCGTGCTGATCGACATTCCGAAAGACGTGTCGAAGATGCCCTGCCAGTACGAGCCGCTCAAGTCGGTCGCGCTGCGCTCGTATAACCCGGTGACTAAAGGCCACTCCGGCCAGATCCGCAAGGCGGTTGCGCTGCTGCTGTCCGCGCAGCGCCCGTATATCTATACCGGCGGCGGCATCATTCTCGCGGATGCGTCGCGTGAGCTGAACCAGTTCGCCGATCTGCTCGGTTACCCGGTCACGAATACGCTGATGGGTCTGGGCGGCTATCGCGCGAGCGACAAGAAATTCCTCGGCATGCTCGGCATGCACGGCACGTACGAAGCCAACATGGCGATGCAGCACTGCGACGTGCTGATCGCGATCGGCGCGCGTTTCGACGACCGTGTGATCGGCGATCCGGCGCACTTCGCGTCGCGTCCGCGCAAGATCATCCATATCGACATCGATCCGTCTTCCATCTCCAAACGCGTCAAGGTCGACATTCCGATCGTCGGCGACGTGAAGGAAGTGCTGAAGGAACTGATCGAGCAGCTGCAGACGGCCGAGCATGGCCCCGACACCGCGGCGCTCGCCGACTGGTGGAAGGACATCGAAGCCTGGCGCTCGAAAGACTGCCTGAAGTTCGACCGCAAGAGCGACATCATCAAGCCGCAATACGTGGTGGAAAAGGCGTGGGAGTTGACCGACGGCAATGCCTTCGTGTGTTCCGACGTCGGCCAGCACCAGATGTGGGCGGCGCAGTTCTACCGCTTCAACAAGCCGCGTCGCTGGATCAATTCCGGCGGGCTCGGCACGATGGGCTTCGGCCTGCCGGCGGCGATGGGCGTGAAGATGGCGCACCCGGATGACGACGTGCTCTGTATCACGGGCGAAGGCTCGATCCAGATGTGCATCCAGGAACTGTCCACCTGCAAGCAGTACAACACGCCGGTGAAGATCATTTCGCTGAACAACCGCTATCTGGGCATGGTGCGCCAGTGGCAGCAGATCGAATACAGCAAGCGCTACTCGCATTCGTACATGGATGCGCTGCCCGACTTCGTGAAGCTCGCCGAAGCCTATGGCCACGTCGGCATGCGCATCGAGCGCACGGCGGATGTCGAACCGGCGCTGAAGGAAGCGCTGCGCCTGAAAGATCGCACGGTGTTTCTCGATTTCCAGACCGATCCGACCGAAAACGTCTGGCCGATGGTTCAGGCCGGCAAGGGCATCACGGAGATGCTCATGGGTTCGGAAGATCTATAACGACCGTTTCTGACGCTGGCTTCGTCGCGCGCGCCTTCACAAAGGGCGGTAGCGGACGAAGCGGCGCGAACCGGCCCGCATACATCGATACATCGACATCTGGAAGAAGCGAAACATGAGACACATTATTTCAGTCCTGCTGGAAAACGAACCGGGCGCGCTGTCACGCGTGGTGGGTCTTTTCTCGGCACGCGGCTACAACATTGAAACCTTGACGGTGGCTCCGACCGAAGACCATTCGCTGTCGCGCATGACCATCGTTTCCATTGGCTCGGACGACGTGATCGAACAGATCACGAAGCATCTAAACCGCCTGATCGAGGTGGTGAAAGTGGTCGACCTTACCGAGGGCGCCCATACCGAGCGAGAGCTGATGCTGATCAAGGTAAGGGCGGTCGGCAAGGAGCGTGAGGAGATGAAGCGGATGTCGGATATTTTCCGCGGCCGCATCATCGACGTCACCGAAAAGACCTACACGATCGAATTGACGGGCGCGAGCGACAAGCTCGATGCCTTCATCGAAGGGCTCGACGCTACCGCGATTCTCGAAACGGTCCGCACGGGCAGCTCGGGGATCGGACGCGGCGAACGCATTCTGAAGGTGTAACGCCGTTTGCATCGATCACGGCCGGATGAGCGCGCTGTCCATGACGCGAATCCGGCCAGCAGCACACAACACGCAGTACCTGAATCTCTCTGAATATCGCCAAGGAACGAACATGAAAGTTTTCTACGACAAGGACGCCGACCTCTCCCTCATCAAAGGCAAGCAGGTCACCATCATCGGTTACGGCTCGCAAGGCCATGCACACGCGCTGAACCTGAGCGAAAGCGGCGTGAACGTGACGGTGGGTCTGCGCAAGGGTGGCGCATCGTGGAGCAAGGCTGAGAACGCCGGCCTGAAGGTCAAGGAAGTGGCCGAAGCCGTGAAGGGCGCGGACGTCGTCATGATGCTGCTGCCGGACGAGCAGATCGCCGAAGTCTACGCAAAGGAAGTCCATGCGAACGCGAAGCAGGGTGCAGCCCTCGCATTCGCGCACGGCTTCAACGTGCATTACGGCCAGGTGATTCCGCGTGCGGATCTGGACGTCATCATGATCGCGCCGAAGGCACCGGGACACACGGTTCGCGGCACGTACTCGCAAGGCGGCGGCGTGCCGCACCTGATCGCGGTCGCGCAGGACAAGTCGGGCGCGGCCCGTGACATCGCGCTGTCGTACGCAGCGGCAAACGGCGGCGGCCGTGCCGGCATCATCGAAACGAACTTCCGCGAAGAAACGGAAACCGACCTGTTCGGCGAACAGGCCGTGCTGTGCGGCGGTACGGTCGACCTGATCAAGGCTGGCTTCGAAACGCTGGTGGAAGCGGGCTACGCGCCGGAAATGGCGTACTTCGAGTGCCTGCACGAACTGAAGCTGATCGTCGACCTGATCTACGAAGGCGGCATCGCGAACATGAACTACTCGATCTCGAACAACGCCGAATACGGCGAGTACGTGACGGGTCCGAAGATCGTGACGGCCGAAACGAAGAAGGCGATGAAGCAGGTTCTCACCGATATTCAAACGGGCGAGTACGCGAAGAGCTTCATCATCGAAAACCGCGCTGGCGCGCCGACGCTGCAATCGCGTCGCCGTCTGACGGCTGAGCACCAGATCGAAACGGTCGGTGCGAAGCTGCGCTCGATGATGCCGTGGATCGCTGCGAACAAGCTCGTCGACCAGTCGAAGAACTAGGCCAGCGTTGCATTCGTCCGGTTTGTGCGTCCGCAGCAATCGCGGGCGCATCGCCGGATGGTCCCAAAAGCCGTCCAGGTGTGATGAACCCTGGGCGGCTTTTGCTATCCTACGGTTTTACAAAAATACTGAAGCCACTCATGAATTACCCTCATCCGATCATCGCGCGCGAAGGCTGGCCGTTCATCGCCATCGCGGCCGTCGTTGCGTTGTTGATCCATGCCATCGCGGGGTTCGGCTTCGCATGGCCGTTCTGGCTGATCCTGATTTTCATCGTCCAGTTTTTCCGCGACCCGGCTCGCCCGATTCCCACGCAGGCCAATGCCGTGCTGTGTCCCGCCGACGGCCGCATCGTCGCTGTCGAAACGGCGCACGACCCGTACGCCAACCGCGAAGCGCTGAAGATCAGCGTGTTCATGAATGTGTTCAACGTCCACTCGCAACGCTCGCCAGTGGATGGCGCGATCTCGAAGGTCGAATATTTTCCGGGTGCTTACCTGAACGCCGCAGTCGATAAAGCTTCGCTCGAGAACGAGCGCAATGCGCTGGTGATCGAAATGGCAAGCGGCCAGACGGTCACGTCGGTGCAGATCGCGGGTCTCATCGCACGCCGGATTCTTTGCTATGTGCGTGCGGGCGAACCGCTCACGCGCGGTCAGCGCTATGGCTTCATCCGTTTCGGTTCGCGTGTCGACGTGTATCTGCCGGTGGGCAGCCGTCCGCGCGTATCGATTGGCGAGAAGGTGTCTGCCTCGTCGACGATCCTCGCTGAACTATAACGCGGCACAAGGAGGTTTCGATGGCCGCATTCAAACCGCGTCGACCGCGCAGCGCCGGCCCGCAGCCCCGGCCTTTCCGCCGCAAGAAGCCGATGCCGGAACCGGGTGTCGTCGACAGCCGGCGTGCCGCGCGCCAGCAGTTCCTGCGCAAGCGCGGTATCTATCTGCTGCCGAACGCCTTCACGACCGCCGCGCTGTTCTGCGGCTTCTTCGCCGTCGTGCAGGCGATGAACGTGCGCTTCGAAGTCGCGGCGATCGCGATTTTCGTGGCGATGGTGCTCGACGGCATGGACGGCCGGGTTGCGCGCATGACGCATACGCAGAGTGCGTTCGGCGAGCAGTTCGACAGCCTCTCGGACATGGTGTCGTTCGGCGTCGCGCCGGCGCTCGTGATGTACGAATGGATACTGAAGGACCTCGGCCGGTGGGGCTGGCTTGCGGCATTCGTGTACTGCTCGGGTGCGGCGCTGCGGCTGGCGCGCTTCAACACGAACATCGGCGTGGTCGACAAGCGCTTCTTCCAGGGCATGCCGAGCCCGGCCGCCGCGGCGCTGATCGCGGGCTTCGTGTGGCTCGCCACCGATAACCGCGTGCCGCTGAAGCTCGTCTGGCTGCCGTGGGTCGCGTTCGTGCTGACGATCTATGCAGGCGTGACGATGGTGTCGAACGCGCCGTTCTACAGCGGCAAGGCGCTCGACGTGCGGCATCGCGTGCCGTTCGGCGTGATCCTGCTGGTCGTGATGGCGTTCGTGCTGGTGTCGTCCGATCCGCCGTTGATGCTGTTCGGCCTGTTCGTCCTGTACGGGCTGTCGGGCTACGTGTTCTGGGGCTATCAGGCGCTTCGGGGCCGGGCGAACCCGGCCCGTTCGTCGCAGCGCGATCACTGAAACCGGCCTGGTCGGCAGGAAGGCAGGACAAAAGCGGCGGCTCGAGGGCTGCCGCTTTTCGTTTCGGGCGCCGGGTGCGGCGCTAATTGCGCGATTTCCGGATTGCCGCTATAGTCGCTGACATGGTTATTTTCACATTCCCCTTCCTGTCTCTTCAAGCCGGTGCGCCCCTATGCGCACTAGTGCTAGCGCGCCTGCCGCGCTGACCGTTTTCGCCCTCCGTCTGCCTCGTCTGTTGTTTAGCGTCGCCAGCGGTGGCGCAAACACCCGAATTCCGTATCTTCATTCCCACATTTGATTGAGTCCCGGAGACCCGACATGGCAGACAAGCTGATCATATTCGACACGACCTTGCGCGACGGCGAGCAGTCGCCCGGTGCGTCGATGACCAAGGAAGAAAAAATCCGTATCGCGAAGCAGCTCGAACGGATGAAAGTGGACGTCATCGAAGCCGGTTTCGCCGCCAGTTCGAACGGCGATTTCGATTCGATCCACACGATCGCGTCGATGATCAAGGACAGCACGATCTGCTCGCTCGCCCGCGCGAACGACAAGGACATCCAGCGTGCCGCCGATGCGCTGAAGCCCGCCAGCCACTTCCGCATTCACACGTTCATCGCGACGTCGGCGCTGCACATGGAAAAGAAGCTGCGCATGACGCCGGACCAGGTGTTCGAGCAGGCAAAACTCGCGGTGCGTTTCGCGCGCAAGTTCACGGACGACGTCGAGTTCTCGCCGGAAGACGGCAGCCGCACGGATATGGACTTCCTGTGCCGCGTGCTCGAAGCGGTGATCGCCGAAGGCGCGACCACGATCAATATCGCCGACACGGTTGGCTACGGCGTGCCGGAACTGTACGGCAAGCTCGTGAAGGATCTGCGCGAGCGCATCCCGAACTCGCACAAGGCGGTGTTCTCCGTGCACTGCCACAACGACCTCGGCATGGCCGTGGCGAACTCGCTGGCAGGCGTGCAGATCGGCGGCGCGCGTCAGGTCGAGTGCACGATCAACGGTCTCGGTGAGCGTGCGGGCAATACGTCGCTCGAAGAGATCGTGATGGCCGTGAAGACCCGCAAGGATTACTTCGGCCTCGATCTCGGCATCGATACGACGCAGATCGTGCCGGCGTCGAAGCTCGTGTCGCAGATCACCGGTTTTGTCGTGCAGCCGAACAAGGCGGTGGTGGGCGCGAACGCGTTTGCACACGCATCCGGCATTCACCAGGACGGTGTGCTGAAGGCGCGCGACACGTACGAAATCATGCGGGCCGAAGATGTGGGCTGGAGCGCGAACAAGATCGTGCTCGGCAAGCTCTCGGGCCGTAACGCATTCAAGCAGCGTCTGCAGGAACTCGGCATTTCGCTCGAAAGCGAAGGCGAACTGAACACGGCGTTCGCGCGCTTCAAGGAGCTGGCCGACCGCAAGTCGGAAATTTTCGACGAAGACATCATCTCGATCGTGACGGAAGAATCTGCCGAAGCTCACGAAAAGGAACATTACAGGTTCGTTTCGCTGTCGCAGCACTCGGAAACGGGCGAGCAGCCGCACGCGAAGATCGTGTTCTCGATGGAAGGCAAGGAAGTGACCGGCGAAGCGCGCGGCAACGGTCCGGTCGACGCCACGTTGAACGCGATCGAAACCGAAGTGGGGAGCGGCTCGGAACTGCTGCTTTACTCGGTGAACGCGATCACGACGGGCACCCAGGCGCAGGGCGAAGTGACGGTGCGTCTGTCGAAGAGCGGGCGCATCGTGAACGGCGTCGGCACCGATCCGGATATCGTCGCGGCTTCCGCGAAAGCGTATATCTCGGCGCTCAACAAGCTGTACTCGAACGTCGACAAGCTGAATCCGCAGCGTTCATAACGTCATTGACCGCGGGGCGTCGATCCGCGCTTTCCGTGTGTACGTTCAGACGAAACCCCGTGCCCCATAAGGGCACGGGGTTTTCAGTTTCCGGGGTCGCGTTGCGCGTCGCCCGGGTAGCCGGATGCGACGACCTTGATGCGTCCGTCGTCGAGCGAGAAGATCCAGCCATGCACGAGCGGCGCCGGCTGGCTTTCGCGCACGATGTCGGTGTCGCGTAGCCGCTGAACCTGCTCCAGCACGTTCAGTTCGGCGAGCCGGTTGAGGCGCGCATCGTCGGACGGCTGAGCGTCCAGTTCGTCGTGGTGCGCATGGGCCAGCGCGCGCAGCGGCGCGATGCGCCGGTTGACGTGCGGCAGCTCCGGCGACGGCGGCAGCAGCGCCGCCCGCACGCCGCCGCAACCATAGTGACCGCAGACGATCACGTGCCCGACCTTCAGCACGCGCACGGCGTATTCGAGCACGCTCGAACAGTTGTCGTCGTCGGGCGGAAAGAGATTCGCGATGTTGCGATGGACGAACAGGTCGCCCGGCTGGCAAAGCGTGATGGTCTCGGCGGGAACACGGCTGTCCGAGCATCCGATCCATAGAACCAGCGGGTTTTGTCCCCGCGACAGGGCCTGGAAAAAATGCGGCTCGCGGGCAACCGTTTCATCGGCCCATTCGGTATTGGCGGCCAGCATCTGTCTGGGAAGGGTCATCGAAAGCGCCTCCGTATCGGCCGACGATATACAGAAAAGCCGCCTCAGGGGCGAGGCGGCCTGTGTGTGCATGCTACCGGGATACGATCAGAAGAGGCCGCGGCGATCCGGATCGTGCAGCGGGTCCGGGCTTTTCTGGGTGGTCCGCAGGACGCCCTGGTCGTCGAAGTAGAAGCTGAACATCATGTACCAGACGTTGTCCTCGAGGTACCGGTAGGTCCAGACCTCACGTTTCATCAGCGGGAAATACGACGTTTCGACCGGGCGGCCGAAGTTGACGAGCACATCGTCGCGCGTCCATTTGCCGACCTCGGCGCGGTAGAACTCGTTGGGCTGGAGCACCTGGCGCACGGACAGGATCTTGCCGGCGGCGTCGACGTCCGCGGCGGTGGTGGTTTCGCCCATCGGCTGGGTGGGCCACATCAGGCGCCGGCTGCCGTTCGGCAGGTCATAGGTTTCCCGTGGCGGGCCGAGGCGGGTGATCAGGGTCGACTGGTCTTCGCCCGGCTGGAACTGCTGCCACGGTTGCGCGCAACCCGTGAGCATCACGGCGCCGAAGCAGGCGCACGCGAGCGCCGCACGGCGCAACCGGCCGGCGCGTGCTGGCTGCGTTGTCGTCCCGCCGGGGGCAGGCACGGTGAAGAGGCGGTTAAGCATGGGTTCCTCCGGTGGCATTCTGGTGGCCTCACGTTATGTGTTCTGTCAGGAAGCCACGGTATTTTGACACGCGGCGCGGCAAAAGATTTGTCCGCGCTGCGTGACGGCGCGCGAACTTGGGGTGGGCGGCGCCCTTGCCCGGTGACGTGCACGCCTCTATGATCCGCGCTTCGGATGAATCAATCGAGGTGGGAGTAACGATGGTGGCGAACTGGATACGAACGGCGCTGGGCGCGCTCGCGGCAGTGTCGGTGACGCTCGCGCACGCCGGCGGCGAACCCGTGCGTCTCGCGCTGATCGAGGGCATGTCCGGGCCGTTTGCCAACGCGGGCGCGGCGGTGGAGCGGAACCTGCGGCTCGGCGTCGAGCGCGTGAACGCGGCGGGCGGCGTGAAACTGAAGGATGGCGCGCATCCGCTCGAACTCGTCGTGCTGGACAGCAAGGGCAGCGCCGAAGAAGCGCTTGTGCAACTGCGGGCAGCCGCCGACCAGCATATCGGCTACATCCTTCAGGGCAACAGTTCCGCGGTCGCCGCGGCGCTGCTGGGCGCGATCGAAAAGCAGAACGCCCGTGAACCGGACAACCGCGAACTGCTGCTCAACTATTCCGCCGACGATCCCGCGCTTACCAACGCGAACTGCAGTTTCTGGCACTTCCGTTTCGACGCCCACGCCGGCATGCGCATGGATGCGCTCGCCGATGTGATCCAGCGCGACCCGTCCGTGAAGAAAGTCTACCTGCTGAACCAGGATTACAGTTTTGGCCACGACGTCAGCACGCTCGCGCGCGAGGCGCTGAAGGCGAAGCGGCCGGATATCGGCATTGTCGGTGACGAATTCCATCCGATCGGCCGGGTGAAGGATTTCGCGCCTTACATCGCGAAAATCCGCGCGAGCGGCGCGGACGCGGTCGTGACGGGCAACTGGGGCAACGATCTGACGCTGCTCGTCAAGGCGGCGCGCGAGCAGGGGCTCAACACGAAGTTCTACACGTTCTACGGCAACAGTCTCGGCGCGCCGGCGGCACTGGGCGACGCGGGTGTCGGCCGGGTCGTGGCGGTCGCCGACTGGCATCCGAACGCGGGCGGTGCCGCCTCGGACGCGTGGTACAAGGCGTTTCGCACCCGTTTTCCCGCTGCCGCCGACGACTACCCCGTGTTGCGCATGGAAATCATGATCGAGATGCTGGCTTCAGCGATGAACAGTGCGGCAAGCGCCCGGCCGGAGGCGGTCGCGAAGGCGCTGGAGGGCAGGACGTTCGACAACGGCTTTCACGCGTCGTGGATGCGCGCAGCGGACCACCAGTTCATCCAGCCCCTTTATGTGATGGAAATGGAGAAGGCAGGCACGCCAGGTGTGCGTTTCGACAATGAAGGTTCCGGCTATGGCTTTCGCACCGTGCTGGCGCTGCCGGCGGCACGTACTGAGCCATCCACTGTGTGTCGCATGAAACGCCCCTGAACGCTCGCGAACGCCCGTGAGCACGCCGGGCGTGCCTTTGGGGCGGATTCCCGTTGCAAGGGGCTGTAAGGGAAGGGTTCGCGGGCCGTTTGGGCTGTGCTACAATACGCCCCTCGTTGTACCCCCACGGCACGGCCTTTCTTCCGTGACCGCCTGTTCAGTAATCAAGGAAATCAATATGTCCGCAGTTGAAACAAGCAAGAAGTCCGACGTCGTCGCGCAATTCGCGCGCGCAGCAAACGACACGGGCTCCCCCGAAGTTCAGGTCGCGCTGCTCACGACCCGTATCAACGAACTGACCGTTCACTTCAAGGCTCACACGAAGGATCACCACAGCCGCCGCGGCCTGCTGCGCATGGTGAGCCGCCGTCGCAAGCTGCTCGACTACCTGAAGGGCAAGGACGCTGACCGTTACCGCGCGCTGATCGAGAAGCTGGGTCTGCGTAAGTAATCGGGTTGGTCTCTCAGCAAGATGCCTGTGTCAGTCAGCTGATACAGGCATTTTGTTTTTGAACGATGCGCTTCATGTGAGGTGCATCGAGGCGTCATCCGCGATGCGCATGGAAGATCATGCGGTGGGTGACCAGAACACGACCGGGCCTCAGGGCAGAGTTTTGTGTCATTCCAGCGGTTCGCGCGAGAAAAGCGTGGTTCTCTGGAATGGCATAACACTTCTCTTCCCATGTGGCACCGGTTCTGGCGTTGCCGCGCCGCTGTCCGTCCGCGCGGCATAACGAAGAAAAGGAGTGACTATGTTCAACAAGATCGTCAAAGAATTCAAATGGGGACAACATAACGTTCGCCTCGAGACGGGTGAAATCGCCCGCCAGGCAAGCGGTGCTGTGCTCGTCGATGTCGAAGATACCGTGGTGCTGGCCACCGTTGTCGGTGCCAAAACGGCAAAGCCGGGTCAGGATTTCTTCCCGCTGACCGTCGATTACCTCGAAAAAACCTATGCCGCCGGCAAGATCCCGGGTGGCTTCTTCCGTCGCGAAGGCCGTCCGTCGGAAGGCGAAACGCTGATTTCGCGCCTGATCGACCGTCCGCTGCGCCCGCTGTTCCCGGAAGGCTTCTACAACGAAGTTCAGGTCGTGATCCACGTCCTGTCGCTGAACCCGGATGTTCCCGCTGACATTCCCGCGCTGATCGGCGCGTCGGCGGCGCTCGCTATTTCCGGTCTGCCGTTCAACGGCCCGGTTGGCGCAGCACGCGTGGCGTGGATCAACAACGAATACGTGCTGAACCCGACGCGTCCGCAAATGAAGGAATCGGCGCTCGACCTGATCGTCGCCGGTACGGAACGCGCGGTGCTGATGGTGGAATCGGAAGCGCAGCAACTGAGCGAAGAAGTGATGCTCGGCGGCGTGGTGTTCGGCCACGAACAGATGCAGATCGCGATCGACGCGATCCATGAGCTTGTCCGCGAAGGCGGCAAGCCGGAATGGGACTGGAAGCCGGCCGCGAAGAACGAGCCGCTGATCGCGCGCGTGACGGAACTGGCGCAAGCCGACCTGCTCGCCGCTTACCAGTTGCGCGACAAGCAGGCGCGTTCGACGAAGCTGAAGGAAGTGTACGCAGCCACGTCGGCAAAGCTGGAAGAAGAAGCGGCTGCGGCCGGCACGGTTGCCGCCGACAAGGCCTCCGTCGGCAACGTGCTGTTCGACATCGAAGCGAAGATCGTCCGTACGCAGATCCTGAACGGCGAGCCGCGTATCGACGGCCGCGACACGCGCACGGTGCGTCCGATCGAAATCCGTACCGGCGTGCTGCCGCGTACGCACGGCTCGGCGCTCTTCACGCGTGGCGAAACGCAGGCGCTGGTTGTCGCGACACTCGGCACGAAGGGCGACGAGCAGAACATCGACGCGCTCGAAGGCGAGTACCGCGAACGCTTCATGCTCCACTACAACATGCCTCCGTTCGCGACCGGCGAAACGGGGCGCGTCGGTTCGCCGAAGCGCCGCGAAATCGGTCACGGCCGTCTGGCCAAGCGTGCGCTGGCCGCGTGCCTGCCGGGTGCCGACGAATTCGGCTACTCGATTCGCGTCGTGTCGGAAATCACGGAATCGAACGGTTCGTCGTCGATGGCTTCGGTGTGCGGCGGCTGCCTCGCATTGATGGACGCCGGCGTGCCGATGAAGGCGCACGTCGCCGGCATCGCGATGGGCCTGATTCTCGAAGGCAACAAGTTCGCGGTGCTGACCGACATCCTCGGCGACGAAGATCACCTCGGCGACATGGACTTCAAGGTGGCGGGTACGGAGCAAGGCGTGACCGCGCTGCAGATGGACATCAAGATCCAGGGCATCACGAAGGAAATCATGCAGGTCGCCCTCGCGCAGGCGAAGGAAGGCCGTATGCATATCCTCGGCAAGATGACATCGGCTGTTTCGGGTGCGAACACGGAACTGTCGGAATTCGCGCCACGCATGATCACCATCAAGATCAATCCGGAAAAAATCCGCGATGTGATCGGCAAGGGCGGTTCGGTGATCCGCGCGCTGACCGAGGAAACCGGCACGACGATCGATATTTCGGACGACGGCGTCGTGACGATCGCAAGCACGAGCAGCGAAGGCATGGCCGAAGCGAAAAAGCGCATCGAAAACATCACGCTGGAAGTCGAAGTCGGTCAGGTGTATGACGGCACGGTGCTGAAGCTGCTGGATTTCGGTGCGATCGTGAACATCCTGCCGGGCAAGGACGGTCTGCTGCATATCTCCGAGATCGCGAACGAGCGCATCAAGGACATCAACGACTACCTGAAGGACGGCCAGCACGTGAAGGTCAAGGTCATTCAGACGGACGAGAAGGGTCGCGTGCGTCTGTCGGCCAAGGCGTTGCTGAACGAAGCACCGGCTGGCGCGCCGCAAGACGAGCCGACGCCGCAGTAATGCGTTAGCAGGATGACGGCCGGTGGCGTGAATGCGCGCCGGCCGTTTTTCATGGAGGATGGATTGCACTGCCAGCCGTGCGGCACCTGCCGGGCTGGCAGTGCAATCCACACCTTTGGAGGTGATGCAGATGAAAGCTGTCGAGATTACCGAATTCGGCGCACCGGATGTCCTGAAGCTGGCCGAACGGCCGATGCCGGAACCGAAAGCGGGCGAAGTGCTGATCAAGGTGGCGGCGTCGGGCATCAACCGTCCGGACGTGTTCCAGCGCAAGGGCGCGTATGCGCCGCCGCACGGCGCGTCCGATCTGCCGGGGCTGGAGGTCGCGGGCGAGATCGTCGGCGGTTCGATCGACGAACGGCATAACCCGTTCGGCCTGAAAGTGGGCGATCGTGTGTGTGCGCTGCTCGCGGGCGGCGGTTACGCGGAATACGCCGTGGCACCGCTGGCGCAATGCCTGCCGGTGCCGAAGGGTTTGACGGACATCGAGGCAGCGTCGCTGCCGGAGACGTTCTTCACGGTGTGGAGCAACGTGTTCGATCGCGCGAAGCTGGGCGCGGGCGAGGGCGGCGCGAACGAAACGTTCATGGTGCAGGGCGGCTCGAGCGGCATCGGCGTGACGGCGATCCAGATCGCGCATGCGCTGGGTTTTCGCGTATTCGCGACGGCCGGCTCGGACGACAAATGCCGTGCGTGCGAAGAACTGGGTGCCGAACGGGCGATCAACTACAGGACTGAGGATTTCGTCGAAGTGGTGAAGTCGCTGACGAACGATCGCGGCGTCGACGTCATTCTCGATATGGTGGCCGGGAGCTACGTTCCGCGTGAGCTGACAGCACTCGCCAATGGCGGCCGCCTTGTGCTGATCGCGTTGCTCGGCGGGGCGAAGGCGGAGGTGAACCTGAGCGACATCCTGCGCCGCCGTCTGACGATTACCGGTTCGACGCTGCGTCCGCAACCGGTCGAATTCAAGGCGGGGATCGCGGCAAATCTGAAAGAGCACGTGTGGCCGCATATCGAAGCGGGCCGTATCAAGCCGGTTGTGCATCGCGTGTTTCCGGCCGCGCAGGCTGCCGACGCGCACGCACTGATGGAAAGCAGTGCCCACGTCGGCAAGATCGTACTGAATTGGGGCGCGGATGTTTAATCCTGCTGGTTTGACCCGATCCGTCAACGCACAGTAAAATTACATGTTTTGCGCTCGACGCACGATTCACGGATGCTAAAAGACGGGCCGACGCGTAGTTCGAGCCTGTCTCACGACAAGACGAGACAATGTCGAAACAACGAGCGAAAGCAGTAGTCGGTAACTGGAAGATGTTCGGTCGTCTGGCCCATAACGCGAGCCTGATGAAGGCCGTGGCACAAGGTGTCGCCGCTTTGCCGGAAGGCCTCCTTGTGGGGCTGTGCGTGCCGTGTCCGTATCTTTCGCAGGCGCAGTCGCTGCTTGAGGGCTCGCGTGTGGCGTGGGGCGTGCAGGATGTCTCCGCGTTCACGGAAGGTGCCTACACGGGCGAAGTTGCCGCAGACATGGCTGCCGATTTTGGCGCGAAGTTTGCGATTGTCGGCCACTCCGAGCGTCGTGCGTATCATCGCGAAAGCGCTGAACTGGTGGCGGCAAAGACGCAGCGTGCGCTCGAAGCGGGATTGATACCGATCGTCTGCGTCGGCGAAACGCTCGAACAGCGTGATGCGGGCGAAACGGAGGCGGTCGTCGGCGCACAGATCGACGAGGTGCTTGCGAAACTTTCGCTGGAAGAAGCGCTTCGTATCGTGGTGGCGTATGAGCCGGTCTGGGCGATTGGCACGGGCAAGAGCGCGACGGCTGTGCAGGCGCAACAGGTGCATGCGTTTTTGCGCGGGCGTCTTGCCGCGAAAGACGCGGCAGTGGCTGATGTACACGTGCTCTATGGCGGTAGTGTGAAGCCCGACAATGCGGAAGAGTTGTTCCGTCAGCCGGATATCGATGGTGGCCTGATCGGCGGCGCATCGTTGAAAGACAAGGATTTCCTGGCGATCTGCAACGCGGCGCAAGCCGTGATGGCCGACGCGGCGTAAGCCGCTCAGGCCGGGCAGGACGTCCGGGCGAGGCAGGCCCATTGCGTGCACCACACATTGTGTTGCGCGGTTAAATAAAGACTCTCAGGTGAGTGTGATGCTGTATTTGAAAACGTTGATCATCGTCGTTCAATTGCTGTCGGCGCTTGGGGTCATTGGCCTTGTGTTGCTGCAGCACGGCAAGGGCGCCGATATGGGTGCCGCATTTGGCAGCGGCGCGTCGGGCAGCCTCTTCGGCGCGACGGGCTCGGCAAACTTTTTGTCGCGCACCACGGCCGTACTTGCTGCCATATTTTTCGTCTCGACACTGACGCTCACGTACCTCGGTTCGGATCGTTCGAGGCCGTCGGCAGGCCTGCTTGGCGCGGCTGCGACGGCGCCGGCTGCGGCATCGGCCGCATCGGCTCCGGTGGCTGTGCCGGCTGCAATCCCGGCTTCCGCTGCGTCCGCTCCGGGCCAGGATGTACCGAAATAAAATTTTCGGATCAAACGCTTTTTGTGCGTTGAACAAACTGTTTAAACCAGTTACAATTCAAGTCTTGAAGCGATTCGCGGGTTTTATAGCTTGTTTTCCCGGATTGCAGTAGTGCCGACGTGGTGAAATTGGTAGACACGCTATCTTGAGGGGGTAGTGGCGAAAGCTGTGCGAGTTCGAGTCTCGCCGTCGGCACCAATGTTATCTAATGCCAGCCGATTGCTTTTGCTTCGGCTGGCATTTTTACTTCTGGCAGGCTGCTTGCCGTTTGCTTGCATTGCAAAGCAGGCCGAAGTAATTGGATGTCAGGAAGATGCGGCAAGCTGCGCTCCCTGACCACATTCAGAACCAACCGATTGAGGATAGTCTTGAACCTCGCAGCCTATTTCCCCGTCCTGTTGTTCCTTATTGTTGGAACCGGCTTAGGCGTGGCACTGGTCAGTATCGGCAAGATCCTCGGCCCCAACCGGCCTGACACCGAGAAGAACGCACCGTACGAGTGCGGCTTCGAGGCATTCGAAGATGCGCGCATGAAGTTCGATGTGCGCTACTACCTGGTTGCCATTCTCTTCATTATTTTCGACCTTGAGACCGCGTTCCTGTTCCCGTGGGGCGTTGCCCTGCGCGATATCGGCTGGCCCGGCTTCATGGCGATGATGATTTTCCTGCTCGAATTCCTGCTTGGCTTCGCCTACATCTGGAAGAAGGGCGGCCTCGATTGGGAATGACAGATTAATCGCCGGTTTGCGTGGGTGGCACGGCATGCCGCCCCGTCTGGAGTGGAAAGCAAATGAGTATCGAAGGGGTCTTGAAGGAAGGGTTTGTCACCACTACGGCTGACAAGCTGATCAACTGGACGCGCACCGGCTCGCTGTGGCCGATGACGTTCGGTCTCGCGTGTTGCGCGGTCGAGATGATGCATGCGGGCGCTGCCCGTTATGACCTCGACCGTTTCGGCGTGGTGTTTCGTCCGAGTCCGCGTCAGTCGGACGTGATGATCGTCGCCGGCACGCTGTGCAACAAGATGGCGCCCGCCCTGCGCAAGGTCTACGACCAGATGGCCGAGCCGCGCTGGGTGATTTCGATGGGTTCGTGCGCGAACGGCGGCGGCTATTACCACTACTCGTATTCGGTGGTGCGCGGCTGCGATCGCATCGTGCCGGTCGACGTCTACGTGCCGGGTTGCCCGCCCACGGCTGAAGCGCTGGTCTACGGCGTGATCCAGCTTCAGGCGAAGATCCGCCGCACCAATACCATCGCCCGTCAATAAGGCCAACGCCTCTTCCCCCACTATATGGCAAGCAAACTCGAGACTCTCAAAGCGAACCTCGAGGCGGCCTTTGGCGGCCGCCTGCTGAGCGTCACCGAAGCAATCGGTGAGCTGACGATCGTCGTCAAGGCGAGCGATTACCTCGAAGTGGCAACGCGCCTGCGCGACGACAAGTCGCTCGGCTTCGAGCAGTTGATGGACCTGTGTGGCGTCGACTACCAGACGTACGGCGACGGTACCTACGAAGGCCCGCGTTTCGCGGCCGTGCTGCATCTGCTGTCGGTGGCGAACAACTGGCGTCTGCGTGTGCGCGTGTTCGCGCCGGACGACGAAGTGCCGTTCGTCGCATCGGTTGTCGATATCTGGAGTTCCGCCAACTGGTACGAGCGCGAAGCGTTCGACCTGTACGGCATCGTCTTCGAAGGTCACCCGGACCTGCGCCGGATCCTGACCGACTACGGCTTTATTGGCCACCCGTTCCGCAAGGATTTCCCTGTTTCCGGTTACGTCGAAATGCGTTACGACCCGGAAGAGAAGCGCGTCGTCTACCAGCCGGTGACGATCGAGCCGCGGGAAATCACGCCGCGCGTGATCCGTGAGGATCGCTATGGCGGTCTGAAACACTAAGAGAACGCCATGGCAGAGATCAAGAACTACACGCTCAACTTCGGCCCGCAGCATCCGGCCGCGCACGGTGTGCTGCGCCTCGTGCTCGAACTCGACGGCGAAGTGATCCAGCGCGCCGATCCGCACATCGGCCTGCTGCACCGCGCGACCGAAAAGCTCGCTGAAACCAAGACCTTCATCCAGTCCGTGCCGTACATGGACCGTCTCGACTACGTGTCGATGATGGTGAACGAGCATGGCTATGTGATGGCGATCGAAAAGCTGCTCGGCATCGACGTGCCGATCCGCGCGCAGTACATCCGCGTGATGTTCGACGAAGTGACGCGCGTGCTGAACCACCTGATGTGGATCGGTGCGCACGCACTCGACGTCGGCGCAATGGCGGTGTTCCTGTATGCGTTCCGCGAGCGCGAAGACCTGATGGACGTGTACGAGGCAGTGTCCGGCGCACGGATGCACGCGGCGTACTACCGTCCGGGTGGTGTCTACCGCGATCTGCCTGACGCAATGCCGCAATATAAGGCGTCGAAGATCCGCAATGCGAAGGCGCTCTCGAGGATGAACGAGAACCGTCAGGGTTCGCTGCTCGACTTCATCGACGATTTCTTCACGCGTTTCCCGAAGTGCGTCGACGAGTATGAGACTCTTCTGACCGACAACCGGATCTGGAAGCAACGTCTCGTCGGTATCGGCGTGGTGAGCCCGGAGCGTGCGCTGCAACTCGGCATGACCGGTGCGATGCTGCGCGGTTCGGGCATCGAGTGGGATCTGCGCAAAAAGCAGCCGTATGAAGTCTATGACAAGATGGACTTCGATATTCCGGTTGGCGTGAACGGCGACTGCTACGACCGCTATCTGGTGCGCGTCGAGGAAATGCGTCAGTCCACGCGCATCGTGAAACAGTGTATTGAGTGGCTCCGGAAGAATCCGGGTCCGGTGATGGTCGACAATCACAAGGTTGCGCCGCCGTCGCGCGTCGGCATGAAGTCGAACATGGAAGAGCTGATTCACCACTTCAAGCTCTTCACGGAAGGCTTCCACGTGCCGGAAGGCGAGGCGTATGCGGCGGTCGAGCATCCGAAGGGCGAGTTCGGCATCTATCTGATCTCGGATGGCGCGAACAAACCGTATCGCCTGAAGATCCGCGCGCCGGGTTATGCGCACCTGTCCGCGCTCGATGAAATGGCGCGCGGTCACATGATCGCCGACGCCGTGACGATCATCGGTACGCAGGACATCGTGTTCGGCGAAGTGGATCGCTAGGCGATTTTCATAACGGCGCGCGCGGTCCCTCGCGCGTCAAGCAAAGGAACGCCGGGTCTGTCGCAGCAAGCAATGAGCGGCAGGTTTTCGTTCGGTAGGAATTGAAAGAGTCGTGTCTGAAAATGATCTCAGCTGAAGGCCTGAAAGAAATCGATCGTGCGATCGCGAAGTATCCCGCCGATCAGAAACAGTCCGCCGTGATGTCGGCGTTGGCCACTGCTCAGGAAGAGCATGGCTGGCTGTCGCCCGAAATCATGCAGTTCGTGGCGGACTACCTTGGCATGCCCGCGGTTGCCGTGCAGGAGGTTGCGACCTTCTACACGATGTACAACACGTCGCCGGTCGGCAAGCACAAGATCACGCTCTGCACGAACCTGCCGTGCCAGCTCGGCCCGGACGGCGGCTCTGAGAGCGCCGCCGAATACCTGAAGCAAAAACTCGGTATCGATTTCGGCGAGACCACCGCGGACGGCAAATTCACCCTGAAAGAGGGCGAGTGCTTTGGTTCGTGTGGCGATGCGCCGGTGCTGCTCGTGAACAATCATCGTATGTGCAGCTTCATGAGCCGCGAGAAGATCGACCAGCTGCTCGAGGAGCTTTCGAAATGACGTCTTTACACGATCGTCACATCAAACCGCTGATTCTCGCCGGCCTGAACGGCGACAACTGGCATCTCGAAGATTACGTCGCGCGCGGCGGCTACAAGCAGCTGCGCCGCATTCTGGAAGAAAAGATTCCGCCCGAGCAGGTGATCGCCGACGTGAAAGCGTCGGGTCTGCGCGGCCGTGGCGGTGCAGGTTTCCCGACCGGCTTGAAGTGGAGTTTCATGCCGCGTCAGTTCCCGGGGCAGAAATACCTCGTCTGCAATTCGGACGAAGGCGAACCGGGTACGTTCAAGGACCGCGACATCCTCCGCTGGAACCCGCATTCGCTGATCGAAGGCATGGCCATCGGTGCGTACGCGATGGGGATCACGGTCGGCTACAACTACATCCACGGCGAAATCTGGGAAACCTACAAGGTCTTCGAAGAAGCCCTTGAGGAAGCGCGTCGCGCGGGTTTCCTCGGTGCGAACATCATGGGTTCGGGCTTCGCGTTCGAGCTGCATGCGCATCACGGTTACGGTGCCTACATCTGCGGCGAGGAAACCGCGCTGCTCGAATCGCTCGAAGGCAAGAAGGGTCAGCCGCGTTTCAAGCCGCCGTTCCCGGCGAGCTTCGGCGTGTATGGCAAGCCGACGACGATCAACAACACCGAGACGTTCGCGGCCGTGCCGTTCCTGCTGGAAATCGGCCCGCAGGCGTACCTCGAACTGGGCAAGCCGAACAACGGCGGCACGAAGATCTTCTCGATCTCCGGCGACATCGAACGTCCGGGCAACTACGAAGTGCCGCTCGGCACGCCGTTCGCGACGCTGCTGGAACTTGCCGGCGGCATGCGCGGCGGCCAGAAGATCAAGGCCGTGATCCCGGGTGGTTCATCGGCGCCGGTGATTCCGGGCGAGATGATGATGAACACCGATCTCGACTACGACTCGATCGCGAAGGCCGGCTCGATGCTCGGTTCCGGCGCGGTGATCGTGATGGACGAGACACGTTGCATGGTGCGCTCGCTGCTGCGCCTGTCGTACTTCTATTACGAAGAGTCGTGCGGTCAGTGCACGCCGTGCCGCGAAGGCACCGGCTGGCTGTATCGCGTCGTACATCGCATCGAACACGGGCTCGGCCGCCAGGAAGATCTGGACCTGCTGAACTCGGTCGCTGAAAACATCATGGGCCGCACGATCTGCGCGCTCGGCGATGCGGCGGCGATGCCGGTGCGCGGCATGCTGAAGCACTACTGGGATGAATTCGCATACCACGTCGAGCACAAGCACTGCATGGTTGGCGGTCACACCGGTGCGGCCGCGGCCAGAGAAACAGTAGCCGCTTGAGCGAAACAGCCGAAGCGGAGCAACGCTAAAGCACCAGCCGCGGGGATTCGTCGCCGTGTCCGTCAAACGGGCCAGCGACTGAATGGGCGATTGAGCGGACGAACGATTGAGCGGTAACAGGTTAAGGAAGATTGACCATCATGGTTGAACTTGAAATAGACGGCAAGACAGTCGAGGTACCTGAAGGCAGCATGGTGATCCAGGCTGCGCATAAGGTCGATACGTACATTCCTCACTTCTGCTATCACAAGAAGTTGTCGATTGCGGCCAACTGCCGGATGTGTCTCGTCGAAGTCGAGAAGATGCCGAAGGCCGTGCCGGCATGCGCGACGCCGGTGTCGGCGGGCATGATCGTGCGCACGAAGTCGGACAAGGCGGTGAAGGCGCAGCAATCCGTGATGGAATTCCTGCTGATCAACCATCCGCTCGACTGCCCGATCTGCGATCAGGGCGGCGAATGTCAGCTGCAGGATCTGGCGGTCGGTTACGGCAAGTCGTCGTCGCGTTACAGCGAAGAGAAGCGCGTCGTGTTCCACAAGAACGTCGGCCCGCTGATCTCGATGGAAGAAATGACACGCTGCATTCACTGCACGCGCTGCGTCCGTTTTGGCCAGGAAGTCGCCGGCGTGATGGAGCTCGGCATGCTGGGTCGTGGCGAGCATGCGGAAATCACGTCGTTCGTCGGCAAGACGGTCGATTCGGAACTGTCGGGCAACATGATCGACCTGTGCCCGGTCGGCGCGCTGACCAGCAAGCCGTTCCGCTACAGCGCCCGTACGTGGGAACTGTCGCGCCGCAAGTCGGTAAGCCCGCACGATTCCGTCGGCGCGAACCTCGTGGTGCAGGTGAAGAACAATCGCGTGATGCGCGCGCTGCCGTTCGAAAACGAAGCGATCAATGAATGCTGGATCTCGGACAAGGATCGTTTCTCGTACGAAGGCCTGAACAGCGCGGAGCGTCTCACGCAGCCGATGCTGAAGCAGGACGGCAAGTGGATTGAAACCGACTGGCAGACGGCGCTCGAATACGTCGTCAAGGGTCTGAATGGCATCAAGGGCGACCACGGCGCGAACGCGCTGGCCGCGCTCGCCAGCCCGCACAGCACGGTTGAGGAACTGTTCCTGCTGAAGAAGCTCGCACAAGCCGTCGGCACACCGAACGTCGACTTCCGTCTGCGTCAGTCCGATTTTGCGGCGCCGGTCAATGGAACGCCGTGGCTCGGCACCGCTATCGCCGATCTGTCGAATCTCGACGCCGCACTGATCATCGGTTCGACGCTGCGTCGCGATCATCCGTTGCTGGCCGCGCGTTTGCGCCAGGCTGCGAAGAGCGGCGCGAAGCTCACGCTGCTGCAGGCAACGGCTGACGACGCGCTGATCCCGCAAGCGAAGCGTGTTGTCGCTGCGCCATCGGCGTGGCTGCATGAACTTGCCGGCATCGCCGCTTCGGTCGCTGAACTGCGCGGCGAAGCATTGCCGGAAACGCTTAAAGGCGTCGAGGCATCGGACGCGGCGAAGCAGGCCGCCGCATCGCTCGCAGGTGGCTCGACACGCGTCGTACTGCTTGGCAACGACGCTGTGCGGCATCCGCAATTCGCACAGATTCATGCAGCGGCGCAATGGATTGCGGACGCAACCGGCGCGAAGCTCGGCTTCCTCACGGAAGCAGCGAACACGGTGGGCGCGCATCTCGTCGGCGCACTGCCGGACGCAGGTGGTCTGAATGCCCGTGAAGTGTTCGAACAGCCGCGCAAGGGTTATGTGCTGCTGAACCTCGAGCCGGAATTCGACACGGCAAACCCGGCACAGGCACTGGCCGCACTGAAGCAGGCGGAAATGGTCGTCGTGATGTCGTCGTTCGTGACGGGTACCGATTACGCCGACGTACTGCTGCCGGTCGCACCGTTCACGGAAACGGCCGGCACGTTCGTCAATGCCGAAGGTACGGTGCAGACGTTCAACGGCGTCGTGCGTCCGCTGGGCGAAACGCGTCCGGCATGGAAGGTGTTGCGCGTGCTGGGTAGCATTCTCGGCGCTCCGGGCTTCGAATTCGACACGGCTGAAGAAGTGCGCACGGCGGCGCTGGGCGACGGCGATCTGACGTCGCGCCTGTCGAACCGCACGGACGTGGCGATTGCCCGCAACGGCGCGCCGAAGGCTGCCGAAGGCACGTTCGAACGCGTTGCCGATGTACCGATTTACCACGCTGATCCGCTGGTGCGCCGCGCTGAATCGCTGCACCTGACGGCAGCGGCGCGCGCAGCGAACTCGGCCGGTCTGCCGGCTGCGCTGTTCGACAAGCTGGGTCTGAAAGAGGGCGACGCGATCCGCGTGCGCCAGGGCGAACTGTCGGTGCAACTGCCGGCGGTGCGTGATGCGAATCTTGCGGAAACGGTCGTCCGCGTATCGGCAGGCACGCCTGCTGGTGCAGCGCTGGGCAGCCTGTTCGGTGAACTGGTGGTGGAGAAGGCGTAAATGAGCTTGTTCGAAACGATCAACTCGGGCGGCACCCAGCTTCTCGGTGTGGCATGGCCCACGGTGTGGGCACTCGTGCGCATCCTGGTGGTGGCGGTCGTGATCCTGCTGTGCGTGGCTTACCTGATCCTGTGGGAACGGAAGCTGATCGGCTGGATGCACGTGCGTCTCGGCCCGAACCGTGTCGGTCCCGCCGGCCTGTTGCAGCCAATCGCCGACGTGCTGAAGCTGCTGCTGAAAGAAGTCATTCAGCCGACCCAGGCAAGCCGCTGGATCTACATGATCGCCCCGATCATGGTGGTCGTGCCGGCCTTCGCGGTCTGGGCGGTGATTCCGTTCCAGGCGGGTGCGGTGCTCGGCGACATCAACGCAGGTCTGCTGTACGCGATGGCGATTTCGTCGGTCGGCGTGTATGGCGTGATTCTCGCCGGCTGGGCGTCGAATTCGAAGTACGCGTTCCTCGGCGCGATGCGTGCCGCGGCGCAGATGGTGTCGTACGAAATCTGCATGGGCTTTGCGCTCGTCGTCGTGCTGATGACGGCTGGTACGCTGAACCTGTCGGCTATTGTCACGTCGCAGGAACGCGGCATTTTCGCGAGCTACGGCCTGAACTTCCTGTCATGGAACTGGTTGCCGCTTCTGCCGATGTTCGTCGTCTACTTCATCTCCGGCATCGCTGAAACGAACCGTCACCCGTTCGACGTGGTGGAAGGGGAGTCGGAAATCGTCGCCGGTCACATGATCGATTACTCGGGTATGGCGTTCGCGCTGTTCTTCCTCGCCGAGTACATCAACATGATCGTGATCTCGGCGCTGGCGGCGACGCTGTTCCTCGGCGGCTGGAGCGCTCCGTTCGGTTTTCTGTCGTTCGTGCCGGGCATCGTGTGGCTCGTCGCGAAAGTTTTCTTCCTGCTGTCGGTGTTCATCTGGGCGCGTGCTACGTTCCCGCGCTATCGCTATGACCAGATCATGCGTCTGGGCTGGAAAATCTTCATTCCGGTCTGCGTGGTGTGGCTGGTGGTGGTCGGCTTCTGGATCATGTCGCCGTTGAATATCTGGAAATAAGGGCGGATGACCCCATGACCGCAATTCAAAATTTCTTCAAGACTTTCTTCCTGACGGAGCTGCTGAAGGGCCTCGCGCTGACCGGACGTTACACGTTCCAGCGCAAGATCACGGTGCAGTTCCCCGAGGAAAAAACGCCGATTTCGCCGCGTTTCCGTGGCCTGCACGCACTGCGCCGCTATGAGAACGGCGAAGAGCGCTGCATCGCCTGCAAGCTGTGCGAAGCGGTGTGCCCGGCACTTGCCATCACGATCGAGTCGGAAACCCGTGCGGACAATACGCGCCGCACGACGCGCTACGACATCGACCTGACCAAATGCATCTTCTGCGGTTTCTGCGAAGAGAGCTGCCCCGTCGATTCGATCGTCGAGACGCACATTCTCGAATATCACGGCGAAAAGCGCGGCGACCTGTACTTCACGAAGGACATGCTGCTGGCCGTGGGCGATCGCTACGAAACTGAGATCGCTGCAAACAAGGCGGCCGACGCGCCGTATCGTTAAACACGGTTGAACGCGGTTGAAACACTGCTCGTTCGACGCTGCAAAACGGCCCGCTGTACAGGCCGTGCGCTGAAGTCTGACTGCTTCGGCACCGCGCGCCTGTGTGCTGCATTCACAGATGCGCGTGCCAAAGAACCATGCCTGATGATGGCCTAACGATGAACCGGTAATCATGGAATTCACGACCGTACTGTTCTACATCTTCGCGCTGTTCCTGGTGATATCAGGGCTGAAGGTGATCACCTCGCGCAACCCGGTGAGCTCCGCGCTCTTCCTGGTGCTCGCGTTTTTCAATGCAGCGGCGATCTGGATGCTGCTCGAGGCGGAATTCCTCGCGATCCTGCTCGTGCTGGTCTACGTCGGCGCGGTGATGGTGCTGTTCCTGTTCGTCGTGATGATGCTGGACATCAATGTCGACGTGCTGCGACGCGACTTCAGGCGCTTCGTGCCGATGGCGACGATTGTCGGCGCGATCATCGTGATCGAAACCGCGCTGATCCTCTGGCACGGCTACGGCGCGACCGTCCAGCCGGTGCGCGACACCACGGTGGCCGGCGCCGCAGCCGCAACCGCTGGCTGGTCGAACACGCGCATCATCGGCAAGATCATCTACACCGACTACATCTTCGCGTTCGAAGTGGCCGGCCTTGTCCTGCTCGTCGCGATCATCGCGGCGGTTGCGCTGACCGCGCGTCATGCGAAGGACAGCAAGCGCCAGAACGTCGGCGATCAGGTGAAGGTGCGCGCCCAGGACCGTGTGCGCGTCGTCAAGATGGCGTCGGAAAAGACCGCTGCGACCGAAGCGGCCGAAGCCGCTGCCGCCGCAAAGGCCGCCGAAGCTGCCGCGGCAACGACTGCCGCCGCGCCTGCAAAGAACGGCTGAGCGCCCAGGAGAAAAACATGTTGACCCTTGCTCATTACCTCGTCCTCGGCGCGATCCTGTTTGCGATCAGCATCGTCGGCATTTTCCTGAACCGTCGCAACATCATCATCATCCTGATGGCGATCGAGCTGATGCTGCTGGCGGTGAACACCAATTTTGTCGCCTTCTCGCATTACCTGGGCGACGTGCATGGCCAGATCTTCGTGTTCTTCGTGCTGACGGTTGCGGCAGCGGAAGCAGCGATCGGTCTCGCCATTCTGGTGACCCTGTTCCGTAGCCTCGACACGATCAACGTCGAGGATCTCGATCAGCTCAAAGGTTAAATTCAGGCAAAGCTGTTATGTCAACGACACTCAATGAAAACCTGCTGCTAGCGGTCCCGCTGGCACCGCTGGCCGGCTCGCTGATCGCGGGGCTGTTCGGGAAAGCGGTGGGGCGCGCCGGGGCACACTCGGTCACGATTCTCGGCGTGGCGATCTCGTTCATCCTGTCGGCGATCGTCTTTTTCGACGTGCTGAACGGTGCGAGCTTCAACGCGACCATTTATGAATGGCTGACCGTCGGCAAGCTGAAGTTCGAAATCGGCTTCCTCGTCGATTCGCTCACGGCGATGATGATGTGCGTGGTGACCTTCGTGTCGCTGATGGTGCACATCTACACGATCGGTTACATGGCCGACGACGACGGCTACCAGCGCTTCTTCTCGTATATCTCGCTGTTCACGTTCTCGATGTTGATGCTCGTGATGAGCAACAACTTCCTGCAACTGTTCTTCGGCTGGGAAGCGGTGGGTCTGGTGTCGTACCTGCTGATCGGCTTCTACTTCACGCGTGAAAGTGCCATCTACGCGAACATGAAGGCGTTCCTCGTGAACCGCGTGGGCGACTTCGGTTTCATTCTCGGTATCGGCCTGCTGCTGGCCTTCGGCGGCTCGCTGAACTACGGCGATGTGTTCGCGAAGAGCCACGAGCTGGCCGCGCTGAGCTTCCCGGGTACGAGCTGGGGCCTGCTGACGGTTGCGTGTATCTGCCTCTTCATCGGCGCGATGGGCAAGTCGGCGCAGTTCCCGCTGCACGTGTGGCTGCCGGATTCGATGGAAGGCCCGACGCCGATTTCCGCGCTGATTCACGCGGCGACGATGGTGACGGCCGGTATCTTCATGGTCACGCGCATGTCGCCGCTGTTCGAACTGTCGGATACGGCGCTGTCATTCATCATGGTGATCGGTGCGATCACGACGCTGTTCATGGGCTTCCTCGGGGTCGTCCAGAACGACATCAAGCGCGTGGTGGCTTACTCGACACTGTCGCAGCTCGGTTACATGACGGTCGCGCTCGGCGCGTCCGCCTACTCGGTTGCCGTGTTCCATCTGATGACGCACGCGTTCTTCAAGGCGCTGCTGTTCCTCGGCGCGGGCTCGGTGATCATCGGCATGCACCACGATCAGGACATCCGCAACATGGGTGGCCTGCGCAAGTACATGCCGATCACGTGGATCACGTCGCTGGCCGGTACGCTGGCGCTGATCGGTACGCCGTTCTTCTCCGGCTTCTACTCGAAAGACTCGATCATCGATGCGGTGAAGCTGTCGCATCTGCCGGGTTCGGGTTTCGCGTACTTCGCGGTGGTGGCGAGCGTGTTCGTCACGGCGCTGTACTCGTTCCGCATGTATTTCCTCGTGTTCCACGGCGAAGAGCGTTTCCGCAATCCGAAGCATCCGGAATCGCCGATGGGTGCCGAAGCGGCGGCGCACGCCGCGCACGGCCATGACGATCACGGCCACGGCCACGATGCGCACGCCCATGGTCATGACGACCACGGTCACGCACACGAGCCGCACGAGACGCCGTGGGTGGTCTGGGTACCGCTGGTGCTGCTGGCGATTCCGTCGGTCGTCATCGGTGCAATCGGCATCGGTCCGATGATTTACGGCGACTTCTTCCAGCACGGCGTGGCGTTCGACAAGGTGATTTTCGTCGGCGCAAACCATCCGGCGCTGCATGAGATGGCCGAAGAGTTCCAGGGCTGGGCGTCGATGGGTCTGCACTCGGTTTCGGGTCTGCCGGTGTGGCTCGCGCTCGCAGGCATCGTGGTGGCGTGGTTCCTGTATCTGGTGCGTCCGGATCTGCCGGCTGTCATCAAGCGCGCGTTCGGCCCGGTCTACACGCTGCTCGACAACAAGTACTACATGGACAAGATCAACGAAGTCGTCTTCGCGAAGGGTGCCGTGGCCATCGGCCGCGGTCTCTGGAAGGAGGGTGACGTCGTGGTCATCGACGGTATCGTCAACGGCAGCGCGCGCTTCATTGGCTGGTTTGCCAGCGTGATCCGCTTCCTCCAATCCGGTTACATCTATCACTACGCGTTTGCCATGATTATCGGCATGTTGGGGCTCTTGACCCTGTTTGTAACGCTCGGCGGCAAATAAGGCGAGGGACACTAATGCACGCTTATCCGATTCTCAGTATCGCGATCTGGCTGCCGATCCTGTTCGGCCTCCTGGTCCTTGCCATCGGTTCCGACAAGAACCCCGGCCCGGCGCGCTGGCTTGCGCTGGTCGGCTCGGTACTCAGCTTTATCGTCACGATTCCGCTCATGACGGGCTTCGACTCCAGCACTGCGGAACTGCAGTTCGTGGAGAAGGCCAACTGGATCGAACGCTTCAACATCACGTATCACCTGGGCGTCGACGGCATCTCGATGTGGTTCGTCGTGCTGACCGCGCTGATCACGGTGATCGTCGTGATCAGCGCATGGGAAGTGATCACGAAGAACGTGTCGCAGTATCTGGCTTCGTTCCTGATCCTGTCCGGCATCATGGTCGGCGTGTTCAGCGCCGCGGACGGCATGCTGTTCTACGTGTTCTTCGAAGCGACGCTGATTCCGATGTACATCATCATCGGCGTGTGGGGCGGGGCGAACCGCGTGTACGCGGCGTTCAAGTTCTTCCTGTACACGCTGATGGGCTCGCTGCTGATGCTGGTCGCGCTGCTGTACCTGTACACGCAGACGGGCACGTTCGATCTCGCCACGTGGCAAAACGCGCAGATCGGCATGACGCCGCAGATATTGATATTTATCGCGTTCTTCCTGGCGTTCGCCGTGAAGGTGCCGATGTGGCCGGTTCACACGTGGCTGCCTGACGCCCACGTGGAAGCGCCGACGGGCGGCTCGGTCGTGCTGGCCGCGATCATGCTGAAGCTCGGTGCATACGGTTTCCTGCGCTTCTCGCTGCCGATCACACCGGACGCGAGCCACTTCCTCGCGCCGGCTGTGATCACGCTGTCGCTGATCGCGGTGATCTACATCGGTTTCGTCGCGATGGTGCAGGCGGATATGAAGAAGCTGGTCGCGTACTCGTCGATCGCGCACATGGGCTTCGTGACGCTCGGCTTTTTCATCTTCAACCAGCTCGGTGTGGAAGGCGCAATCGTCCAGATGATCTCGCACGGCTTCGTGTCGGGCGCGATGTTCCTGTGTATCGGCGTGCTGTATGACCGCATGCACTCGCGTCAGATCGCCGACTACGGCGGCGTCGTGAACACGATGCCGAAGTTCGCGGCACTCGTGATGCTGTTCTCGATGGCGAATTGCGGCCTGCCGGGCACGTCGGGTTTCGTCGGTGAATTCATGGTGATCCTGGCTGCTGTCCAGTTCAATTTCTGGATTGGTCTTGGCGCCGCGGTCACGCTGATTCTCGGCGCGGCCTACACGCTGTGGATGTACAAGCGCGTGTACTTCGGCGCCGTGGCGAACGACCACGTGAAGGGCCTGCTCGACGTCAACCGCCGTGAGTTCTTCATGCTGGTCGTGCTTGCGGTCCTGACGCTGTTCATGGGCCTGTATCCGAAGCCTTTCACCGATGTGATGCACGTATCCGTGGACAACCTCCTCTCCCACGTCGCGCAGTCCAAGCTGCCGTTGTCACAGTAATACAGAGCGGAGGAATCTAAAGATCATGCAAAACGCCCCTATGAATGCTCTGTTGCCCGATGCGCTGCTGATGTTCGCAGTCGTCGTCGCGTGGCTCAACGACACGTTCGTCGGCGTGACTGGCCGTCGCACGACGTATTACATCGCGGTCGTCTCTTCGGTGATCGCGGGTGTCTGGTTCGCGATCAACGCGTTTGATCCGACGCCGCACTACTTCTTCTCGCGCATGTACGTGGTGGATCCGTTCGCCAGCGCGATGAAGGCGGTGGTGTCGCTGGGGTACGCGGTGACGATCGTCTATTCGCGCAGGTATCTCGAAGACCGCGACCTGTTCCGCGGCGACTTCTTCCTGCTTGGCATGTTTTCGCTGCTCGGCCAGCTCGTGATGATTTCGGGCAACAACTTCCTGACGCTGTATCTCGGTCTGGAATTGATGTCGCTGTCGCTGTATGCCGTGATCGCGCTGCGTCGTGACGCTGCGCAGTCGAACGAATCGGCGATGAAGTACTACGTGCTGGGCGCGCTCGCATCGGGTTTCCTGCTCTACGGCATCTCGATGCTGTACGGCGCGACCGGTTCGCTCGAACTCGGTGAAGTGCTGAAGGCGGTGGCTTCGGGTCACATCAACGATGTCGTGCTGCTGTTCGGCGTGATCTTCATCGTCGCTGGCATCGCGTTCAAGATGGGTGCAGTGCCGTTCCACATGTGGGTGCCGGACGTCTATCAAGGCGCGCCGACGGCCATGACGTTGCTGACCGGCGGCGGTCCGAAGGTCGCGGCGTTCGCATGGGGTCTGCGCTTTCTCGTGATGGGCCTGCTGCCGCTCGCGGTCGACTGGCAGGAAATGCTCGTGATTCTCGCGGCGCTGTCGATGATCGTCGGCAACATCACGGGTATCGTCCAGCGCAACATCAAGCGGATGCTGGCGTACTCGGCGATCGCGAACATGGGCTTCGTGCTGCTCGGCCTGCTGTCGGGCGTGGTCGACGGCAAGGCGGGTGGAGCGGCCGGTGCGTACGGTTCAGCGATGTTCTACAGCATCATCTACCTCGTGACGACGCTCGGCACGTTCGGCGTTGTGATGCTGCTCGCACGTCGTGATTTCGAAGCCGAAACGCTCGACGACTTCAAGGGTCTTAACCAGCGCAGTCCGATCTTCGCGTTCGTGATGATGGTGATGATGTTCTCGCTCGCCGGCATCCCGCCGACGGTCGGCTTCTACGCGAAGCTCGCCGTGCTCGAGGCGACGATGAACGCCGGCCTGACGTGGCTCACGGTGCTTGCCGTGGTGACGTCGCTGTTCGGCGCGTTCTACTACCTGCGTGTCGTCAAGCTGATGTACTTCGATGCACCGCAGGACACCGCGCCGATTACCGCCGACGCCTGCTCGCGTACGCTGCTCGCGCTGAACGGCGTGGCCCTGCTTGTGCTCGGCATCGTGCCGGGTCCGCTGATGACGGTCTGCCTGCAGGCTATCCAGCACACGCTGCCGCTGTAATGTCGGCAGCGGGCTGGTTTATCGTGTTGCTGGCGCTCGTGGGCGCCAACCTGCCGTTCCTGAACCAGCGGCTCTTCGCGGTCGTCCCGATGAAGTTGAAGGCGGCGAAGAAGAGCGTCTGGTTGCGGATCGCCGAAATGATCGTGCTGTATTTCGCGATCGGCACGCTTGGCTTCATGCTCGAAGCGCGCGCCGGTAACCGCTTCGAGCAGGGCTGGCAGTTCTATGCGATCACGTTCAGTCTTTTTGTCGTGTTCGCTTTCCCCGGTTTCACCTGGCAGTATCTCGTCAAACGCCGCTGACGGCACAAGCCGTCGGCGCTCCATGCTTTTCTGAGGTCGCACATGGCCGAACTCCCGAACCACGACGCAACGCTCACCGAAAAGTGTCTGGAGAGCACGACCCTGCACGAGGGGCCGTTTCTAACGCTCAAGTGCGATACGGTCGAATTGCCCGACGGCAAGCACGCAACCCGCGAGTACGTGAAGCACCCGGGCGCGGTGATGGTGATTCCGCTCTTCGACGACGGTCGCGTGCTGCTCGAAAGCCAGTATCGCTACCCGATCGGCAAGGTGATGTACGAGTATCCCGCGGGCAAGCTGGATCCGGACGAAGGCGCGCTCGCCTGCGCGAAACGTGAACTGGCTGAAGAGACCGGCTATACGGCAAGCGAGTACGTCTACATCACGCGCATCCACCCGATCATTTCGTACTCGACGGAATTCATCGACATCTACCTCGCGCGCGGCCTGACGGCAGGCGAGCGCAAGCTCGACGACGGCGAATTCCTCGAACTCTTCACGGCAACCGTGCCGGAAGTGTCCGAGTGGGTGCGCACGGGGAAGATCACCGACGTGAAGACGATCATCGGCACGTTCTGGCTCGAAAAGATCCTGTCGGGCACATGGCTGACAGCAGCGCTGGAGCGTGACTGAGGCAACAGGGTCGCCACCGTGGGGCGACGGCGCATGACGTAGCATCGATGAATACAAGTTGTCGAACCTGCAACGGCGGCCCGCAAGGCCGCCGTTATCTTTTCCGGCGGCGATTTTCAGGTGATTCAGGTATTTTGGGCTGCTTCGGCGGCATTCGCCGCAAAGCGCTAGAATCGCCCCACGCTGTCGATGGAGGGCGCTTATCCCGCTCTCAATGAAAAGCCAAAAAAATTTGCGAACGATCGTTCACAAATTTCCATTTTGCGATAAACTGGTTGCAAGCCCTGATTCCACATGAAGGTCCTCGATTTAACGTGTCTGCACGGCCATCGGTTCGAAGGCTGGTTCGCTTCCGCCGATGATTTTGAGTCGCAGTTGTCCCGCAAGCTGGTCGAATGTCCAGTTTGCGGTGTGACCGAAGTGAGCCGTTTGCCGTCCGCACCGCGGCTCAACCTGTCCGGTGCGACGGCGGCGTCTGCGCCGGCGAACGCGGTTGAATGGCAGGCGCACGCCATGCGTGCACTGCGCGAGGTACTGGAAAAGACCGAGAACGTGGGCGACCGCTTCGCCGAGGAAGCACGGCGCATTCACTACAACGAAGCGCCGGCACGCAGTATTCGGGGCCTCACGACACCCGAAGATGCGAAAGCCTTGGTCGAGGAAGGCATCGACGTGATGCCGCTGCCGGTCCCGGCCGCACTGAAAGAACCGCTGCAATAAGCGCGGTGGCTTCCTGGCGGCGGTGGTCTAGCCGCGGCCAGGAGACATAGCGCATGAATCTGGATTACTCCCAAGCTGACGACGCATTCCGCGCCGACATCCGTTCGTGGCTCGAGGCCAATTTGCCTCACGAGCTGCGCTACAAGGTACTCAACCACAAGCGTCTGAACCGCGAGGACCTCGCAAGCTGGCACAAGCTGCTCGGCAAGCGCGGCTGGTCGGTGATCGCGTGGCCAACCGAATTCGGCGGTCCGGGCTGGAATCCGACGCAACGCCACATCTGGGACGAAGAATGCGCGCGCATCGGCGCACCTTCGGTGCTGCCGTTCGGCGTATCGATGGTGGCGCCCGTGTTGATGAAATACGGCAATGAGGCGCAAAAACGCCACTACCTGCCGCGTATTCTCGACGGCACCGACTGGTGGTGTCAGGGTTATTCGGAACCGGGCTCCGGCTCCGATCTGGCGTCGCTGCGCACGCGCGCCGAGCGCGTCGGCGATCACTACATCGTCAACGGCCAGAAAACGTGGACCACCCTCGGCCAGCACGCCGACATGATGTTCTGCCTCGTGCGCACCGACAGCGGCGCGAAGAAGCAGGAAGGCATCTCGTTCATCCTGATCGACATGAAGACACCGGGCATTACCGTGCGTCCGATCATCACGCTCGATGAAGATCACGAAGTCAACGAAGTCTTCTTCGAAGATGTGAAAGTGCCGGTCGAGAACCTCGTCGGCGAAGAGAATCGCGGCTGGACGTATGCGAAATATCTGCTCGGTCACGAGCGCACCGGTATCGCACGCGTCGGCCAGTCGAAGCGCGAACTCGTTTTCCTGAAGCGCCTCGCGCTGAACCAGAAGAAGAACGGCAAGCCGTTGCTGCACGATCCGGTTTTCTCGGCGAAGGTCGCGAATCTGGAAATCGAAATGATGGCGCTTGAAATCACGGTGCAGCGCGTCGTGAGCGCTGAGACGGGCGGACGCGGTCCGGGGCCGGAAGCGTCGATGCTGAAGATCAAGGGCACCGAGGTGCAGCAGGCGTTGACCGAGTTGATGTTCGAAGCGGTCGGTCCGATGGCGGCGCCGTTCGACGTACCGTTCCTCGAAGGCGAGCGCGCACATAGCGTGGCTGGTGATGACGATGCGGCGCCGCTTGCGGCGTATTACTTCAATTTCCGTAAGACGTCGATCTACGGCGGTTCGAACGAGATTCAAAAGAACATCATCGCGCAGATGATTCTGGGCCTTTGAGGAGCAGCGCAATGGACTTCACTTTTAACGACGAACAACAGCAATTCGCCGACGCGCTGCGCCGCTATCTCGACAAGAACTACGGCTTCGAGGCACGCCAGGCGATCGTGCGCACCGAAGCGGGCGTATCGGACACACACTGGTCCGCGTTCACCGAACTCGGTCTCACGGCATTACCGGTGCCTGAAGCGCGAGGCGGCTTCAACGGCAGTCCGGTCGACATGCTCGTGGTGATGCAGGAACTCGGGCGCGCGCTTGTGATCGAGCCATACTGGGCGACGGCGGTGGGTATCGAGGCGCTGCGTCTGGCGGGCACGGGCGAGGGCGACGATACGCACCTGCTCGAACGCGCCGCGGCGGGCGAGATCAGGCTTGCCGTGGCGTTTCATGAACCGGCCGCACGCTATGACATTTTCGCGGTGGAAACGACCGCGACGAAACAGGGTGAAGGCTACGTGTTGACGGGCAGGAAATCCGTCGTGCAGCACGGCGCGCAGGCGGATTACTGGATCGTGCCCGCACGTCTGGACGGCGAGATCGCGCTGTTCGTGATCGAGCGCAAGGCACGGAACGCCCAGGTTACCGACTACCGCACGATCGACGGCCAGCGTGCCGCGACACTGTCGTTCGAAGCGACGCCGGCGCGTCGCCTTGCCGGCGCACACGCGGGCGCCGCGACGCTCGAACGCATCGCCGATTACGGCATCGTGCTGCTCTGCGCGGAAGCCGTCGGCGCGCTCGATGCGCTGAATCACGCCACCGCCGAATATACGAAGCAGCGTCAGCAGTTCGGCGTGCCGATCGCGCGTTTCCAGTCGTTGCAGCATCGGATGGTCGAGATGCTGATTCACGCGGAACAGGCGCGCTCGGTGTCGTATCTGGCCGCCGTCCGCTACGCGAGTGAAGATGCCGACGAGCGTCGCCGTGCCGTGTCGGCCGCGAAGGTTCGCGTCGGGCAGGCCGCGCGCTTTGTCGGCCAGCAGGCGGTTCAGTTGCACGGCGGCATGGGCGTGACCAACGAAGTCGCGGCGGCGCATCTGTTCAAGCGCCTCGCGATCATCGAAACCACGCTGGGCGACGTCGATCACCATCTCGAACGTTTTGCCGCCCTGCCAGGGTTTGCCGTCGCCGAAGTATGATCCGTCGATCCAGATGAAGGAGGTGTGAACATGGGTTTGAGCTTCGAGGACATGGAGGTCGGCAAGACCTTCGAAATCGGTGAACACACGTTTACGCGGGAAGAGATCATCCGGTTCGCCGAACAGTTCGATCCGCAACCGTTTCACATCAGCGATGAAGGTGCGGCGGCCTCGCCGTACGGCACGCTGATCGCAAGCGGCTGGCATACGTGCTCGGTGATGATGGGCCTGCTCGTGCGCAACGCGTTTGCGGGTTCGACGTCGATGGGCTCACCCGGCATCGATGACATTCGCTGGATCAAGCCCGTGCGTGTGGGCGATACGATCCGTATGCTGAACACCGTGCTCGACCGGCGCGTGTCCGCGAGCAAACCCGATCGCGGCATCGTGTCGACGCAGTGGGAAGGCATCAACCAGCACGGCGAAACAGTGATCACGGTGCGCTCGAAAGGGCTCTTCGGCTTGCGCAATCCGGGTGACGCAGTATGACGCCGGGCGACATTGAGGTAGCCGATGCGCATGCACTACGCGCACTTACGAGTTCAGGTGCGCTGATAAGCGCCTGGGCCGGGATCGATCAGGCGAGCGTGGACCGTTTCGCGGCGGCCACCGGCGATCATCAATGGATTCACGTCGATCCTGAACGGGCAAAACGTGAGTCGCCATTTGGTGGACCGATTGCGCATGGATTCATGACGCTGTCGCTGATTCCGGCGCTGCTCGAGAAGACCGTTTCGTTGAAGCAGCGCATGGGCGTCAACTACGGTCTAAACCGGGTGCGCTTCACGTCGCCGGTGCTGGTCGGGTCGAACGTGCGTGCGAAGTTCGTGGTGGCTGACGTGACTGACGTCGACGACAACGGCGTGCAGGTTGTCTGGAACGTGACGCTGGAAAAGCAGGGGAGTGAGCGGCCGGTTTGTGTCGCCGAGTTCATCACCCGGCATTATTTCTAGCATCGACATCGGGTTCAACACAGTAGAAAGGAAAACGCGGTTGCCTTCACAGGCAACCGCGTTTTTTATTGCGCGACGCGCTCAGTTCAATGCTTCGCGTATTGCGTCGCGCCGAACAGGATTTCGCGCGCCTTGTCGTCGGTCAGCTCCTTGCGCGCGGACGCCAGCACTTCCACGCCGCGGATCACCGCCGGACGCGCGGCGATCGCTTCGTGCCAGCGCTTCACGTTCGGGAAGTCGTCGAGCTCGATGCCCTGGTTTTTCCACGAGCGCGTCCACGGGAACGATGCGATATCCGCGATCGTATAGTCGTTGCCCGCGAGATACGCGGTCTTGCCGAGTTGCGTATCCATCACGCCGTACAGACGCCGCGTCTCGTTCGTGTAGCGGTTGATCGCGTACTCGATCGGCTGCGGCGCGTACACGCGGAAGTGATGCGTCTGGCCGAGCATCGGGCCGACGCCGCCCATCTGGAACATCAGCCATTGCAGCGTCGCATAGCGTCTCGCCGGATCGGCCGGCAGGAACTTGCCGGTTTTTTCCGCGAGATAAATCAGGATCGCGCCGGATTCGAACAGCGAGAACGGTTTGCCGTCAGCGGACTTCGGGCCGTCGGGATCGACGATCGCCGGGATCTTGTTGTTCGGGCTGATCGAAAGAAATTCGGGCGTGAACTGGTCGCCGGCGCCAATATTGATGGCGTGCGCCGTGTATTCGAGCCCGGTTTCCTCGAGCATGATGTGGATTTTGTGGCCGTTCGGGGTCGCCCAGCTATAGACGTCGATCATCGTGACTCCTGGTTTTCGTGAGTGAGGCGCCGCGCGATGCGACGTCGATGCATTGAGGCAGACGAAAATTAGAGCACAGATCGAATCTTGATGCAGGGGGTGACCCAGCGTGCACCACGCCACCGCATCGTGTAAAACGCGCCGTTATAGCGCTGTCATTGCGCGCGTTGTGTCGCCGCGGGCGATGGCGACGCTTCCGCATAGCGCGACAGTTCGAGTTTCGCGATCGCGTTGCGGTGCACCTCATCGGGACCGTCCGCGAAGCGCAGCGTGCGTGCCGACGTGTACGCATACGCGAGCGGAAAATCGTCGCTCATGCCGGCCGCGCCGTGCGCCTGCATGGCCCAGTCGATGACCTGACATGCCATGTTCGGCGCGACGACCTTGATCATCGCGATTTCGCCGCGTGCGCCCTTGTTGCCGACGGTGTCCATCATGTACGCCGTCTTCAGCGTGAGCAGGCGCGCCTGTTCGATCATGCAGCGCGCTTCGGCGATACGCTCCAGCGTCACGCCTTGCGCGGCGACCGGCTTGCCGAACGCGACCCGCTGCAGCGAGCGCTTCGACATCAGCTCGAGCGCGCGCTCGGCGAGGCCGATCAGACGCATGCAGTGGTGAATGCGTCCCGGCCCGAGACGGCCCTGCGCGATCTCGAAACCGCGTCCTTCGCCCAGCAGCAGGTTCGACGCCGGCACGCGCACGTTTTCCAGCGTGATTTCCATGTGGCCGTGCGGCGCGTCGTCGTAACCGAACACCGTCAGCGGACGATGCACGGTGACGCCGGTTGCGTCGGCGGGCACGAGGATCATCGACTGTTGCTGATGGCGCGGCGCTTCGGGATCGGTCTTGCCCATCACGATGTACACCTTGCAGCGCGGATCGCCCGCGCCCGACGACCACCACTTGCGGCCGTTGATCACATAATCGTCACCGTCGCGCACGATGCTCGTCTGGATATTCGTTGCATCCGACGACGCCACGGCCGGTTCCGTCATCAGGAACGCCGAGCGAATATGGCCCTGCAGCAGCGGTTCGAGCCATTCACGTTTGTTTTCATCACTGCCGTAGCGCTCGATCGTTTCCATGTTGCCGGTGTCGGGCGCGTTGCAGTTGAACACTTCAGGCGCCCAGGGCACCCGGCCCATGATCTCGCACAGCGGCGCGTATTCGAGATTCGTGAGGCCCGCGCCGCGCGCGGAGTCCGGCAGGAACAGGTTCCACAGCCCGGCGTCGCGCGCTTCCTGCTTGAGACGCTCGATCAGCTCAGTCGGAATCCATGCGTTGCCGTTCTGGCGATTCCGTGCAATCTCTTCGGCGAATGCGCGCTCGTTCGGATAGATGTGCTCGTCGAAGAAAGCGAGCAATTTCTCGCGCAGTGCCTGCACCTTCGGGGTGTAATCGAAATTCATGTAAAACCTCGCGGGTAACGATGAGCAATTGTCGGGCTGTGACTAGCGCACTTTCTGCGCGTAACGCCACGCGAGTTCCGCCATCGGCTTCGCGCGACGGCCGGCATCGATAGCCTGCGCACTCGCAGCGGTGCCGTCGACGACGCGTTTCATGATCCCCTGCAGGATCGCCGCGATGCGGAACATGTTGTACGCCAGATAGAAATTCCAGTCGCCTTCGATCTGGAAGCCAGTGCGCGCGCAATAACGTTCGACGTAATGCGCTTCGTCCGGAATGCCGAGTGCCGCCCAGTCGAGGCCGGCAATGCCGCGAAACTGCGTGGGATCGACGTGCCACGCCATGCAGTGATACGCGAAGTCGGCAAGCGGATCGCCGAGCGTCGACAGTTCCCAGTCGAGCACGGCAAGCACACGCGGCTCGTGCGGATGGAAAATCAGGTTGTCGAGACGGTAGTCGCCATGCACGACCGAAGCACGCTCGCTGGTATCGGCCGGCATGTGCTGCGGCAGCCATTCGATGAGGCGGTTCATCGCTTCGATCGGTTCCGTTTCGGACGCCACATACTGCTTGCTCCAGCGACCGATCTGTCGCGCGAAGTAGTTGCCCGGTTTGCCATAGTCCGCAAGCCCGACGGTCGCTGGATCGACGCTATGCAGCGCTGCGATCACGCGATTCATCTCGTCGTAGATCGCACCGCGTTCACCGGTCGTCATGCCGGGCAGCGACTGGTCCCACAGCACGCGTCCCTGAACGAACTCCATCACATAGAAAGCGCGCCCAATCACGCTTTCGTCTTCGCAGAGCGCGAGCATTTTCGCGACCGGTACGTCGGTATGGCGAAGCGCATGCATCACGCGATATTCGCGTTCCACGGCGTGCGCCGACGGCAGGAGTTTCGCAGCGGGGCCAGGCTTCGCGCGCATCACATACGAGCGCGAAGGCGTGACGAGTTTGAACGTCGGATTCGACTGGCCGCCTGCGAACTGTTCGACGGTCAACGACCCGGCGAAGCCTTCGACGTGTTGGGCCAGCCACGCGCCGAGCTGGTCCGCGTCGAAGCGCTGTTTGTCCGCGACGGGCCGGGTGCCTTCGAATGCCGAGTAGTCCGGCGTGTGTTCCGCTTCTCCAGCGGGGCTGGCCTGCGTCATTGTCTCCTCCAGATCGGGTTCAACTATGCCTGTATTGAATGAATTGCGCGTAGAGCAGTTCCATCGTCGTGTTGCGCACGTCGCGATGAAGCGGTGAAGGCGGTGAGTAATTGATTGCGCGCAGCACCCAGTCGCGCGGCGCCGCGCCGACGTCGAGCGTGTTGATGCAGCCCGTCGCCTGCGCGAGATGGCCGAAGAACGTGCGGCCGCCCGCCGTGATCGCATGCGAGAGGATCGCGCGGTTCACTCCGCCGTGCAGCACGAGCAGCACCGTGTCCCACGACGTGTCTTCGCGCAGCGTTGCAAGCGCGGGCAGCACGCGGTCGAACAGTTCTCCGATCGTTTCGCCGCCCAGAAAGCGCGTGTCTGCAGGGACGATGCCGTCGAACACGCTCAGAAACGCGGTTTCGAGATCTTTCGCTGGAATGCCGCCGAGCCGCCCGCCGCGAATTTCCTGCAGCGCGGGCTCGATTTCCAGTTCGATCTGCTGACCGGTTTCGGCGAGCACGCGTTGCGCGGTTTCGACCGTGCGCGGCAGGCCGCTCACGATCACGCGGTCGAAGCGAACCTGCTGCTCCGCGAACACGCGGCCCGCGGCGCTCGCCTGTTCGCGGCCGTTCTCGTTGAGCGGCACGGTTTCGGGATCGATCGCGCGGCCGGTGGCGTCGAAATACGTGACGTCGCCGTGCCGCATCAGATAGATGCGTCGGCGCTTCGGCAACTGGAACGCGGCGTTTTGCGGTTCGTTCATTTGTAGACCGGTGGACGTTTTTCAAGGAACGCGGTGATGCCTTCAAGCGCATCGCCCTGATGCAGCGCGCAGACGAAGCTGTCGCGCTCGGCGGCAAGATGATCCGGCAGCGATTGCGTGCCGGCCGCGCCAATCAGCGACTTGATGCGCGTGATCGAATACGGCGAGATCCTGCCGAGGTCGTCGGCCCATGCGAGCGCCATGTCGCGCACCGCACCGGCTTTCGCCAGCTTGTTGACGACACCGAGTTCATGGAGTCGCGTCGCGATAACCGGCTTGCCTTCGAACAGCACTTCGGCCGCGATCTGGCGCGGCAGTGCCTGCGCGAGAAACCACGAGCCGCCGCCGTCCGGCGTCAGCCCGACGCGGGCGTACGACATCACGAATTTCGCCTCTTCGGCGGCGACGATCAGGTCACAGGCGAGCGCGAGCGAAAATCCCGCGCCGGCCGCCGCGCCTTCGACGGCGGCGATCACCGGCTTCGTCGACGAACGCAACGCGGCGATCCACTCGCCGAGCATGTCGATGCTTTGCGCCTGCACCGAAGGATCTTTCGCGCGATTTTCGAGTAGCCGGTTCAGGTTGCCGCCCGCGCAGAAGAACTGGTCCGCTCCGGTCAGCACGATCGCGCGGATCGACGGATCGCGCTCGGCCGTATCGATCGCCTCGATGCCGGCTGCGTACATGTCCGGATGCAATGCGTTGCGCGCGCCCGGATTCGACAGTGTCAGCACGAGCGTCGATTCGCTTTCGGCCGGGCGGGACGTGAGGAGTTCAGCGCTCATCGCGGGTCCTTTGCGTTGGTGTTGGCGCCTGTCTCGTCGGCGTCCGCGGCGTCGGTCTGTGTGAGCGGGAGGCCAAGCTGTGCGCGACGGGCAAGCCACGGCGACGGACGGTAGCGCGGATCTTCCAGCACGCTGAAGATATTGCGCAGGATCGTGAGGATCGCCTTCGCGCCGAGCGCGTCGCCGAGTGCGAGCGGTCCGCGTGGATAGCCGAGACCCAGTGTGACCGCCAGATCGATGTCGAGCGGCGACGCGATCTGCTTTTGCGCGATATCGCAGCCGATGTTGACGATGGTCGCGACCACGCGTTGCGCGACGAAGCCGGTCGAATCGCGGATCACGGTGACAGGAACGTTGTCGGAGGCGAAGAGCGCGTGACCGGCGTCGCGCGCGGCGCGCGTCGTCGCGGGCGTCGTCATCAGCGTGCGGCGTTGCGCGCCGGCGAGCGGAAACAGCGCATCGATCGCCACTACACGGCTTGCGTCGAGATTCTCGTCGACAGTGGCGGTAGTCGCGTCATGCCCGAACGGCGTCACGACGATCAGCGAATCCGCTGCGGGCGTTGCACCTTCGTCGAGCGTCACGCCGCTTTTCGCGACGATCTGCAGCACGGCTTCGCGCGCCTCGGGATAGCGGTTGCTGATCCATACGCGCTTCGGCAATTCCGTCGGCGCGGCGGCTTCGGCTTCGACCTGCTGCTTGCCGTCGATGTACTGATAAAAGCCTTCGCCCGTCTTGCGGCCGATCAGACCGCCCGCGAGGCGCGTGCCCGTGATCGGCGACGGCGTGAAGCGCGGCTCTTCGTAGAACTGGTGATAGATCGACTCCATCACCGGATGCGACACGTCGAGCGCTGTCAGGTCGAGCAGTTCGAACGGCCCGAGCCGGAAGCCCGCCTGTTCGCGCATGATACGGTCGATATCGACAAAACTTGCGACGCCTTCGCCCGCCACGCGCAGGCCCTCGGTATTCATCCCGCGTCCGGCGTGATTGACGATGAAGCCGGGCATGTCTTTCGCGCGCACCGGCGTGTGGCCCATGCGGCGCGCGAGATCCATCAGCGCGTCGCCGGCGGCCGGATCGCCGCGCAGGCCGTCGATCACCTCGACGACCTTCATCAGCGGCACCGGATTGAAGAAGTGAAAGCCGACGACGCGCGACGGATCCTGGCAACCCGCCGCGATCGAGGTGATCGACAGCGACGACGTGTTCGACGCCAGCACGCAGTTGCCGCCTACGACCGTTTCGAGTTCGCGAAAGAGGGTGCGCTTGACGTCGAGCTTTTCGACGATCGCCTCGACGACGAGATCGCAACCCGCGAAGTCCGCGATCGCCGCCGCGCCTGTCACGCACGCGAGCGCGGCGGTCACGCGCGCCGGTTCGAGCTTGCCTTTGGCGGCGAGTTTTGCGAACGTGTCCGCAAGATAGTCGCGCGCCGCGCCGACGGCTTCGGGATTCGTGTCATAAAGACGCACGCTCAGGCCCGAGAGCGCCGCGATCTGCGCAATGCCGCGGCCCATCGCACCCGTGCCGACAATGCCGATAGTTTCGATGCTGAACTGACGAGAGGTCATGGTAAGGCTCGACTCCATGGTTGTTTTTAGAATAGCACGATCGTGCAAAATTTGAGATGATGGGTTAACACGGACTGCATGATCGTCGGCGATCTGTCAGACGCGGTTCCATCGATAAACAGAACAGGCCGGAAGGAGACACCCGATGATCAAATTGTGCGGTTTCGCGTTGTCCAACTATTACAGCAAGGTGAAATTCGTTCTGCTCGAACACGATATCCCGTTCGAGGAGGTGTTCGTGATGCCGGGCCGGGACGAAGCGTTCGTCGCGCATTCGCCGCTCGGCAAGGTGCCGTACATCCAGACCGAACACGGGGATCTGTGCGAGTCGCAGGCGATCGTTGAATATCTGGCTGCGCGCTATCCGGAGAAGGCGATTTTCTCCGCCGATCCGTGGATCGCCGCGAAAGAGCGCGAGATGATCTTCTTCGTCGATGTGCATCTCGAACTGACCGTGCGTAACCTGTACAAGCAGGCGTTTTTCGGCGGCACGGTCACCGACGCGACCAAAGGGCGCGTCGAGAAGCTGCTCACACATCATATCAGCGGTTTCAAACGCCTCGCGAAGCTCGCGCCGTACCTGCATGGCGAGCGTTTCAGCGTTTCCGATGCGGCTGGTTTCGTGAGTTTGCCGCTCGTCGGCATGGCGACGCAGGCGGTCTACGGCCGCGATTTTCTGGTCGATGCCGGGATCGACTGGAAAGCATACGTGAAGGCAGTGAACGAACGGCCCGCTGCGCAGCGCGTGACCGCCGACCGCAAGGCGTATGTCGAGGCGCAACGCAAGAAAGCGTGATCGCCGGGGGCGTAAGCGCGCGGTTGTACGTGAGCCGCGATGCGCCGAAGCAGGACACCCGCGCGACGATGAGGAATGTGGATTCATTCGCATCGTCGCGCGCGCCGGATCAAAGACGCGCCAGCCGTTCGAGCGCGGTGGCGAGCGTGCTGTCCTGCTTCGCGAAGCAGAAGCGCACGACGCCCGATTCATGCGGCGCGTGATAGAACGCCGACACGGGAATCGCCGCCACGCCGATTTCGCCGGTCAGCCATTGCGCGAATTCCGCTTCGGGCAGGTCGCTGATCGCCGAGTAATCGACGCACTGGAAGTACGTGCCTTCACACGGCAGTAGACGGAAGCGCGAATTCGCGAGACCCGCGCGGAAGAGGTCACGCTTCTTCTGATAGAACGCCGGCAGGTCGAGATACGGCGCCGGATCCTGCATGTAGCGCGCGAGGCCGAGCTGCATCGGCGTATTCACGGTGAACACGTTGAACTGGTGCACTTTGCGGAACTCCGCCGTCAATGCGGCAGGCGCCGCGACGTAGCCGATTTTCCAGCCCGTCACGTGATACGTCTTGCCGAAGCTCGATACAACGAAACTGCGCTGCGCGAGTTCCGGATAGCGCGCGACGCTTTCGTGCGGCGCGTCGTCGTAGACCATGTGTTCGTAGACTTCGTCCGAGAGAATCAGCACGTTGGTGCCGCGCACGATGTCTTCCAGCTTCTGCATGTCTTCCGCGCGCCAGACGGTGCCCGTCGGATTGTGCGGCGTGTTGATCAGCAGCAGACGCGTCCTCGGGGTGATCGCGGCCGCGAGCCTGTCGAACGGAATGGCGTAGTCGGGCGCGTCGAGCGTGACGAACACCGGCTTGCCGCCCGCGAGTTCGATCGACGGCAGATAGCTGTCATACGTCGGCTCGACGACGATCACTTCATCGCCCGGATGGACCGTGCACAGGATCGCGGTGAGCAACGCCTGCGTGGCGCCGGCCGTGACCGTGATTTCACTGTCGGCGTCGTAGCGGCGGCCGTACAGGTTTGCGATCTTGTCCGAGATCGCCTGACGTAGCGGCGCGAGGCCGGCCATCGGCGGATACTGGTTGTGGCCTTCGCGCATCGCATCGGTCACCGCATCCACGATGCGCGGATCGCAGTTGAAATCCGGAAAGCCCTGGCCGAGGTTCACGGCGCCTTTTTGCGCGGCGAGCGCGCTCATCACGGTGAAAATCGTCGTGCCGACGTTCGGCAGACGGGACGGGAAGGTCGGAGTCGTGGACGTGATGTGTGTGGTGTGCGGTGCATTCATGGCGCGGTCTGGAGCATGGACGATGGGCGGTGGAGAGAACCTGGGCTGAAGGAATTCGTGCGCGATGCGCCGGTCAGGCTGGCGCCGGCGCTTCGGCGGCTGTCTTGTCCGGCAGCAGGCAGGCCGCGACGAATGGCGCCGGCTGCGCGATCCGGAACCCGAAATCGCGTGCGATACGCTTTGCAAGCTTCAGCACCGCGCGATCTTTTGAGACCAGCCAGTCGGCCTGCGCCGCGTGCGCGAGTTCAAGAAACTTCTGGTCGTCGCGATCCTTGCACTTCGGCAGCGGACGGGCGTCTTCGGCGGGCGTGGGCGGTGCGACCTGCCGGCAGAGGCGCGCGAGCGTATCGAGCGCCGCGGCCTTGTCGATCTCGCGCCGCGCGAACTGGGGATAATCGAGCACGTACGTGAGCTCAGCGAGACAGCGCGCGTCGATCAGCGCTTTCAGCGCGCCGCTTTCGAGCGCCGCGCGGATCGGGCGGGTGTGAGGGTCGTCGAACACGAGGATGTCGATCCATACATTCGAATCGAGCACGACGAGAGGGACATCGCGGAGCGCCCCGCGTGAGGCATCGGAACCGTGCATTCGTTACAATCGTGGTTTCGTCTTTGACCGTCAGGCACGGCGTGCCTGTAAGCCTCTATGATAATCGTTCTGTCGCCGGCCAAATCGCTCGACTACGAAACACCCCCGCACGTCAAAAAGCACACGATCCCCGATTTTGTCGATGACGCCGCCGAACTGATCGGCGGATTGCGGCGCCTGTCGCCGCAGCAGATCGCCACGCTGATGGACATTTCCGATCCGCTCGCGCGCCTGAACTTCCAGCGCTACGCTGACTGGTCGGAAAAATTCGACACACGTAACGCGAAACAGGCCGTGCTCGCGTTCAACGGCGACGTGTACGAAGGTTTCGACGCGAAGTCGCTCTCCGCCGCCGATCTCGACTACGCGCAAAAGCATGTGCGCGTGCTGTCGGGGCTGTATGGGCTGCTGCGTCCGCTCGACCTGTTGCAGCCGTATCGGCTGGAAATGGGCACCCGTTTCGAGAACGCGCGGGGCAAGGATCTGTACGCATTCTGGGGCGAGCGCATCACGCAGGGGCTGAACGCCCAGTTGAAGAAGAACGCGGGTGCGGCGCGGATTCTGGTGAACTGCGCATCGACCGAGTACTTCAGGTCCGTCAGGCCCAAGCTGCTCGATGCGCCGGTGATCACACCCGTATTCGAAGACTGGAAGGGCGGCCGCTACAAGATCATCAGCTTCCATGCGAAACGCGCGCGCGGCCTGATGGCGCGTTACGCGGTCGAGAACCGCCTCGATGCGCCGGAAGCGCTGAAGGGCTTCGACGCGGAAGGCTACGCGTTCGACGCCGACGCATCGAACGATTCCACCTACGTATTTCGCCGGCGCATCGCGCAGTAAGCGCGACGCCGTATCCGACGCATATCACGCACGACAGGCAGGGCGACACCATGACGATTTCGATTACCAGTAACTTCGACGCGGGCGCGATCGAGGTCGTGTCCTGTGCGCAGCCGGACGACATCCGTCTGCGCGTGCGACGCGACAGTCACGCAGAGTTCGCGCAATGGTTTTACTTCCGGCTCGCGGGCGCGGCGGGCGAACGCTGCGTGATGACCTTCGAGAACGCCCACGAATGCGCGTTCGCCGAAGGCTGGCGCGGCTACAACGCGATGGCGAGCTACGACCGCGTGAACTGGTTCCGCGTGCCGACGTCGTACGACGGCCGCATGCTGACGATCGACCACACACCCGACTTCGACAGCATCCACTATGCGTATTTCGAGCCGTATAGCGAGGAGCGTCATTCGGAATTTCTTGGTGCGGTGCAACAGATGCCACACGCGACGCTGACCGAACTCGGCCAGACGGTCGAAGGCCGGCCGATGTCGCTGCTCACGCTCGGCACGCCGGATCTCGCCGAAGACGGCACGCTCAGGCCGAAGAAGAAAATCTGGATCATCGCGCGTCAGCATCCGGGCGAGACGATGGCGGAGTGGTTCGTCGAGGGCCTTGTCAAACGTCTGGCCGGCTGGGGCGACTGGGCTGGCGATCCGGTCGCGCGCCGGCTCTATGAGCACGCGGTGTTTCACATCGTGCCCAACATGAATCCGGATGGCAGCGTGCACGGCAACCTGCGCACGAACGCCGCTGGCGCTAATCTGAATCGCGAATGGATGGAGCCGGACGCCGCGCGCAGCCCCGAAGTGCTGCTCGTGCGCGACGCGATTCACGCGACGGGCTGCGACCTGTTCTTCGATATCCACGGCGACGAAGCGCTACCGTACGTGTTCGTGGCGGGCTCGGAAATGCTGCCGGGGTTCACTGAGAAGCAGGGCGAGGAACAGCGGGCCTTTATCGAAGCGTTCAAGCAGGCGAGCCCGGACTTTCAGGACAAGTACGGCTATGAGTCGAGCAAGTATCGGCAGGACGCACTGAAGCTCGCATCGAAGTACATTGGCAACGAATTCGGTTGCCTGTCGCTGACGCTGGAGATGCCCTTCAAGGACAACGCGAATTTGCCTGACGAGAGGGTGGGCTGGAACGGCGAGCGCAGCGCGTCGCTGGGTGCCGCGATGCTCCACACGATCCTGCGGCATGTCGAGACGTTCGCGTGATCTTTAAGCGGATGTGAGACCGGCGTCAGGCGAAGCGGCGAGGTCAACTCGGGTCTGGTGCTTGTCGGCCAGGGCACAGGTCGGGTCGCCTCCGGTTGGACAAAAAAGCGGGGAACGCGCCATGCACGCGTTCCCCGCTTTTTTGTTTTGCCCGGCATTGAACGCCCGCGTACGACTGACCGCGGACGCGACAATCTGAAGGCGCCCGCTTAATGCGATTTTTTCTTCGCTGACGATTTCGATGTGGGCTTGCCAGTCGATTTTCCCGTTGCGGCCGAAACCTTACCGGTCGATTTCTTGCCCGATGAATGCTTGCCTTTCGAGCCTTTCTTCTTGTGGCTGCCCGACGGGGCACTGCGTGCTCTCGCCGGCGGCACCGGGTCGTTCCAGCTGAACGCCAGCATCTGGGTGCCCATATAGCCACAGCGGAACTTGAGGTCCATCGGCGACCCACTGCCGCTTTGCGGTACACCGAGACCCTCGACGGTCACGATGCTGTCGACCTTGACGCGCTGCTTGCCTTCGTCGAACGAGTCGTTCCACGGAGTGATCGAAGAGTGCGCGCTGTCGAAGGAACTGGGTGGGAATTCGACGTGATCGAAGGCTGTCGAGGTACTGGCGACAAAATTGGCGTGCGCGGCGCAGTCCGCGACGAGCGGGTCGGCATGCAGGTCATGGACGAATCTGTTGACGAGTTCGTTATGCTGTTCGAGCTGATCGGCGGAGGCGGGCGCTGTGTACACGAGCATGGAGCCCGCTACAATCGCCGCGAACCGGCCGACCAACCGCAGCAATCGGCGCGGTGCGTTGGTGCGATCCATCTATCAAGACTTATAAAACATCAGGCACGTAAGATGCCTCGTGGGTGAGAGGAGTTCAATACTGACACAAAATATTTGATGCGTTCTGCTGGAAATGCCGGAGCGACGGGATGGATACAAGGCATGGCGACTCCATGCCGTCAGTTCGTTACCGGTTCGATCGTTGTCGCGAAACGATACGTGCGATGACTTCGATGGCTCGTGCGTAGGGCCCCATTCAGATCACGCAGGTCGGTCGGCTTGATGCGACCGCGCGCGGTCACACTTTTTCGCGAGGTATTCGCTTGCCCCGAGTTTCAGATGCGGGGTCCGCCGAGGCGATAGCGACGCACGTCGTACGTCGTGACCCAGGCGGGCCGATAAACGGCGATCAGTGCCGTGGACATGCCGGTGAACCACGCTTCGCCCGAAGCGAGCAGAAGGACGCTGAACATGTAACCCACGGGTACGACGGTCATCGACCGGTCGGCCAGCACAACATGCGATGCCACCGCGGCTATCGCGGCGACGGTCACCGCGATAGCGGGTGAGACGAAGCCCTGACCCAGGATGAAGACGAACAGGTTGCGCGGCAACCATTTGACGATCGCCCGTTGCAGAATCGCAGAAATCGCGACTGGCAACGCGCCGAATATCAGGAAGGTGAGGGCGATACCTTGCCAGGGCGCGTCGAAGATCACAGCGGCGATACCCGTGATCGCAGCCATCGCGATTAGCGCGAGCGCCCAGTCAAAGAGCGTGACGACGAGTGTGGCGCCAAGCAGGTGCATGACGGTGCCGTCGTCGAGCCATGCGTTGCTCGCCCAGAGCACCGACACCGCAACGATCAAGGCGAGCCAGACATGCTGCAAGGTGGCGTCCTGAAGACGCTTGAAAGGGTTTTTCCATAGCGCAAGCGCAAGCAGGCCGGCAGTGGCGATCCAGCCACCGACAGCGACCCAGAACGGCAGCGGTGTATAGAGGAAACCCATAATCTCATATTACTCCTGGAAGTCGAAACGGGTGAGCGGAATCCGTGCCAGCCGCGCTGGTGGGGCGTGCGCGCGTCCGGTTCACGTTGCGCCGGCGGGTTCTTTACATGTCGCAATCAGGCTCGCCGACGGCCGTTGAGTCGTATCTGCATGTGTGGGTGCCGATGCCGGCGCTGTGGTTCGACGACTTCGATCAGGCACACGTGACTGAGGTGGTTTTTTTGGCCGATGTTGCGACTGAGCGACGCCATCTGACGTTGCCTGACAAGCCTGGCCTGAAGAACTCTGCCTGGCATCTGCGCATGCCGGGTGCGAAAGGTGTGGGCAGATCGGTCGCGGTCGTCACTTGCCGGTTTCGGCGGCCGGATCGCCGAACGGGATGACGGGCTCAGCGGCTGCCGCGAGGGCGCCGCCGCCATCGTTCGCGGGTAACGGATATCTGAATCGTTGGCCTGGAGGCCGCCGCAGCGGCACGACGCCTTGCTGGCCGGGCACGCCTCGCGGCGCGCTTTCGTGATCCGGGCGTAGCACCTGGAGCTGGGCAGCGAGCCAGCCGTTATAGATCGCGACGGCGGCGGCCCGATTGGGTGCGCCGAGTTGCTGGAAGATACTGGCGAGATGAATCTTGACCGTACCTTCACTGATGCCGAGCGTGCGCGCGATCATCTTGTTGGTGCTGCCCATGTGCACGCAGCGCATGATCTGCTCCTGACGCGGCGACAGTCCGTTCGACAGACGCATTCGCCGGGGTCGCGGAAGCGACACTTCCCGGCGGCGAACCGGCACTTCGGACACGACTCGCGGCGACTCGAGCGCGAGTGCGCCGGCCGGCACGTAGTGACCACCCAGCAACACGATTTCAAACGCCCGGACAATCAGGCGATGGTCCATCCGGCGCGGAATCACGCCGAGCGCACCTTCGTCGATCAGCGCGCGGACGATGGACGGAGACGCGTCGTCGGTCAGTACGGCGACTGGCACCGTGGGATGCGCCGCGAAGAGCGCACGGGCGTCGGCAATGCGCATCCCGTTTTCCCAGTCTATGACCAGCAGATCCGGGTTCAGGCGGCGCAACGTCCGGTCTGCCTGACGCCAGTCATGCGCCTCACTGAAACGTGCCTGCCGGTCAATCTGCCTCAGCAGGGCCTTGAGCCCTTCGCGCCGCTCGGCTTCCGGGTTGAATACGGTAAAACGCATGCGTTGCCTCCTCCAGATGAATCGGTCGAGGTGGCGCGATGCGCACGCACGGGTCGGCAGGTGCCGGACGCGCTGTGATGCGCCACCGGTCCCATGATGACAAATTCCATCCTGCCGGACTGCCTGTCCGAAAGGCATAGGATGCGTACTAAGAAAAAGCCCCGCGCGCGGCGGGGCTGTCAGAATCCGACGATGCCTGTCAGTGAAAATGAGGTTGTGCGGGCTCGGCGTCTTCAGGCATTTCCGCATGTACGATCTCGCCAAGCGGATCTGCATAGAGCGGTACGCCACAGTCGTCGCAGTATTCCGGCTCGAAACGTCCGGCGTGCCGTCGGACTTCCGTAATACCGGTTTCCTTCAGCAGTGCGACGATTTCTTCCAGCGGACCGTCGTTTGGAGCGGCTTCCTGCGGTTCCTCGTCGATACCCGGTTCGCCGTTCTCGCGGCCATAGAGTGGCCACACGACGCCATAGATCACGTCGTTGCTGCCGCGCCGGGTAAAGCCGACGCGATATTCGTCGATGTGTTGCTCACCGAATCCGGCGACGACCGCCCGCAATTCCTGGGGCGCAGCGCCAATTGTGTCGAAGAGATAGCGGACGGCCGTACGGACGGTGTGCGGACGCACGCGTTCATCCGCGTCGCGGCACGCTGAGTAGTAAGCGTCTGGCAGCAGGCATTCGAATTCACAACCTGGCAGGATGAGCGACAGGTTGGCACCACCTTGCGTCGCCCATTGTTCGAGACACTGACCGCGCTCGATGCGGCTGCCATGTTCTTCTTCCTGCCAGCGAAACACCGGCGCGCCGACCGGCGCAATGACGACAGCGAGCAGGAATCTCGGGTCGGCGAGGATCGGCGACGTCTCGGGCAACTCCCCAAGATTGAGTTTCGCGCTGTGACCGCTGACCGCTGTTTGCGCGAGCTGCTGTGCCACACGCCAGGTTTCGACGTGGTGACGCGGCAACTGGTCGATGCTGTACAGGAACGGCGCCATCGCGACGCGCGTGTCGGCCGCCAGCACATGTGCCTGCAGATGTGCGCGCAGTGCATCGGCCGCATCGCCCTTGAGCGGGCCCGACGGAATCGCGTATCGCGTCCAGGCGAGAACCGGTGCGGCGATCAGCAGCGCTTCGTGCGGCGTGCCGCCGAAATCGATCTGGAATGACTCGCTATGCGTTTCCGCCATGTCGGCGAGCGCACCATATGCATCCGGGTGATTTTGCTGCAGATGATCGAGGGCGGCGTCCAGCGTCGTCTGATTGCCATTGCGGACGATTCTGGCCAGCAGCGCATCGAGCTTCGCTTCCCAGAAGCGGTCTTCGGTGCGGCTGCCCGACGCGAACAGCGCGAGCGAGAGACCGACAAGTTTGTCGGCATCAGGAGGGAGACGTTTGGCGATTCGCGAGCGCATAAATCCGGAAGGTTTGGGGTGCACAGAGCCCTACATTCTATTCTTTTCTGTGCGCGGACACCTTTTGCGTGGGGGTGACCGGAAGATATAGGTCGGGTGCCCGTATTAAAGGATGGACGGGCAGATGGCATCTATGTCTATGTAATGCACGAAATGATGTAAGCGGAAACCTGGTTGCCAGGAGAGACAGGCACGCGGACCGGTGTCTGCCGGACCGCGCCCGTCGCTGTTTTTCCGTCGCCTTGATGTTCTCAAAAATAACGCTTGCCAGGCATGGAGGAGGTGGCTAGAATCTCGATCTTTCGCGCTTTCGGCAAGGGAGTGCGGGGGAGGCGGGAAGCCAGTAGTGGCAAGGCTTTGCGGGGCGTTGAGGGGTTCAGGAAGTTAGAAAAACCTGTTGACGGCGAAGCAGATGTTCTTCATAATCTCGTTTCTGTGCTGCGGATGCAGCGACGCAAAACGAAGCGGTGCCGGGTGGGTGTGGGTGGCACGGTTTGGGTG
>NZ_CAJQZB010000024.1:0-93859 GCF_907164545.1 Paraburkholderia gardini | reverse complement strand
GTGGCGGCGGCTGTGGTTGTGGCGGCGGTGGCAGCAGCGGTGGTGCCAGCAGCGGCGGTCACGGCGGCGGCTTCGGCGCCGGTGGCCCTGGTGGTGGCTTCGGCGCTGGCGGCCCTGGCGGGGGCTTCGGTGCTGGTGGTCCCGGCGGTGGGTTTGGCGGTGGTTTCGGCAGAGGTAGCGGCTCCGGCGGTGGCTATGGCGGCAGCTCCGGCGGCAGTGGTAGAGGTGGTGGCAACGGACGTTAGATCCACAGCTACGGAACGGCGCCCCCGCGCCGTTCCGCATATCCGAAACGATTCAAAACCCTGTCGGTCCGTGCCTGTGCAGGCGGCGACGTCGCGATCCCCCGGTCGGGCGTCGTCGCCCGGGCCGGATATCTTTCCGCGATTTTTCTCGCAGCTTCACGCCACGCGTGCAGTTGATGCAACGCGTCTTCTCGATGCACACAGCCAGCGTCCATATCTGAAGCACGCCGCGCCGCGTGTGCACGAGCGTCACAGCATTTCGAGCGACCGCTTGCTGCGTGGCGGCCGGAAATACGCATCGATGGCGGCATGTTCATCGACAGTGAGTTGCAGGTCCAGCGCACGCCGGTTGTCGCGCACATGCTCGATGCGGCCTGACTTCGGAATCGCGAATACCTCCGGCCGGCGCAGCACCCACGCGAGCGCCACCTGAAACACCGACACACCACGCGCACCGGCAATGTCGTCGAGCGGTGAGCGCTTCGGAAGACGCGCGTGATCGACCGGGCTGTACGACATGGCTGGCATCGAACGTTCCGCGAGCCACGGCAGCAGATCGAACTCGGGTCCGCGTCGCGCGACGTTGTAGAGCACCTGGTTCGTCGCGCACGCGTCACCGCCGGGCACGGAAAAGAGTTCTTCCATATCGTCGGTGTCGAAATTGCTGACGCCCCAGTGACGAATCTTGCCCGCGCGGCGCAGCGCCTCGAAACCTTCGACGGTCTGCGCGAGCGGCACCGAGCCGCGCCAGTGCAGCAGATACAGATCGATGCGATCGGTCTTCAGACGCTGAAGGCTCTGCTCACACGCCGCCTGCACGCCACGACGGCTCGCGTTGTGCGGATAGACCTTGCTGACGAGAAACACGTCGTCGCGCACGCCATGCAACGCTTCGCCCAGCAGCGATTCCGTCGCGCCGTCGCCGTACATTTCGGCCGTGTCGATGAGTGTCATGCCGAGGTCGACGCCTTCGCGTATCGCGGCGATCTCGGCGGCGCGGCGCGACGGCTGTTCGCCCATTTCCCACGTGCCCTGCCCCAGCTTCGGAATGCGTTCGCCGTCGGGCAGGCTCACGCTTGCGATCTCATTCGACATGATTGCTCCTTGTGTGCGGGTTTCCCCGGCGTACGCCGCGCGACGCCACCAGCAACCCGGCAGGTGAGCAGGCAGACAGGCGCGCGCGACGAGCCTCATTTGAACGAGTGTATCCGCTCACGAAACCGCGAACAGATGCCCTCGCAAAAGCCCGCTATAACGCGAACGCGCCAATGACATAGAATTGCCGCTTGCCCTTCTTGCGTCCGTCACATGAACTCTGCCTCGGAAGACCGCTGGCGCAACCTGCGCCCGGACCCGGAAAACGACACACCGCTCTACCTGCAACTCGCCCGCAAACTCGGTCACGCGATCCATGAGAACCGCTGGAACGCCGGCGAAGCATTGCCCTCCGAACGCGTGCTGTCGGATGCGCTGGGCGTCTCGCGCATCACGGCACGCAAGGCGATCGCGCTGCTGGTCGAACAGGGATTGATCCGGCGCACCCAGGGCGCGGGCAGTTTCATCACGCCGCGCTACGAAGATCCGCTGTCGCGTCTGTCGAGCTTCAGCGAAATGCTGCGCCGTCGCGGCTTCACGCCGAGTTCGCAGTGGCTGTCACGTGAGATCCAGCCCGCCAATCGCGACGAGGTGATCCAGCTGGGGTTGTCGCCGGCCGCGGCGGTGACGCGTCTGCGACGTCTGCGGCTCGCGGACGGCATCGTGATGGCGGTCGAAAATTCGACGTTTCCTTCGTCGGTGATTCCCGATCCGCAGGCGATCGGCGATTCGCTGTACAGCTATCTCGAACAGCGCGGTCTCTCGATCGTGCGCGCGTTGCAGCACTTCCGCGCGGTCAACGCCAGCGAGGAAATCGCGCACCAGATGAGCATCGCGCGGAACGAGGCGCTGCTTTTGATCACGCGCGTCGGCTACACCGCCGACCAGCGCGCGATCGAACTCACCGATACCTACTGCCGCAACGATTACTACGACTTCGTCGCGGAGCTTCGCAAGTAGGCGCGATCAGGTTGCGCGCGATGTCCAGCGCGCTTCGCCGGTGCCGGCCGGCACCGGCGGCCGCGTCGACCGGGCGCCCCATTCGACGACCGCAAACCGGCAAAACGTATGCCCCTTTCCTGCGGGAGCTTTCCTGCACCGCCTACGGCTGGCGGCCGACGTTCAAACCGCGGCGAACCAGCGCGGCATCCAGTCACGCAGCGAGCGCCCGGACAGCCTGAACAGCAGCGATGCGCTCGCGGGGAACGTGCGCTCGTGCAGCGCGCAGCCGGCAACCGTCAGTGCGACACGTGCAGTGTCCGGCCCGGCGCTGACCCACGCGCGGGCGCCACGCCGCAGTTCGAAGGTTGCACCGGGAGCGAGCCAGTAATCCTCCGGATCACCATCGATCGTGAGCCACACCTGCCCCGCCATCACCTTCAGGATGAGCGGTTCGGCGACGCGCCATGCGGTCGCCGGCTCGTCATGTTCCAGTTCGAAAGTACGGATTTCGCGCATCGCAGTGCTCCTTGAAACGGCTTTATGGTTGAGTCATTATTGCGGCGCGGCGACCGGAACCCCATGCACACTTCCAGACAGTTTCATCGAAACTGTACAGTCGAAAAGTCAGACAGTAGCGGTTAACCCGAACCGTACACCGAACCATGAGGCGGTATGAAACTCGAACTCGACCGTGACAACGGCGTGCCGCTCACGGAGCAGATCGTCAATGGCGTGCAGACGTGGATCCGTTCGCGCGTCGCGCATCCAGGCGCGAAACTGCCGTCGATCCGCCAGTTCGCCGCCGATTACCAGATCAGCCGCTTCCCCGTGATCGAGGCGTACGACCGGCTCGTGTCGCAGGGTTTCATCGATTCGCGGCACGGCTCGGGCTTTTACGTCGCCGAACGCTCGCGCGCGATGCTGGCGGGTCAGGGCATGTCCGACCCGCGCCGCGCGGACGAAGAGTCGGATCACATCCTCCAGCAGTTCAACCATCCGGGCGAATCGCTGAAGCTCGGCAGCGGCTTCATTCCCGAAGCGTGGCGCGACATGGAGAGCATCGCCCAGGCGGTCCGTCATGTGTCGCGCGTCGACAGCTCGAGTCTGATCGATTACGCCACGCCGCCTGGCAACGCGGCGCTGCGCGACCATCTGCAGGGACGCATCGCGCAGCTCGGCATCCCGGTGGATGCGTCGCAGATCCTGATCACGAACGGCGCGAGCCAGGCGCTCGACATGCTGATGCGCTACATGCTGAAAGCCGGCGACACGGTATTCGTCGAAGATCCCGGCTACTACAACCTGAACGGCCTGCTGAAGCTGCATGGCGTGCGGCTCGTCGGCATTCCGCGCACGCGCAACGGCCCCGACCTCGACGTGATGCAGGCGATGCTCAAGGAGCACCGTCCGCGCCTCTTCTTCGTCAACACGGTGTTCCACAACCCGACCGGCACGACGGTCTCGCCGCCCGTCGCGTTTCGTCTGCTGCAACTGGCACGCGAGCATCAGTTCACGATCATCGAAGACGATATCTACGCGGATTTCCAGGCCGAACCGACCGACCGCCTCGCCACGCTCGACCAGCTGGAGCACGTGGTGTACGTGGGCGGGCTGTCGAAGACGCTGTCGTCTTCGCTGCGCATCGGCTATCTCGTCGCGAGCCCGGCGATCGTCAAGGATCTCGCCGACGTGAAAATGCTGACGAGCATCGGCGGCTCGCGTTTCGCCGAAGCGGTGGCCGTCGCGCTGCTGGAGCGCGGCATGTATCGCAAGTATCTGGAGCGCCTGCGCCGCCGGATGCGCGACGCACTCGGGCTCACGGTGCAGACGCTCGAAGACAGCGGCTGGGAGCTGTTCGACAAGCCGCTTGGCGGCAAATTCGTGTGGGCGCGCGTGCCGCACGTCGCGGATGCGGCGCGGCTCGTCGAGTGTGGCGGACCGCTTGGCGTGACGGTCGCGCCAGGAAGCTACTTCCGCCCGAACGCGGAGCCGAGCCCGTGGATCCGCGTGAACGCCGCGTTCACGCACGACCCGCGCGCGCGGGCGTTTTTCGACGCCGCCGCCGCGCTGCCGGACTGACGCGCAAGCACTCACGCAGCGGGCGTCCGGCAGCGCACAGCCACACCGTGCCGCACGCCCGCAGGACCGTGGGATCACCCCGGCCCTGCCCGGTTCGCGGCGGCGCCTGCCCGTCTGCCGGTAGAATGGCCGCTCCTCGCCCAGCCCCTTCGCACGCGCACGCGCGCCTGCCTGCCCTCATGTCAACCGTCCGTACCGCGTCCGCGCCATCGCCGAAAACCCTCACCGTCATGTTGTGGCTGGTCGCCATCGGGTTTTTCATGCAGACGCTCGACGCGACGATCGTCAACACCGCGCTCCCCGCGATGGCGACGAGCCTCGGCGAACTGCCGCTGCGCATGCAGTCGGTGGTGATCGCCTATTCGCTGACGATGGCGGTCATGATTCCAGTGTCGGGCTGGCTCGCCGACAAGCTCGGCACCCGCCACGTGTTCATGAGCGCGATCTTCGTGTTCACCGTCGGCTCACTCCTTTGCGCGAACGCGCACACGCTGAACCAGCTGGTGATATTCCGTGTCGTGCAGGGCGTCGGTGGCGCGATGCTGCTGCCCGTCGGGCGGCTCGCGGTGTTGCGCACGTTTCCCGCTGAACGCTATCTGCCGGCGCTTTCTTTCGTCGCGATTCCGGGGTTGATCGGACCGCTGATTGGCCCGACGCTCGGCGGCTGGCTCGTGAAAATCGCCTCGTGGCACTGGATCTTTCTGATCAACGTGCCGGTGGGCATCGCGGGCTGTATCGCGACGGCCATCTTCATGCCGGACAGCCGCAACCCGGATACCGCGAAATTCGACCTGAAGGGTTATCTGCTGCTGATCGGCGGCATGCTCGCGATTTCGTTCGCGCTCGACGGGCGCACGGAGTTCGGCATCCAGCACGCCACCGTGCTCGTGCTGCTGATTCTGAGCCTCGCGTGTTTTGTCGCTTACGGGCTGCATGCGGTGCGTGAGCCGCAACCGATCTTCTCGCTCGATCTGTTCAGGATCCACACGTTCAGCGTCGGCCTGCTCGGCAACCTGTTCGCGCGGATCGGCAGCGGCGCGATGCCGTATCTGATTCCGCTGCTGTTGCAGGTGAGCCTCGGCTACAGCGCGTTCGAGGCCGGCTTGATGATGCTGCCGGTCGCGGCGGCGGGCATGTCGTCGAAGCAGCTCGCGACGCGGCTCATCACGAAGTACGGCTACCGCCGTGTACTGGTGACGAACACCGTGCTCGTCGGTCTTGCGATGGCGAGCTTCTCGCTGACGAGCGTCAACCAGCCGCTGTGGTTGCGGCTCGTGCAGCTCGCGTTCTTCGGCGGCGTCAACTCCATGCAGTTCACCGCGATGAATACGCTTACGCTGAAGGACCTCGGCACGGGCGGCGCAAGCAGCGGCAACAGCCTGTTTTCGCTCGTGCAGATGCTGTCGATGAGTCTTGGCGTCACCGTCGCCGGCGCGCTGCTCGCGACCTTCACCGGCCTGCTGCCGCGCGTGACGCAAGCCAGCTCGCTGCCGGCGTTTCACGCGACGTTCCTGTGCGTCGGCATTATCACGGCGGGATCGGCGTGGATCTTCGCGCAACTCGCACCGGAAATCCGCGCGTCGGCGAAGAAAGCCGATCCGTCCGAACGCACCTGACGCCGTGGTTTCGCCCCTGTGCGCAACGCTGAAAACCGCGCGGCGCGATGATGCCCGCTGGTGCCCAATGGTGCTTCCCGGCGCGACGTTAGCCGCCGCAGGGCGTCGGGCGCACCATCGCCGTGCGTGAGGCGGCTCCGAAGTGCGGACCGGGCCGTAACCGCCATGCGCCAGCGACGATTTCGCCATGCGCATGCTTCTTGCTGTCCTATCCTGTAAACTTGTACTTTCGGCGGCTACGCGCAGCGGCTGATCACAACACGACCGATATGATGAGCATGATCGACCTCGATCCTCCCGGCTTCCAGCCGCCGCGTCCGATGGCAGGCGACGAAGGTGCACGTCGAACCGTCCTGTACGGCGGCTATACCGTCTTCAGCGTGTTCCAGCCGGTGTTTTCGGTGTCGCACCGTCGCGCGATCGGTTATCACGCGTCGCTGCGCGCGCGCGACGAACAGGCGCGCCACGTGCCCTCGCACGAAGTCTTCACGCAGGCGGCGCGGCGCGGCGATCTGCTGGAGCTTGGCCGGCTCGCGGAATCGCTGCATCTCGGCAACTTCAACGCATTCGACAGCCACGACGAGTGGCTCTTCCTGAGCCTGCATCCCGCGGCGCTGATGGACACGAGCTACGGCGACGCCCTGCTCGCAGGGCTGAAGGCGCTCGGCCTGCCGCCGCAGCGCGTGGTGCTCGAAGTGTCGGAACAGGCTGGCGGCGAGACGACGCGCTTCGCCGAAATCATCGATGCGCTGCGCAAGTCCGGTTTCCTGATCGCGCTCGACGGCTTCGGCGCGAAGCATTCGAACATCGATCGCGTGTGGCAGCTGCGCCCCGACATCGTCACGCTCGACCGCTGCATTCTTGCGCAGGCGAGCGAGCATTCGCATATCGAACGCGTGTTGCCGGGCCTCGTTTCGATGCTGCACGAGTCCGGGCAGCTGGTGCTGATGGGCGGCCTTTCCACTGAACGCGATGCGCTGATCGCGCTCGAGTGCAACGTCGATTTCGTGCAGGGCGCGTATTTCGCGGGCCCGAGCGTCGATCCGGTGAAGCCGCAAACCGCGGCCGGTCTGATGGATGCGCTCTCGGCCGCGTTGCGTGAGCGTGTTTCGGCGCGCAAGCATGCTCAGGTCGCGCGCCTCGCGCCGTACGTCGAGGCGCTCGAAACGGCCAGCGCCCAGCTTTGCGCGGGCGAAACGGTCACCCACGCGACGGCGTCGCTGCTCGCGCTCGGCGAAACCGCGCGCTGCTTCCTGCTCGATGCGTCGGGCCGCCAGATCGGCGACAACGTCCTGCCGCCGGGACGCGCCTCACAGCGCGCGAAGCGCTTCCGTCCGCTGCTGCACTCAGAGGGCGCGAGCTGGGAGCGCCGGCCCTATTTCATCGCGGCCGTCCGCGAGCCGGGTCAGGTCCAGCTAACGCCGCCGTATCTGTCGATCAACGAGGCGCACCTGTGCGTCACGGCTTCGATTGCCGCGGAAACAGCACGCGGGTTGCAGGTGCTGTGCGTCGACATCAACTGGGAAGTCGCCGCGCACCGCAATTAAGCGATGCGGCGCGACACGGCGGCGACATGCGGTCCGTCGATCGATCAGCACATCACCGGTTCAGCGCGGCCGATGCGCTTTAGCAGACGCATCACCGCGCGCGCGCCCCACGTCGCGTTCACCTCACGAAGATTCCCCGCCGACGACACGACGCAGAGCCACACGATGCGTCCGTCGCTCACACCCGCGACGTCCACAAGCCCGGTAATCGCCCCATTCGCGGACAGCAGCGCGACGCCTGACATGCCGTTGATCGTCACCGCCCCGGCTGCATGCACGGACGACGACACCTGATCCACCCAGCGCGCCGACGCGATTGCCGCGCCCGCATCGACCTCTTCCGCGTCGCCCAGCACGACTGCGTCTTCCGTGAAGAGGCGCAGCAACTGCGCGCGATCCTGTGCCTCGATCGCCGCACGCAACCGCTCGACCACCTGCGCATGCGCGGACGGATCGACGACTGGTTCTGGCTTGCGGTCTGCACGACGCCCGTCGCCTTCGCGCTGCAACCGCAGTTTCGCGCGATGGACGATCTGCCGGCAGTTCGCCACCGACTTGCCGATCATCCGCGCGATATCCGCGTAGTCGCAATCGAACGCTTCATGCAGCACGAAGGCCGCGCGCTCGTCGGGCGTGAGCCGTTCGAGCAGCAACAGCAACCCGTACGACATCGCCGACGATCGCAGCGCCTCGTCTTCCGCCGAAGGCGCGATGCCGTCGAGCCACGGCTCCGGCAGCCAGCCCGTCGCCCGCGACTGGCGCTCCATGCGCAGATGCCGCAGGCGATCGATCGCAAGACGCACGGTGATCGTCGTAAGCCAGGCTGCGGGCGTGCGAACGGTGCCGGCGTCGGCGAGATGCCATTTGAGCCACGCGTCCTGCACGACGTCCTCGGCTTCGGCACGACTGCCGAGCATCCGGTACGCGAGCGACATCAATTTTCCACGAGATGCCGCGAACGTCGCGACCTTGTCCATTTCGTCTTTCGTCATGCGTGATGCTCCGTCATCGTGGAGAAAACACTTCGGCACCTGAAATGCGCCCCGTCCTGCTGGACGAACCAGCAGGCGAAGGTGTGACAGCGCCTCGCAAAAATAAATTCTGTCACGCGCCACGCGGCGCCTGCGTCATCGAGACAGTCTTCGGCGCAACGCCAGTCTTGCGCCGTTTTCGTCCACCACCGCAAGAGGAACGCATGTCATACCTGCCTCCCCCATCGTTTTCCGGTCTGGGCCTCGTGCCGACCGTCATCGAACAGTCCGGCCGCGGCGAACGCGCCTACGACATCTATTCCCGGCTTCTGCGCGAGCGGATCGTATTTCTGGTCGGGCCGGTGAACGACCAGTCGGCGAGCCTGATCGTCGCGCAGTTGCTGTTTCTCGAATCCGAGAACCCTGACAAGGATATTTCGTTTTACATCAACTCGCCGGGCGGCTCGGTGTACGACGGTCTGGCGATCTACGACACGATGCAGTTCATCAAGCCCGACGTGTCGACGTTGTGTACCGGTTTCGCGGCCAGCATGGGGACGTTTCTGCTCGCCGCGGGGGCGCGCGGCAAGCGCTACGCGCTGCCGAACGCGCGCATCATGATTCACCAGCCGTCGGGCGGCAGCCAGGGCACGGCGGCCGACGTCGAGATTCAGGCAAGGGAAGTGGTGTATCTGCGCGAACGTCTTAACGCGCTACTGGCGGAGCGCACCGGCCAGAGCATCGAGCAGATCGAAAAGGACACCGACCGCGACAACTTCATGTCCACCGAAGACGCGCAACGCTACGGCCTGATCGACGACGTACTGACAACGCGAACCGCGCTGCCCATCGAGGCGAAGCGCAACGACATGTGACGGGTGAAGCGATCGGGCGCGGATGGTTTGACGACCTTGAAGGTCTGCGCCAGCCGCGCGCCGGGGATGCTCACGCGCGCGATGAAAACACCTTGTCGACGAACGTCAGTACTGCGTCGTTGAACAGGTCCGGTCTTTGCAGCGGCGCGAAATGGCTTACGCCTGGCAGCATCACGAGTGCCGCGCCGGGGATGCTGCGCGCGAGATATTCGGCATGTTCCTGCTTGATGAACTCATCGTTTTCGCTTTGCACGATCGTGACCGGAACACGGATTTTTGCGAGATCGTCCGCGGAGTAGTCCGGTTGCGTGCGCATCATTTCGCTCACCGCGTCGACAAACGCGTCGAACGCATCGGGCGTCGGCGAAAGGTGTTCATAGTCCTGGCGATGCCGGCTGAAACATCGGTCGATCACAGGCGTGGGCACGAATTCCTTCGTGCCGCCGGGGTCCATGTTGCAGCCGAAGAAAAACACACCCGCTACCCGTTCGGGCGCCTGCATGCCGAGAATCAACGCCGTGCACGCGCCGTCGCTCCATCCGGTCAGAGCGGCTTTGTCGAGTTGCAATGCGTCCATGACGGCGAGCACGTCGGTGGCCATCCGTTCGTACAGGTAGGGCTTCGCATCGCGCGTGCTGCGTCCGTGGCCACGGCTGTCGATCAGCACCACACGGTGACCGGCACTCACCAGCGCCGGCACCTGATAGCCCCAGTTGCCGCTATGACCGAGGCCGCCGTGCAGCAGGATCACCGGTGCGCCGGCGCCATATGTCGCGTACCAGATGCGGGCGCCGTCATTGTCCACGCTGCCTTGATCGCCCGCGACGGGTAGCGGCGCCGCGCCGTGCGCTTCGAAGTGCTTGAGGTCGTCGTCAGCTTCCATGTTGGTCGGGCTCGATGTACGGTGGACGTTTCAGGAGGATGCCACCGGTTCGGCGAACATGCTCGCCGCTCAAAAAACAGAAAGCCCTCGCATTGGAGGGCTTTCATGTTCAATACCGTCTGGCATCTGGCCGTGACGCCAGGACCTGGGCGCCACGCGCTGGACGATATCGTCGGCTACATCGTGCGCTTACGCGAAATTCTTCGAGGCGAATTCCCAGTTCACGATGTTCCAGTACGCTTCGACAAACTTCGGACGCGCATTGCGATAGTCGATGTAGTACGCGTGTTCCCACACGTCGATCGTCAGGAGCGGCTTTGCGTCCGTGGTGAGCGGCGTTGCGGCGTTGCTGGTCGACACCAGATCGAGCGAGCCGTCGGCTTTCTTCACGAGCCATGCCCAGCCCGAACCGAACGTGCCGACTGCCACCTTCGTGAATTCTTCCTTGAACTTGTCGTAGGAACCCCACTTCGCGTTGATCGCGTCAGCGAGCTTGCCGGTCGGCGCGCCGCCACCTTGCGGCGACAGGCTGTTCCAGAAGAACGTGTGATTCCAGATTTGCGCTGCGTTGTTGAACACGCCACCCGACGACTTCTTGACGATCTCTTCAAGCGGCAGATTCTCGAACTCGGTGCCAGGGATCAGCTTGTTCAGGTTGGTCACATAGGTCTGATGATGCTTGCCGTAGTGAAATTCGAGCGTCTCTTCCGACATGTTCGGAGCGAGCGCGTTCTTTGCGAACGGCAGCGGCGGGAGCGTATGTTCCATGATTGCGTTCCTTGTATCGTGTTATGGGGAGTCTGCGGATAACGCTGTAGAGCACTCGATTGTAGGCGACCAGGAATAACCGTGCAAACCGCCGGTCTTTATGGCGGGAATCGCGCGAACACGCAGCAGATGTAGCGTAAAACATGCTCGTGCAACGCGTGTGACGAGGTCAAAAGTACGGATATCAAAAGCCTTCAGTAAGGCGCGGCTGCACGTCGGAAAGCGCGATGTCGGCGGAGCCTTCGGCGAGATGCACGGTGAGCCGCCGCCCCGGTTTCAGCGCCGACGGCGCGCGCAGCGCACGACCGTTCTGCGCATCGAGCAATGCCGCATAGCCCCGCTCGAGTGTGCGTTGCGGGCTCAACACCTCGAGCCGCGCACCGAGCGTCGCGACGCGCGCCGACTGCCGTTCGTACAGACGCTGCTGCGCGCGTTCGAGGCGTTCAGCGAGCCCGGTCACTTTCGCATGATGTGCGGCGAGATCGGGACGCCAGCGCTGCCAGCGCATCTGCAGGAGCGAGAAGCGCCCGCGTGCGTCACGCACCGGCCGCGCGCCCGCCGAGGCCAGTCTGACCGAAAGCTGATGCAGATGCATGCGTTGCCGCGCGAGCCTTTCGGCTGGCGAGACGAGACGGCGCGCCAGCCAGTCGAGTTGCTGCGCGCGGCGCTCCATCATGCGGCCGAAGCCGCGTGCGAGCGTGGCGTGACGGTGATCGAGATCGCGCAGCAGCAACGCGCGCTGCGGGCTGACGAGTTCGGCCGCGCCCGTCGGCGTGGGCGCACGGACGTCGGCCGCGAAATCGGCGATCGTGAAGTCGGTTTCATGGCCCACGCCGCTCACCACCGGCATCGCGCTTTCAGCAATCGCGCGCGCGAGCACTTCTTCGTTGAACGCCCACAGGTCTTCGATCGAACCGCCGCCGCGACACACGATCAGCACATCGACTTCGCGCCGTGCGTTCGCGGCCTCGACCATCGCCGCAAGTTTCGCGCTCACGCCCGCGCCCTGCACGGGCGCCGGATAGACGATCACCGGAATATGCGGCGCGCGGCGCTGAAGCGTCGTCAGCACGTCGCGCAACGCGGCAGCCTGCAATGATGTGACGATGCCGATCGCGCGCGGATGCGGCGGCAGCGCGCGCTTGCGTTCGGGCGCGAAAAGACCTTCGGCTTCGAGTTGCGCCTTCAGCTTCAGGAACGCTTCGTACAGACGGCCCTGACCGGTACGCCGCACCGCTTCGACGTTCAGTTGCAGCTCGCCGCGCGGCTCGTACATCGTCACCAGCGCGCGCACTTCAATGCGGTCGCCCTCGCGCGGCGTGAATTCGGCATGCTGCGCGCGGCCGCGGAACATCACGCAGCGCATCTGCGCCTGCGCATCCTTGATCGAAAAGTACCAGTGCCCGCTGGCGGCGCGCGTGAAATTGGACACTTCGCCAGCCACCCAGACGAGCGGAAACGAACGTTCGAGCATCGTGCCGATCGCGCGGTTCAGCGCCGATACCGGCACGACGACCTCGCCGCCAGGCGGCGACGATGATGCAAATGGGCTTTCGGGATTCATACCAGGAATGAGTGTTGGCAGGCCGGACAGACGATAGACCGACTGGCTATTCGCGTCCAGCGCACTGTGCAGATTGTGGGAAGTGTCCACATTGGCGCACTCTCGTGCGTCCGCGTTGGCCAGCCTCGCCGGGAAGGCCGTGAATTCGTAGCATGCGTTTGATTATTATGGGTTTTATATCTCCAAAAGAGTAAGCCTTGCCGATGCGTGGCGAGCCTGGCGGCCCTTTGCAGGAGATGGCAGGCGGGTTCTCCACAAAGTTATCCACAGGTGTGCATGCGCCGTTTTGACGATTGCCGCGGACACGTTCCGCGCTGGCTGACTTGCGGCGTACGCCGCTCGCACGCTAGAGTGCCGGCTTCCCGAAGCATCTCGTTGCCGGCCGGCGTCGAACGGTTCCTGCTCCTCCCGTTCCTCTCGCTGCATGTCGCCGCCGCGCGCGGTGCCTGGCTCGACCGGCTGGTCGCCGTCTATCCCGTTCACCGCCCGGAGAACCTGCGTTGCTGCCTGTCCCGTCCTTCCCGCGTACCTCGCCCGCCATGCGTTCCGTTACGGCGGTCCGTTCATGAGCGGACTGAAATCCCGGATCGAAGCGCGTCTGGCGCTGGAATGGCAACGCCGCGGCCCACTCGCCTGGGCGTTGACGCCGCTTGCCTGCCTGTTCGGCGCCATTGCCGCGTCGCGTCGTGCCGCGTTTGCGCTCGGCTGGATGAAAAGCGTGCGCATCGCGGTGCCAGTCGTGGTGGTGGGCAACGTGACGGTCGGCGGAACCGGCAAGACGCCGACGGTGATTGCGCTCGTCGATGCGCTGCGTTCCGCGGGCTTCACACCGGGCATCGTCTCACGCGGCTACGGCGCGAAGATCACGCGTGCCACGCCAGTCACGCCGGCTTCGCCGGCACAGCTTGCGGGCGACGAGCCGCTCCTCATCGCGCGCCGCACGGGCGCGCCCGTCTGGGTATGTCCCGATCGCGTGGCCGCAGCCGAAGCGTTGTGCTCGGCGCACACCGATGTCGACATCATCGTGAGCGACGACGGCCTGCAGCACTACCGGCTCGCGCGCGACGTCGAGCTTGTCGTGTTCGATCACCGGCTGGGCGGCAACGGCTTCCTGCTGCCGGCGGGGCCGTTGCGCGAGCCGCTGTCGCGTCAGCGGGACGCCACGCTCATCAACAATCCCTATGACCGCACGTTGCCTGCGTGGCCTGACACGTTCGCGCTCGAGCTCACGCCTGGCGACGCATGGCATCTCGAGCGCCCTGCGCTGCGCCGGCCGCTTGCGCAGTTCGCCGGCGACCGTGTGCTGGCCGCCGCCGGCATCGGCGCACCGGAGCGCTTTTTCGCGACGCTGCGCGCCGCCGGCCTGTCGCCCGTCACGCGCGCGTTGCCCGATCATTACGCGTACGCCACGAATCCTTTCGCCGACGTCGATGCCGACGCCATCCTGATCACGGAAAAGGATGCGGTAAAATTGGGGTCCTGGCATGATGCGCGGATCTGGGTTGTCCCGGTCGAAGCCGCGCTGGATCACCGCCTTATCGCTTTAGTCGTGGAGAAAGTCCGTGGACGCTCGCCTGCTTGAAATTCTCGTCTGCCCGATCTGCAAGGGCCCGCTCAGCTACGATCGCGCCGCGCAGGAACTGATCTGCAACGCCGACAAGCTGGCCTATCCGATCCGTGACGGCATTCCCGTGATGCTGGTCGACGAAGCACGTCAAACCGTCGAAGGCACGCTGGTCGACCCGGCCGGTCCCGCATCGGACTCGTAACGCCCGGCTCACGCCTGGGTGATCGCGGCGCTTTCGGGCGCCTTGCACGCTGTCCCCGCTCGCCCCTCCTTCACGCCCGTATCCTTGCGCTTCCGGCTTGCCGCTTCGAGAGTATCGAACGCCGGGTGCGCAGCGGGCTCTCACGAGCCGTCAAATCCGTCCCATGACTGAATCTCCCCGTCCCGCTGCCCCGCCGTTCATCGCCGTTGTGCCGGCGCGGCTCGCGTCCACGCGTCTGCCGAACAAGCCGCTCGCCGATATCGGCGGCAAGCCGATGGTCGTGCGCGTCGCCGAACGCGCGCTCGAATCGGGCGCGCAGCAGGTGCTGATCGCGTCGGACGCGCAAGCGGTGCTCGACGTCGCCCGCGAACATGGGATCGAAGCGATGCTGACGCGCGCCGATCATCCGTCGGGCACGGACCGGCTCGCCGAAGTCGCCGCGCATTTCGGCTGGAGCGACGACACGATCGTCGTCAACGTACAGGGCGACGAGCCGTTGATCGACCCGGCACTCGTGCGCGGCGTTGCGTCGCATCTGGCCGCGAACAGCGGCTGCGCGATCGCCACCGCGGCGCACCCGATTATCGATCCCGCCGAAGTCTTCAATCCGAACGTCGTGAAGGTCGTGCTCGACGCGCGAAGCGTCGCGCTCTACTTCTCGCGCGCGCCGATTCCATGGGCGCGCGACGCGTATCAGCCACACTGGCCCGATGTCGCCACGATGCCCGCACCGCCCGCGCTCGCGCACGTCTACCGGCACATCGGCCTCTATGCGTATCGCGCGAAATTTCTGCGTACGTACCCGACGCTCACGCTTTCGCCGATCGAACAGGCCGAGGCGCTCGAACAGTTGCGCGCGATGTGGCATGGCGAGCGCATTGCCGTGCTCGTCACGCAGGACGCGCCGTTGCCCGGCGTCGATACACCGGCCGATCTCGCGCGCGTACAGGCGTTATTCGGGTCGCGAGCATAAAAACCCATGGCATAATCAAACGGTTGCGCGAGCCGCCCGGAGCCATTCTTCGTCAGGGTTTCCCCCGTTTCTGCCGCTGGCAGTCTTGCAGCGCCGTCGTTCACGACGTGCTGCGCGAGACAGGCCGCCGCATTGCGCGCGGGTTTCAGAAACCGGCTGAGCGAAGTTTTGTCGACCTTCCGTCTGCCTCGCGCCACCACAGAATTCACATAGATCTGGAGATATCACCATGCGTTTGATCCTGTTGGGCGCCCCCGGCGCGGGAAAGGGCACCCAGGCAAACTTCATCAAGGAAAAGTTCGGCATCCCGCAGATTTCCACGGGTGACATGCTGCGTGCGGCCGTCAAGGCCGGCACGCCGCTCGGTCTCGAAGCAAAGCGCTTCATGGATGCAGGCGAACTCGTCACCGATGAACTCATCATCAACCTCGTGAAGGAACGTCTGCGCCAGCCCGACTGCGCGAACGGCTATCTGTTCGATGGTTTTCCGCGCACGCTGCCGCAGGCCGAAGCCATGAAGCAGGCCGGCGTCGCGATCGACTACGTGCTGGAAATCGATGTCCCGTTCGACGAGATCATCGTGCGCATGAGCGGTCGCCGCATGCATCCTGCGTCGGGCCGCACGTATCACGTGAAGTTCAATCCGCCGAAAGTCGGGAACACGGATGACGTCACCGGCGAACCGCTGATCCAGCGCGACGACGACAAGGAAGAAACCGTCAGAAAGCGCCTCGACGTGTACGTCGCGCAGACGAAGCCGCTGATCCAGTACTACAACGACTGGGCGAGCCGCGGTACCGAAAACGGTCTGAAGGCGCCGGCTTACCGTCGCATTTCAGGCCTCGGCGCCGTGGACGAAATCCGCGCGCGCGTGTTCGACGCGCTGAAGTAAGCACGTTCGAACGTCGCTGGAAAACCCGCTGCCATGGCGGGTTTTTTATTGCCCACGCGGCTGCGTTCAGCCGTGCAGCCACCCACCCGGCTCGGGGAGTGGCAACGGAATTTTCAGCGGCTACAATCGCCCGTCAACCCCATCCCAATTCGAGCGGTCAACGACCGGAGTAACAGGAGCTGTCATGGACATTCGCGACAACGTATTTCTCATCACCGGTGGTGCATCGGGCCTCGGCGCGGCTACCGCGCGCCTCATCGTTGAAAACGGCGGCAAGGTCGTGCTGGCCGACCTGAACGTGGACGCCGGCAACGCGCTTGCGAGGGAACTGGACGGCGTGTTCGTGAAGTGCGACGTCAGCCGCGAAGACGACGCGACCCAGGCGGTCGGTGCCGCCACGCAGGCCGGCACGCTGCGCGGCCTGATCAACTGCGCGGGCGTCGCGCCCGCCATCAAGACGGTGGGCAAGGACGGACCGCATCCGCTCGATTCCTTCGTCAAAACCATCTCGATCAATCTGATCGGCACGTTCAACATGATCCGCCTCGCGGCTGCGGCGATGTCGAAGAACGAGACGAACGCAAACGGCGAACGCGGTGTGATCGTCAACACGGCGTCGGTGGCCGCGTTCGACGGACAGATCGGTCAGGCGGCGTACGCGGCTTCGAAGAGCGGCGTCGTCGGCATGACGTTGCCGATCGCGCGCGACCTGTCGCGTAATGCGATCCGTGTGATGACGATCGCGCCGGGCATCTTCGAAACGCCGATGCTGCTCGGCATGCCGCAGGACGTGCAGGACGCACTCGGCGCCATGGTGCCGTTCCCGCCGCGCCTTGGCAAACCGGCGGAATACGCGATGCTCGTCAAACAGATTCTCGAGAATCCGATGCTCAACGGCGAAGTGATCCGGCTGGATGGCGCGATCCGGATGCAGCCGAAGTAATCTTCCTCTCGCGGCGCGGCGCCCTGTTTTACGCCGCCATGCCAGCTACAACGAAAAACGCCTGCAATTTTCATCGCAGGCGTTTTTTTGTGCCATTGCAAAACGCAGCTCGCTGCGTTCAATCCCGGTCGTTATGCTGCGTGCGCTGACGCAGCTCGTGCAATTGCGACTCGACGACGGTCGCGTCTTCCGCATCCGGACGATCGCCGAGATAGCGTTCGAGATCTTCCAGCGCCGGGCGCAGGTAATCGAGCCGCGCATACGCGAAGCCGCGATCGCGCACTTCCTCGATGTTTTCCGGCAGCAGGATCACGAGACGCTGCTGCACCGCGAGCAGCCGCTGCCAGCGTTCGGTCTGCAGATAGGTGCTCTTCAGATTGCGCAGCATGCGCGCGATGATCTCGCGGCGCGTGGCCGGTTGCAGCAACATGCGCAGCGCGCGTCCGACCGATTCCCCGGCTTTCGCGACATACGGTTCGAGCATCTCGACCATCTCCGATTCGGACAGCGAATGCCCGGTTGTCGGATCGAGCATCACGTCGCCGTCGGGCGTCGTCACGCGCAGCAGGAAGTGGCCGGGAAACGATACGCCGCGCACGGGCACGTCGATCTGGCTCGCCATCTCCAGATACAGCACGGCGAGCGAAATCGGAATGCCGCGACGCCGCCGCAGCACCATGTTCAGATGGCTGTTGTCGGGGTCGTAATAGTCGTTGAGATTGCTGGCGAAACCCAGCTCGCGGAAGAAAAAGCGGTTCAGCACGCCGACTTTCTGCCTGAGATCGGCATCTTCCGGCATACGGCGCCGCAGACGCAGCACCAGTTCGTCGATCTCGGCGAGAATGCCGGTCAGGTCGAGATCAGGGTACGCATCCTGCGCGAGCGACAGAGCCGCTTCGGTGAGCGGCAGGCTGTCGTCTTCGGCTACGAGCGTGCTGAAATAGTCGAGAACCCGCGTCGTCGTGATCACTTCACCCGCCTTCTGAAATACGCGTACTTGAAGCCCATCAACCAGAGCATACCGAAATATAGCGCGGCGAACAGAACGAGGCACGCACCCAGCAACGCGATGCGGCGCAGCGGCTCGGCGTGCATGCCGATCCAGTCGAAATTGATCGCGAACCAGTGCATGACGCCGGCCATCACGAGACACGCGCCAAGCAGTTGCACGAAGAAGCGCGCCCAGCCGCTCGACGGCATGTAAATGCCGCGGCGGCGCAGCATCACGAAGAGCGCCGCCGCATTCACGCACGAGCCGAGGCCGATGCTGAGCGTAAGCCCGGCGTGCGCGAAAATCGGCACGAACACGTAGTTACAAAGCTGCGTGACGATCAGCACGCCCACCGCGATTTTCACGGGCGTCTTGATGTCCTGCTTCGCGTAGAAACCGGGCGCGAGAATCTTGATGAGAATCAGGCCGATCAGGCCCACGCCATACGCCGATAGCGCGCGGCCAACCATCACGACCGAGTGGCCGTCGAACTTGCCGTAGTGAAAGAGCGTGGCCGTCAGCGGCTCGGCGAAGAAAAAGAGCGCGATGGCGCTTGGCGCGGCAAGCAGGAACGTGACGCGCAAACCCCAGTCGAGCAGCGACGAATACTCGTGTGGATCGGCGTCGACGTGCGCCCTCGACAGACTCGGCAGCAGGATCGTGCCGAGCGCGACGCCGAGCAGCGCGGTCGGAAACTCCATCAGCCGGTCGGCGTAGTTGATCCACGAGACGGCGCCCGGCCCGATATGCGACGCGATGTTCGTATTGATGATGAGACTGATCTGCGACGCCGACACCGCGAACATCGCCGGGACCATCTTCGCGAGCACGCGCTTCACGCCGCGATGCGCGAGCGCGCGCACGGGGTTTAGTCCGATGCGCGGCATCATGTCGATCTTTTTCAGGCCGGGCAACTGCACGAGGAACTGCAGCACGCCGCCCGCGATCACGGCCCACGCGAGCGCGTACACCGGCGTCTTCATGTGCGGCGCGAAGAACACCGCCGCGACGATGAACGCCACGTTCAGCAGCACCGGCGCGAACGCGGGCAGCGAAAAGTTCTTGTACGTGTTGAGCACCGCCGACGCCAGCGACGTCAGCGAAATGAAGACGATGTACGGGAACATGATCCGCGTCATCGCGACGGCGAGCGGATACGCCTGCCCGTCGGCCCTGAGGCCCGACGCGACGACGTACACGACAAACGACGCACCCGCGATCCCCAGTGCCGACAGCACGACCAGCGCCCAGGCAAGCACAGTCGACGTTGCGTCGACGAGCGCCTTGGTGGCGTCGTGACCCTGCTGGTTCTTGAACTCGGCGAGGATCGGGACGAAGGCCTGCGAAAACGCGCCTTCGGCGGAAATACGACGCAGCAGGTTCGGGATGCGGAAGGCGACGTAGAACGCGTCGGTGTACTGGCTGGCGCCGAACGCTCGGGCGATCAGCGTCTCGCGGGCCAGGCCGGTCACGCGCGACAGCAGCGTGAATCCGCTGACCGTCAGCAGGGCTCGGAATAGATTCATGGGGCGCTTATTATACGGGTGCCGCTCACATGAGCGGACGACGGGACGAGCCGGAACGCGAGTCGGACCGTTTCCAGCTAGCGACGTTCGCGAAATATTCGTCTGGTGCGGGGTTTGCCCGAGGTTTGTGCGCGGTTTGTCCGGCATTCCGGAGCACAGCGGAGCGAAGACTACACCCGCCGCCGGGCATCCGTGCAACAACCGCAGGCGCCTGCGGGCGGTGCTTGTCCGCAAGCCAGTAGCGACGCGCCACGAGGGACGGCGGCCTATTTCCGTTGCCACATGCCTGATTTTGTTGCTATAATCGCCGGTTTCGAGGCTCGCTCGGCCGTCGGATCACGTCTTCGTATGCATGGAGTCATGTTGCCAGGATGATGTGACGGACGTGAGGCGACCGGGGTGCGAACCGAAACAGGTGCGCTTTCTGTCACTTTCGCGTATCTGCCGGTCTTGGGTTTCGTTCTCGAAATCAGACCGGATCGGACTCAATCGAACTCTTTTGCGCCTCTGGGCAATCGCTTCCAGAGGTTCGGATCAAAGCAGCGCCAACCCACTTGAAGGCTGGCACTGGAAACAGGAACAGGATAAGGAACCGTCATGGCAAATACCGCACAAGCACGCAAGCGCGCCCGCCAGGCCGCCAAGGCCAATTCGCACAACTCGGCACTGCGCTCGAAGTTCCGCACCGCGATCAAGGCAGTCCGCAAGGCGATCGACGCCGGCGACCAGGCCAAGGCCGCTGAACTCTTCAAGGCATCGTCGAAGACCATCGACATCATCGCCGACAAGAGAATCGTTCACAAGAACAAGGCAGCTCGCCATAAGAGCCGCCTCGCTGCAGCCATCAAGGGTCTGCAAGCGCCCGCAGCGCAGTAAATCCGGTCGGCTCGCTTCGGCGGGCTACCTCCTGTTTCCGCTGCATCATGAAAGCCCGCTCTGGCGGGCTTTTTTGTATTCGCGCGCAAACAATGCCCGCCGCGCGGCGATGTTCCGGCCCCCTGCTCGCCCTCGACTGAGTGCGCGACGGACGTAAAAAAACCCGCTTCGGCGGGTTTTTGTTCGCTCGGGCCCTGGCGCCCCTGCCTCCTGTCGCGCTTCGTCGCGCCAGCGAGGTCTTGTCCTGCAAATGCCGCTACGCCTGTTGCGCGATCTTCTGCTGGGTACCGTGATGCGCCGGCAACTCACACGCCTCGGTCACGACCAGATCATTGTCTTTTGCAAAATTCATCACGAAATCGAAAGCCATCGGCTCGATGTCGCGCAGACGCGAATCGAGAATGACGACCTTGAGATCACCAAGCAAGGTCGGACGAACGTAGAGCGAGTACTGAAGACGGGCATTCGGCCCCTTCGCGCCGGGACCGAAACACGACATGACGCCGGCGAGCCGTTCCGACCAGTCGCTCGGACGGAACTTCCTTCCTTTCGACGTGATGCCCTGAATGAAATACTCGGTTGGAGGTACTTCGGCCATGTAGGGATTCCTGTATGACTGCCCTGGGAAGTGCGTGCCTGTGGACCCTTGCGGCTACCTGAAGATCCGGGACGACGCGTGCAAACCGCGCCGTGACGCCCTGAAACACGCCGCCAGGCGGAGAGCACACCACGCGAAAGGGATTGCGTGGACCCCACGCGCGAGCCGTGTCCCGAAAGCTCGGCGCCTGCCTGCCGGGCTTGGGAAAACCCTGAGATTATAGCGCAGCGGATGTTGTTCCGCACTGCACACAAGCCTCCTGACACATGCATACGGAATGCCCCGCACGCCCTCGCAGGCTCTCATATGGCCGTCTGGCCGACTCGTCAAACCAGGCAAAATCCTTTATGCTGCATTGAGTTACCACAAAACGACGGCGGCGCCGTCCGGCAATTCTGCCGGGTGAGACCGCCGTATTTGTTTCATGACCGCCAAGAAAATTCGTCACTATCTGCAGTTCAAGGATTTCTCGCTGGAAGACTACGAGTACGTGCTCGAGCGCGCCCGCATTCTGAAACGCAAGTTCAAGAACTACGAGACTTACCATCCGCTGCACGACCGCACGCTCGCGATGATCTTCGAGAAAAACTCGACGCGCACGCGCCTGTCGTTCGAGGCGGGCATCTTCCAGCTCGGCGGCCACGCCGTGTTCATGAGCACGCGCGACACGCAACTCGGCCGCGGCGAACCGATCGAAGACGCGGCGCAGGTCATCTCGCGCATGGTCGACATCATCATGATCCGCACGTTCGGCCAGGACATCATCCAGCGCTTTGCCGACAATTCGCGCGTGCCGGTCATCAACGGTCTCACGAACGAGTTTCACCCGTGCCAGGTGCTGGCGGACATCTTCACGTACTTCGAGCATCGCGGCCCGATTCGCGGCAAGTCGGTTGCGTGGGTCGGCGACGCGAACAACATGCTCTACACGTGGATCGAAGCCGCGCACATTCTCGGGTTCAACCTGCGCATCTCCACGCCGCCGGGTTACAAGCTCGATCGCGCGCTCGTCGCGGCGGAGAGCGCGCCGAGCTGGCAGGAATTCGACGATCCGAACAAAGCCTGCGCGGGCGCCGATCTCGTCACCACCGATGTCTGGACCAGCATGGGTTTCGAAGCTGAAAACGAAGCCCGCAAGCAGGCGTTCGCCGACTGGTGCGTCGACGCCGACATGATGGCGCGCGCGAATGCCGACGCGCTTTTCATGCACTGCCTGCCGGCGCATCGCGGCGAGGAAGTCAGCGCCGACGTGATCGACGGGCCGCAGAGCGTCGTGTGGGACGAAGCGGAAAACCGTCTGCATGTGCAAAAGGCGCTGATGGAATTCCTGCTGCTCGGCAAGCTCAATCACTGAGCGTGCCGGCCCAAAACCGCGGGCGCGCCCGCGGTTTAGTGTCAAAATAGCGTTTTTACGTGCCCGGATCAGCCGGCGCGCGCCGTTTTCCCGCATTTTTCCAGCTACGAGTTCACCATGAGCGATATCAAGAAAGTCGTGCTCGCCTATTCGGGCGGCCTCGACACCTCCGTCATCCTGAAGTGGTTGCAGGACAACTACGACGCCGAAGTCGTCACGTTCACGGCCGACATCGGCCAGGGCGAAGAGCTGGAACCGGCGCGCAAGAAGGCGCTGCAACTGGGCATCAAGCAGGACAACATCTTCATCGAGGATCTGCGCGAGGAGTTCGTGCGCGACTACGTGTTTCCGATGTTCCGCGCCAACACGATCTATGAAGGCGAGTATCTGCTGGGCACGTCGATCGCGCGTCCGCTGATCGCAAAGCGCCAGATCGAGATCGCGCGCGCGACCGGTGCGCAAGCCGTTTCGCACGGCGCGACCGGCAAGGGCAACGATCAGGTCCGCTTCGAACTCGGTTACTACGCACTGGAACCGGGCATCAAGGTCATCGCGCCGTGGCGTGAATGGGATCTGCTGTCGCGCGAAAAACTGCTCGCGTACGCCGAAAAGGCCGGCATTCCGATCGAAATGAAGCACAAGCAGGGCGGCGCGCCGTATTCGATGGACGCGAACCTGCTGCACATCTCGTTCGAAGGCCGCCACCTCGAAGATCCGAAGGCAGAAGCCGAGCCGGATATGTGGCGCTGGACGGTCTCACCGGAAGAGGCGCCGGACCAGGCTGAATACATCGACATCGAATACGAACACGGCGATCCGGTCGCAGTGAACGGCAAGCGCCTGTCGCCGGCCGAGATGCTCACGGAATTGAACCGCCTTGGCGGCAAGCACGGCATCGGCCGTCTGGATCTGGTCGAGAACCGTTATGTCGGCATGAAGTCGCGCGGCTGCTATGAAACGCCGGGCGGCACGATCATGCTGAAGGCGCACCGCGGTATCGAGTCGATCACGCTGGATCGCGAAGTCGCGCATCTGAAGGACGACCTGATGGCGCGCTACGCCTCGCTGATTTACAACGGCTACTGGTGGGCGCCGGAGCGTCGTGCCATCCAGGTGCTGATCGACCATACGCAGGAAAAGGTCAACGGCTGGACGCGCGTGAAGCTCTACAAGGGCAGCGTTTCGGTGGTGGCGCGCGATTCGAAGGAAACGCTGTTCGACAAGAACATCGCGACGTTCGACGACGACGGTGGCGCCTACAACCAGGCCGATGCCGGTGGCTTCATCAAGCTGAACGCGCTGCGCATGCGGATCGCCGAGAACGCGCGCCGCAAACGCGGTTAAAAAGGCCAGCGCCCCGCGGTGGTCAGGCTGAGCGCAAAGCGCAAGTGCCAATGACTGCCGCAAGCTGAACCGAAGCCATCGCGGCGAGGTTCAGGCAGATCGAGCAACAATGCGTCGCTGATCGCGCATCATCGAAAAAGGGCACCATGAGGTGCCCTTTTTCATATCCTTTGCGTGACCCGAGCAGCGCGCCCATCACGTGTACAACGCACGCGCTACAAACAAACCGGCTCCGGCTCCAGTCCCACGCCGAACCGCGCAAGCACATCCGCCTGGATGGCCCGCGCGAGCGCCAGAACGTCCGCGCCCGTCGCGCCGCCGCGATTCACCAGCACCAGTGCCTGCCGGTCATGCACGGCCGCCGCGCCGATCGCCCGTCCTTTCCAGCCGCACCGGTCGATCAGCCAGCCCGCCGCCAGCTTCACGCTGCCATCCGGCTGCCGGTACGACACGACATCCGGCTCACGCTGCTGCAAGGCGTCGAACTGCGCGCTGTCGATCACCGGGTTCTTGAAGAAGCTCCCCGCATTGCCCAGTTCGAGCGGATCGGGCAGTTTGGCCCGCCGCACGGCGACTACCGCATCGAAGATCGCCTGTGCATCCGGCGCGGCATGGCCCAACCCGCGTGCCGACAGTTCGCGTGCGATATCCGCATATCCAGCCCGCGGCGCCCACGCTTTCGGCAGACGGAACGTCACCGACGTAATCACGAAGCGATCCCGCCCTTCACGCTTGAAGAAACTGTCGCGGTAACCGAAACGGCACGCATCGGCGTCGAACTCGACGGCTTCGCCCGTCGCCAGCTCCACCGCACGCAGCGACGCGAAGCGCTCGCACATTTCAAGGCCGTACGCGCCGATGTTCTGGATCGGCGCCGCGCCGACCGTCCCCGGAATCAACGCGAGGTTCTCGAGCCCCGGCAAGCCCCGCGCGAGCGTCCACGCGACGAACGCGTGCCAGTTCTCGCCCGCCGCCGCCTCGACGTACCAGGCGGCGTCGTCTTCGCGGACAACACGACGCCCGTGCAGCGCGATCAGCAGCACCAGTCCGTCGAAGTCGCCCGTCAGCACGACGTTGCTGCCGCCGCCCAGCACCAGTCGCGGCAACGCGGCCACGCGCGAATCGTTCACCGCGGCCGCGAGTTGCGTCTCGTGCTCAATGCTGCACGCATAGCGCGCCGCCACGTCGAAGCCAAACGTGTTGTGCGCCTTGAGCGGAAAATGCGAAACAAATAAGGCGGAAGCGGCTTGAGGCATCGGGATTGCTGGGTGAACGTGTTAAACGTACGTGTTGAGCGGGGTTTCGGCATCGGCTCGCCGTGCAGGCCCGCGGCACGCACGGAAATCAGGCGGAAACCGGTGAAGCTGCGCCGCGCACTATTGCGCGACGACCTTGGGCAAATGGGAGCGGCGTCGGTAAAATGACGTCCGGTTCGTGATTATAGCGAGTGCGTCACGCGCGGCCTGCCGGCCGCGTCCGCCTCGCGGCACTATTGGGAGAATGCAATGCCATCGTTTGACGTTGTCAGCGAAGCCAACATGATCGAAGTCAAGAACGCGATCGAGCAGTCCAACAAGGAAATTTCCACCCGTTTCGACTTCAAGGGCTCGGATGCCCGCGTCGAGCAGAAGGAGCGCGAACTCATCGCCTACGCCGACGACGACTTCAAGCTCACGCAGGTCAAGGACGTCCTCGTGTCGAAGATGGCAAAGCGCAACGTCGACGTGCGCTTTCTCGATTACGGCAAGATCGAGAAGATCGGCGGCGACAAGGTCAAGCAGGTCATCACGGTGAAGAAAGGCGTCTCGGGCGACCTCGCCAAAAAGATCGTCAAGCTCGTGAAGGACAGCAAGATCAAGGTCCAGGCGAGCATTCAGGGCGACGCGGTGCGCGTGACGGGCACCAAGCGCGACGACCTGCAAGGCACGATCGCGATGCTGCGCAAGGACGTCACCGATACGCCGCTCGACTTCAACAACTTCCGCGACTAGCCGGCGCGAGGCGCCACGGCATCGTCAGAAGAGGCCACGGCGGCACATCGGGCTCGACGCCGCCGGAAAACTCAATGCGTCTTGCCCGCGGGCGGCGGCGCATTGCGCTTTTTCCTGTCGCCGATGCGGCTTTCCTTGCCGGCGAGCAGCTTCGCGATATTCGAGCGATGACGCCAGACCAGCAGCGCGCTCATTGCCAGTACGGCCAGCGCGATGATGTTCGCGCCGAACAGGAACACGTCGAAGAGCGGCGCGAACACAGCGGCCACCAGCGCCGCCAGCGACGAATAGCGAAAAAAGAACGCGATGATCAACCACGTCAGCATGGTCGCGATGCCGAGCACCGGGTTGATCGCGAGCAGCACGCCGGCCGCCGTCGCCACGCCCTTGCCGCCCTTGAAGCGGAAAAATACCGGATACAGATGGCCAAGGAACACGGCGATGGCGGCGAGCGCGATCGCCGGATCGTCGAGGCCGTAGTGCGGGCCGAAGTGGCTGGTGAGCCACACGGCAAGCCAGCCCTTGAACGCGTCGCCGAGCAACGTCAGGATCGCCGCGAGCTTGTTGCCGCTGCGCAGCACGTTGGTCGCGCCCGGGTTCTTCGAGCCATACGAGCGCGGGTCGGCGAGCCCCATCGCGGCGCTCACGATCACGGCGAACGACACCGAGCCGATCAGATAAGCCAGGACGGCGGCGATCAGGTTTTCCATGCTGGGAACTCTTTTTGTAGTGCGCCGGAAAGGCGAAGGGGTTACGAAAGCGAAACTGTCCGTGCAGCGCGAACACGAAGGTGCATATTCTACCGAACGCAGCCGGCGAAACCCGTGCGGACGTCACGCGCCGGCGTCGATGTGGTCACTCGTCGATCGCGCATTGCACCGGCTTTGCCTGCAGCAGATCCGTCACGACCTTCGGCGCGATGCTGACCAGAAACCCGCGACGCCCGCCGTTGAGCCAGATCCGCTCGAGTTCGAGAATCGTCGATTCGACGTACACCGGCAGCGCCTTTTTCGTGCCGAACGGCGAGGTGCCGCCAATCAGATACCCTGAATGCCGGCTCGCGACATCCGGCTTGCAGGGCTCGACGCGCTTCGCACCGATCTGCCGCGCGAGATTCTTCGTCGATACGGTGCGATCGCCGTGCATCAGTACGATCAGCGGTTTCGCGTGTTCGTCTTCCATCACGAGCGTCTTGACCACGTGATGTTCGTCGACGCCCAGCTGGCGCGCGGATTCCGCCGTGCCGCCGTGGTCCACATATTCGTAAGGATGCTCGCCGAACGCGACGCCGTGACGTCGCAGAAACTGCGTCGCGGGCGTTTCGGAGACGTGTCTGGATTTGCTCATCGGCGCATTGTAATGGCGTCGCTCTGCGACAGCCATTTGCTCAAACCTGAATTGTGCGCGCCACGCGAATGTGGCACGATCGTTCGAAAATATTCCGCCGCCGCGCGCTGCGGCGCGACGAGGAGACAGCCGTGACGGCCAGCACCACCCCACATTCCCCCGCATTCGACATTCCCGCGCTGCTCGCCGCCCTGCCCGCGCGCATCGCCGATATTCCGGCGCTGGCTGCGGCGCGCGACCCGCATCGTGTCTCGCTGGTCGAGGACGCACGCCAGCTCACGCGCCAGCAACTCGTCGACGCGGTCATTGAAACCGCCGCGCGGTTACGCGAGCTGGGGGTGCGCGCGGGCGACCGCGTGATGATCGTCGCGGAGAACAGCATCGTTCAGGTGGTGCTGCTGTTCGCCACCGCGAAACTCGACGCCTGGGCGCTCATGTCGAACGCGCGGCTTTCGGCGGCCGAGCTTGACGCGATCCGCGCGCATGCAGCGCCGCGCGTGATCGCGTACGCGGTCGATGCGTCGTCCGATGCGCGCGATCACGCACAACGCCATGGCGCCAAAGCCACACCGGCAACCGCGACGCCAATCGACATCGGCACATGGTCGTTCGTCGCCGATGCGCACGTGCATGCGGAACCCGTCGAAGCCGCCAGCGAAAAGCAGTGCGCCGCGCTCATCTACACGACGGGCACGACCGGCACGCCGAAAGGCGTGATGCTCTCGCACCGGAACCTGATGTTCATCGCGACGATGTCGAGCACGCTGCGCCGTGTCGGCCCGGACGACGTCGTGTACGCGGTGCTGCCGATTTCGCACGTATACGGGCTTGCATCGGTGTGTCTCGGCAGCCTGCACGCGGGCGCCACGGTGCGGCTTGCGTCGCGGTTTACACCTGAAGCCGTGCGGCGCGCGCTCGCATACGAGAACGTGTCGATTTTTCAGGGCGTGCCGGCGATGCACGCGAAGCTGCTCGAGCATCTGCAGATGCACGGCCACGCGTGGTCGGCGCCGCGTCTGCGGTTTGCGTATTCGGGCGGCTCGCCGCTCGACGCCGCGCTGAAGGCGCGCGTCGAAAGCGTGTACGGCGTGCCGCTGCACAACGGCTACGGCATGACCGAAAGCAGTCCGACCGTATCGCAGACGATGCTCGACGCGCCCCGCGCGGACGTATCGGTCGGACAGGTGATTCCCGGCGTGGAAGTGCGGTTCGTGATGCTCGACGGCGTCGAGGCGGCGGACGGCGAAATCGGTGAGCTGTGGGTGCGCGGGCCGAACGTGATGCTCGGCTATTACCGCAACCCGGAGCAGACCCGCGCCACCGTCACCGAAGACGGCTGGCTCAAGACTGGCGATCTCGCACGCGAGGAAGCGGACGGCACGCTCTCCATCGTCGGGCGCAGCAAGGAGCTGATCATCCGCTCGGGTTTCAACGTCTATCCGGCCGAAGTCGAGCACGTGCTGAACGCGCATCCCGATGTCGTGCAGTCGGCGGTGATCGGACGCGCCGTCGAGGGCAATGAGGAAGTGGTCGCGTTCGTCGAACTCGTGGCCGGCGCGAAGGTCACGCCGGCTGAGCTGATCGAATGGTGCGGCGCGCGGCTCGCGCCTTACAAGCGGCCCGCCGAAGTGCGCGTGCTCGCGGCATTACCCGCTGCATCGACGGGCAAGATTCTCAAGCACCGCCTTCGTGAGCTGGCTTGAGCCTGAAACCAGGGCGTTATCCGCGCGGATGATGCATCGCGTGCAGCGACTTCAGCCGCTCGCGTGCGACGTGCGTATAAATCTGCGTCGTTGAAATATCGGTGTGGCCGAGCAGCAGTTGCACGACGCGCAGGTCGGCGCCATGGTTCAGCAGATGCGTCGCGAACGCGTGACGCAGCGTGTGCGGCGACAGCGGCGCGCGCACATCCGCAGCCGCCGCGTGACGCTTGATGATGTTCCAGAACTGCTGACGCGTCATGCCTTCCGCGCGCGACGTCACGAACAGCGCGTCGGTTGCGCGCGCGCCGAGCAGCGCGGGCCGCGCCTCACGCAGATAGCGTTCGATCCAGCCGTGCGCTTCTTCGCCGAATGGAATCAGGCGCTCCTTCGAGCCCTTCCCCATCACGCGCACGACACCTTCGTTCAGCCCCACCTCCACGGTTTTCAGCGTGACGAGTTCCGTCACGCGCAGTCCGCTCGCGTACATCAGTTCGAGCATCGTGCGATCGCGCAGGCCAAGCGGCGTGTCGATATCGGGCGCGCCGAGGAGCGCCTCGACCTGCGCTTCGGTGAGCGTCGAAGGAAAGCGCGGCGGCTGTTTCGCGGAACGGATGCGCAGCGTCGGATCGGCGCTCGCGCGATGCTCGCGCACGGCCCACGCGTAATAGCGGCGAAACACGGAGAGACGCCGGTTCGCTGAAGTGGACTTGTCTTTCTGACGCGCCGCGCTGTACGCGTTCAGATCGGCTTCGCCCGCGGCATCCAGCGAGCCATTGCGCGTGCCGGCCAGCCATCCGGCGAAGAGCTTCAGATCGCGGCGATACGCATCGAGCGTGTTGCGCGAAAGACCGTGTTCGAGCCAGAGGGCGTCGCAGAACGCGTCGATGGATGCGCTGCTCGCGACGAAGAGCGGCGATTCGACGGGTGGGTCTTCGAGAATGGTTTCGCTCATGCCTTTCGTGCTGCCCGTGCTGATCATGCCGGTCATGTGTAAGGGACACCTTCGTGGGCGAGCAGCCAGCGTTTGACCTTGCGGAAATAGCCGTCGTCGGCGTGATTCGCAAATCCGCCGATACTGCCCGACGCAACCACACGATGACATGGAATCACCAGCGGAAAATAATTCGCGCCACACGCCTGCCCGACCGCGCGCGGCGCGCTGCCGACCTGTCTCGCGACCTGTCCATACGTGCGCACGATGCCCGGTGGAATATCGTTGATCGCCTGCCACACGCGACGCTGAAACGCGCTGCCGACATCGGCGAGCGGCAGATCGAACGTCGCCGACGCGCGCGCGAAATAACGCTCGATCTGCGCGACCGCTTCTTTCGCGAGCGGCGAATCCGGCTCGACGTTGCGCATCGAGTCGGGTAGATAGACGATCTCGCGCACGGCATTGCCTTCGATGCGGATGCCGACCTTGCCGAACGGCGCATCCATGACTGCATTGAACATGACGGCCTCCTTGCCGGTACAGGTGCGGTGCGCGTCCGGGTCCACAAAGGTTGATCGCAATGCCGGCGCCCCGCCGGATTGCCGCTACTTTACGCTGCTTCGAGCGCCCATTCCACGTGCTCGCGGACGATGGCCGATGCGTCGCCCGCGCGCTCGCGCAACGCGTCGACGATCGCCACGCGTGCATCGGCGGAAAGGCTCGCGCGATCCGCACGCAGCGCGTTGCCCATGCCGACCGCGAGATTGCGCAGCCACGATTCGTAGCCGATGCGACGGATCGCGCTGCCCTGCATGCGCGTGTCGAAATCGTCGGCGCTCCACGCGAACAGATCGACGAGCGTCGCGCGGTCGAGGCCGTGCCGCACGTCGAAATCGGCGACGGGCGCGGCCTGCGCGAACTTGTTCCATGGGCACACCGTCTGGCAGTCGTCGCAACCATACACACGATTGCCGATCAGCGGCCGCAAGTCCTGGGGAATACTGCCTTTCAGTTCGATCGTCAGATAGGAAATGCAGCGGCGCGCATCGACTCTGTAAGGTTCGACGATCGCGCCCGTCGGGCAGGCCTCGATGCAGCGGGTGCAGCTGCCGCAATGCGCACCCGGTGTTTCGGGCGCGCGTTCGGGCGCGGTTTGTGCATCGGTCGGCAAGGGCACATCGACATAGATCTCGCCGAGAAAAAACAGCGAGCCGGCGTCGCGCTGAAGCAGCAACGTATGCTTGCCGCGCCAGCCGATGCCCGCCTTCTGCGCCAACTCGACTTCGAGCACCGGCGCGGAATCGGTGAAGACGCGAAAGCCGAACGCGCCGATCTGCGCTTCGATTTTTTCAGCGAGCTGTTGCAAACGGTTACGCATCACCTTGTGATAGTCGCGACCGCGCGCATAGATCGAGACGACCGCCGCTGACGGGTCCGCGAGGCGCTGGTTTTCCTGCGCCCGCCAGTCGTAAGGGCCCGTCTGCACAGCGCTTCCGGCGAGATTCGATGTAGTGGCCGTGTGGCTTTCAACGCGCTTTCCCGTCAGCGTTTCAGCGGGTAAATAGGCGATTCGCACGGTAATCACGCGTAGCGTTCCGGCCACAAGCTCGGCCGGTCTCGCGCGTTTCATGCCGTGTTTCGCCATATAATCCATCTCGCCGTGGCAGCCCGCTTCGAGCCATGCGGCGAGCCCCGCCTCGGCAGCCGTGAGGTCGGTATCGCTGATACCGACTGCACTGAAACCGAGTTCGCGGCCCCACGTTTTGATGCGTTGCGCGAGTGCTTCCAGCGCCGCTTCATCGAAATGACGCACGGCACGCACATCGTCATCAGACGCAGGCGTGCAGGATTCTGGGGGTTCCGGACTTCGGTTCATCACGCCATTTTACGAGAATGCCCGACCAGCCCGATCAAGCCATCACGCCCGCCGCTCCGGTCCTGCTCGAACGCCACCTCGCGCTCGCGGACGAAGCCGCCACCAGCGCTTTCGGCGCGCGCTTCGCTCACGCTATCGAAAGCGTACGCAAGGCCGCCGGCGAACACGGCGGCGCGCGTGCATTTCACGGCTTGCAGGTGCAGTTGACGGGCGATCTCGGCGCGGGCAAAACCACGCTCGTTCGCGCGACACTCCGCGCGCTCGGTCACAGCGGACGCGTGCGCAGTCCGACCTATACGCTCGTCGAACCGTACGCGGTCGAGAGGCCCGATGGGGAACTTGAGCTGTATCACTTCGATCTCTATCGTTTTACCGATCCGGCCGAATGGGCCGACGCGGGCTTTCGCGAATATTTCGACAGCGGCGCGATCTGCCTCGTCGAATGGCCGCAACGCGCGGGCACCCTGCTGGGCGTGCCGGATCTCGTCTTCTCGCTCGATGTGGAGGGCGAAGGGCGCCTTCTCGTCGCGCGCGCATTCAGCGAATCAGGAAAGGCATGTCTCCAAAGATGTTGATCAAACCGTTCCGCTCGATCGAATCGGCCGCTACCGCCACGCATAACTGGCGACGCCGGCAGATTCTGCGTGCAGGCGCGTCGACGCTCGTGCTCGGACTCGTCGCACCGCGTCTTGCGTGGGCCAGTTCGGTGCTCGGCGTGCGCGTCTGGCCCGCTCGCGACTACACACGTGTCACGATCGAATCAGACCAGCCGCTGCAGAACGCGCAGCAGTTGCTGCAGGATCCCGACCGGCTCGTCGTCGATCTGAATGGGCTCGATCTCGACCAGGCGCTGCGCGATCTCGTCTCGAAGATCACGCCGAACGATCCGCAGATCCAGTCGGTGCGCGTCGGGCAATACCAGCCGCACGTGGTGCGCATGGTGTTCGACCTGAAGGGCTCGGTGAAGCCGCAGGTGTTCACGTTGCCGCCGGTCGGCACGTATAAATACCGGCTCGTGTTCGACCTGTATCCGGCGATCCCGCCGGACCCGCTGATGGATCTCCTCGCGCAGACCGAGCGCAAGGAACAGCGGCTCAACGAAAACAACGCGCCGCCTGCCACGCTCAGCGGGCCAGCCACGCCGCCGCTCAGCGACAGCGACGCGTTCTTCCAGCGTTACGCGCAGGAAGGCGGGCCTTCGACGTCGTCGCCAGATATGCCGCGTCCGCCCGCGCATCTCTCGCCGGCACCAGGGCCGCATCCGGCCGTTCCGAAGCCGACACAGCCGCCAGTTGCGATCGCGCGCGACAACGACAGCGGCGATGGCGGCGACGACACGTACAGTTTCACCACGCCGAAGTCCGGCAGGGGCAACACGGTGCGTCTCCTGACGGTCGCGATCGATCCGGGCCACGGCGGCGAGGATCCCGGCGCGATCGGCAGCGCGGGTACCTACGAAAAGCACATCGCGCTCGACGTCGCGAAGAAACTGCGCGCGAAAATCGACGCGCAGCCGAACATGCGCGCGATGATGACGCGCGATGCCGACTTCTTCGTGCCGCTCAACGTGCGCGTGCAGAAGGCGCGACGCGTCGGTGCGGATCTCTTCGTGTCGATTCACGCCGATGCGTTCACCGATCCTTCCGCGCGCGGCTCTTCGGTGTTCGCGCTCTCCGAGCACGGCGCATCGAGCGCGGCCGCACGATGGATGGCGAACAAGGAAAACGCATCGGACCAGATCGGCGGCATCAACATCAAGTCGAACGATGCCACCGTGAACCGCGCGCTCTTCGACATGTCGACCACGGCACAGATCCGCGATTCGATGCGCTACGGCAACTTCGTGCTGAAGGAAATCGGCGACATCAACAGGTTGCACAAGGGATTGGTCGAGCAGGCCGGCTTTGCCGTGCTGAAGGCACCGGATATTCCGTCGATTCTCGTCGAGACCGCGTTCATCAGCAACCCGGACGAAGAGAAGCGCCTGAACGACAACGCCTATCGCGACCGCATGGCCGACGCGATCCTGACCGGCATCAAACGTTATTTCGCGGCGAATCCGCCGCTCGCGAAAAACCGCATGACGTAACGCTTCTTTCTGCTGGCGTCACGCTGCAACGCATAACGGCCGCTTCGTGCGGCCGTTATGCGTTGCGTTGCCTTTAGTCGCTCGCTGCACGCGGGCCTGCCAATCCGGCGCTCAGCGCGCCGCCGTGAACCTTTGCACGACCCATCCGCCGAACACATTCACGGCGAGGCCGGCCATCACGAGCGCGGCGCCGACAATCTGTGCCTGCGACAGATGCTCGTCGAGAAAGAGCGACGCCGACGCCAGCCCGACAATCGGCACGAGCAGCGAGAACGGCGCGACCTGACTGGCCGGATAGCGCGACAGCAGGCGGCTCCACAGTCCATAGCCGAGCAGCGTCGCGATGAACGCAAGGTAGACGATCGCAAAAATCGACTGCGCGCCGATACCCGTGAGCGCGGCCCCGATCCGTTGCGGTCCTTCAAGGCAATACGACAGCACGAAAAACGGCACGGGCGGGATCAGGCTCGCCCACACCACGAGCCCGACCAGATCGACCTTCCCTGCTTTCTTCGTGACGATATTGCCGAGCGCCCACGAAACCGCCGCGCATAGCGTCAGCACAAAACCCGCGAGGGTCATCGAATGGCCGCCCTGCATGCCGATCACCGCAAGGCCGACAGCCGCGATCAGCAGGCCGGCAAGATTCTGCACCCGCAGGCGCTCGTTCAGGAACATCACCGCGAACAGCAGCGTGAAGAACGCCTGGGCCTGCAGCACGAGCGAAGCAAGCCCGGCCGGCATGCCGACGTACATCGCGGTGAACAGAAACGCGAACTGTCCAAAGGAGATCGTCGCGCCGTAAGCGAACAGCCAGCGCAACGGGATCCGCGGACGTTTGACGAAGAAGACAGCCGGTACGGCGGCGAGCAGGAAGCGCAACGCGCCGAGCAGCATCGGCGGCACGCCATGCAGGCCCACCTTGATCACCACGAAGTTGACACCCCATGCAACCACGACGACCAGCGCCAGTAAAAGGTCCTTCGGCGACATTCCAGCTTCCTCCCGTTCCGGGTTTCGCTCTGTGAGCTTCGAAGTGTAACGGAGCACACCGCGCAAAGCGCAGGGCGATGCGCGTCCCACATGTCCAGTCCTGCGCTTTTTCTGGCTGCGCTTTCTGACCGCATCAGGGCGCGCCGCTACCGGCGCGGGTTTCAGTCGAGCCGCCACCGGTCGCGTGCGGGCGTTAGAATCACCTGTCCCCTCAAACGCACACGCCTGGAACCCACGCCATGTCTTCCCCGATCAAAGCGGTTCTCAAGCCCCATCTGCGCGACGTCGGCAGTCTCACCGTGCGGCGCGTGCTGCCCGCGATGGCCGCGCGGCTCATCGGGCCGTTCATCTTCTTCGATCATATGGGCCCGGCGACGCTCGCGCCCGACGTCGGACTCGACGTGCGGCCGCATCCGCATATCGGCCTCGCTACCGTCACCTATCTGTTCGAAGGCGCGATCATGCATCGCGACAGCCTCGGCTCGGAGCAGAAGATCGTCCCCGGCGACGTGAACTGGATGACATCCGGCCGCGGCATCGTGCATTCGGAGCGCACGCCCGCCGAAGACCGCGGCCGCGGCCTGACGATGCACGGCATCCAGACGTGGGTCGCGCTGCCGCTCGCGCACGAGGACGACGAGCCGTCGTTCGAGCATCACGCCGCCGCGACGCTGCCGCAGATCGAACGCAACGGCGTCACGCTGCGTGTGATCGCCGGCACCGCGTTTGGTCACACGTCGCCCGCGACGACGTTTTCTGGCACGCTCTACGTCGCCGCAACGTTCAACGCGGGCAGCGCGTTCGCACTCGAGCCGGAACACGACGAGCGTGGCGTCTATCTGGTCGAAGGCGATCTGCAAATCGACGGCGAGTCGCTCGAAGCGGGCCAGATGGCCGTGCTGACGCCGGGCGAGACGGTCACGCTCGCGAGCGCGAACGGCGCGACCGTGATGCTGCTGGGCGGCGAGAAACTCGAAGGCGAGCGCTTCATCGAATGGAATTTCGTCGCGAGTTCGCGTGAGAAGATCGAGCGTGCCAAAACCGCGTGGACGAACCAGGAAATGGGTAATGTGCCGGGCGAGACGGAATGGATTCCGCTACCCGAACGCAAGGCGCAGTAACTCTGCATTGAATTCGGGATAAACGTCCCCATTTTCCCCCGAGACAGTTTTTCCGACGAGGATGCAATGGATACCACGCTAGCCACCTTTGAAAAAGACGTGATCGCAGGCTCGACGCTGGCACCGGTGCTGGTCGATTTCTGGGCGCCGTGGTGCGGCCCGTGCAAGACGCTCGGGCCGATGCTCGAAAAGCTCGAAGCCGAATACGCGGGCAAATGGACGCTCGTGAAGGTGAACGTCGATGAAAATCAGGAACTCGCCGCGCACTTTCAGGTGCGCAGCATTCCGCACGTCATCGCGTTCGCCGATGGCCGCCCGGTCGACCAGTTCGTCGGCGTGCTGGCGGAAGGCCAGCTGCGCGAATTTCTCGACCGCCTGGTGCCGGATTCCGCGGATGCCGAACGCAATCACGCGCAGATCGCCATCGCTGAGGGGCGTCTCGAAGAGGCGCACGATCACCTGAAAGCGGCGCTCGCATTCGATCCGGGTTACGACGATGCACGCCTCGACCTGATCGAACTGCTGCTCTCGCAGAACCGCTTCGACGAGGCGCGCAACGAAGTCGATCTGCTGTCGCCGAAAACAACGCAGGGCATCGACGCCCGCTTCAACGCGATCAAGACGCGACTCGACGCAGTGGACGCCGCCGCCGACCTGCCGCCCACCGACGCGCTCGAAACACGTGTCGCCGCACAACCGGACGATCTGGAAGCGCGTTTCGATCTGGCGAGCGCCTTCATCGCGCGACGCAAGTACGCCGAGGCGCTGGAGCAGCTGCTCGTGATCGTGCAGCGAGACCGCACGTTCCGCGAGGACATCGGCCGCAAGACGATGCTGTCCGTGTTCGATCTCGCGGCGCATCAGCACGAACTCGTCGCACAGTGGCGACGCAAGCTGAGCGCGGCGCTGAACTGATCGTCCGCGCCTGCGCGCTTGCGTTCAGCCGGCACGATGAAAAAACGCGACCCGCGGGTCGCGTTTTTTGTGCGTGCGGTGCGCGCGGGCGCTTCGCGCCGCGGGCTATTTCCCGTTTGCCTGCTGGGCGAGCGCGCGCAGCACATGCGCGACCGCGGCGAATCCGAAACTCGCCGTCACGCACACGCTCGATCCGAAACCCGCGCAATTGAGACCCACCGGCCCGGTGTGTCCCGGCGACGTCGTGACGTGCTCCGCTTCCTCGTCGATATCGCAGACGGCGGCTTCCGGATAGATCAGCGGCTCGTCCGAATACACGGCACTCACCTTGAACTTCGCCTTCGGGCCGCGCGGAAAACCGTGCTGCTTGCGCAGTTGCGCGCGCACTTTCGAGAGCAGCGGGTCCTGGATCGTCAGCGCAAGATCGTCGATACGGATGCGTGTCGGATCGAGCTGGCCGCCCGCGCCGCCGACGGTGACAAGCGGCAGCTTCTGCTCGACGCACCAGGCGATCAGCGCGGTCTTCGTGCGCACGCTGTCGATCGCATCGACGACAAAGTCGAAACCGCCGCCGCCCAGCACCGGCGCGAAATTGTCCGGCTCGATAAAGTCCTCGACGAGACGCACGTCGCACCGCGGATTGATTGACCTGATGCGCTCCGCCATCGCTTCGACTTTCGGCTTGCCATAGTTGCCGTCGAGCGCGTGGATCTGCCGGTTCGTGTTGCTTTCCGCGACGTTGTCGAGATCGATCAGCGTGAGCGTCCCGATGGCGCTGCGTGCCAGCGCCTCGGCAGCCCACGACCCGACGCCGCCGATGCCGATCACCGCCACATGCGCCCGTTCGAACGCCGCCAGCGCCGGCGTGCCGTACAGCCGCGCGATGCCGCCGAAACGCCTGGCGTGACCGGCGGATTCACTGCCGTCGATGCCGGTAGTAACATCGGATAATGCGTCGGAAGGAGCGGTGGCGTGCGGCGTGGACATGATCGGGGACCTGACGGATACGGGCTTCTACCTGCTTGCACGGCTTGAAGCTGGCTTGATATGACTGATGCGCGGCCATGCCTCGGCTGGACAGCGCAGCCCGTATTCTGCCTGAACATCTGCTTTCAGGTCGGCGGCCGGAGGCACGCCTGCCTGTGGATGCGGCGTCGCCGCGTTGGCGGCAACCATCTGCATGGGACCGGAGTAAGCGCTAAAGCGCTATCTCTGGTCGACAGGACGCAGCGCAGATTTTTCGTTCCTTCGCTATACTGACCCCACTGTAGCGCTCGCATAAGAACATGACGACCCTCGCCGAACTCCGGAAGAATTACTCACTCGGTTCGCTGGACGAAGCCGATGTCGACCGCGACCCGATCCGCCAGTTCGACAGGTGGTTCGCGCAGGCACTCGACGCAAAGCTCCCCGAGCCGAACACGATGACACTCGCGACCGTCGACGGTCACGGCCGCCCTTCGGCGCGCATCGTGCTCATCAAGGGCGTGGACGAGCGCGGCTTTACCTTCTTCACGAATTACGAAAGCCGCAAGGGCCGCGCGCTTGCGGAGAACCCGCGCGCCAGCCTGCTCTTTTACTGGATCGAACTCGAGCGCCAGGTGCGTATCGAGGGCACCGTCGTCAAGACGAGCGAAGCCGAAAGCGATGCGTACTTCGCGTCCCGTCCGGCCAGTTCGCGCATCGGTGCCTGGGCATCCGAACAGAGTCAGGTAATTGAAAGCCGCACCGTGCTCGAAGCACGCGAGCGCGACTTCAGCGAACGCTTTGGCGATGATCCGCCGCGTCCGCCGCACTGGGGCGGTTACCGGCTCATACCGGACGCTATCGAATTCTGGCAGGGACGGCCGTCACGTATGCACGACCGTCTGCTATTTACGCGCACCACCGCTGGCGACTGGCAAATCGCGCGGTTGTCGCCTTGACGTCATAACGAATGCCGGTGCGTGGAACGCCCTCGCCGGGCGGCCGCGTCGACAGGCCGGATCGCGTGGTCATGCGGCATCGGAGGCACGCCGCGACATGCAGCGATCCACAGGCTTTGCTTTGATTTCATTGGACACGGGAGACATCACATGTTCTGGGAGAAGAAGCTGGCGCAGTGGGCAGAAGATGTAAGAAGCACGGCCAACCTGCCGGCACGTCTCGTGCTGTGGGACGGCCAGCAGCACGACTTTGGACAGTTCGCCGCGCCCCGGGTCACGCTGCACGTGAAAAGCGCGACGGCGTTGCCCTATCTGCTCGAACCGAGCCTCGACAATCTCGGCGAGGCGTACGTGAAGGGCAAGATCGACATCGAAGGCAAGCTGTCGGACATCATCAACATCGGCTATTCGCTCGCACGCAGCACGGTGACCAGCGCCGGCAAGCTCGCGCGCGTGCGACGCTACTTCAGTCACTCGAAAACGTCCGACAAGAAAGCGATCCAGTATCACTACGATGTCTCGAACGAGTTCTATCAGCTCTGGCTCGACGAGAACATGGTGTACTCATGCGCGTACTTCGAGAACGGCAATGAGGACCTGGCCACCGCGCAGATCAAGAAGATCGATCACATCCTGACGAAAATCCAGTTGCAGCCGGGCCAGCGTCTGCTCGACATCGGCTGCGGCTGGGGTGCGCTCGTGCTGCGCGCCGCGCAGAAGTTCGGCGCGAAGTGCACCGGCGTGACGCTGTCGCAGAACCAGTTCGATCTCGCGACGGCGCGCGTGAAAGCCGCCGGGCTCGAAGACCAGATCGAAATCCGCCTGCAGGATTACCGTGACATCGAAGGCCAGTTCGACCGGATCACGAGCGTCGGCATGTTCGAACACGTCGGGCGCAAGAATCTGCCGGGCTATTTCCAGAGGATCCACGATCTGCTCGTCGACGACGGCATCGCGATGAATCACGGCATCACGTCGACCGACTATGACAGCGGCGAAACGGCGCTCGGTGGCGGCGAGTTCATCGACCGCTATGTGTTTCCGGACGGCGAGTTGCCGCACATCAGTCTCGCGCTCGAAGCGATGCAGCGTGGCGGGCTGGAGGCGGTCGACGTCGAAAGCCTGCGCCGGCACTATGCGCGCACACTCGATATCTGGGCCGAGAATTTCGAAACGCATGCGGACGCCGCGCGCAGTCTCGTCGACGACGAGAAATTCCGCATCTGGCGCGTATACCTGGCGGGTTGCGCATACGCGTTCGAAAACGACGACGTCTCGATCTTTCAGGTGGTCTGCCGCAAGGCCGGTCGCAGCGCGAAAACGCTGCAGTGGTCGCGGCGATACATGTACGACAGGCCGCAGTGATGCGCTGACGCGGGCGCCGTGACAGGTCTGGGCCTGTCACGGGCAACCGTGCCGGAGATTAGCTCGCCTTGATGCGGTGCGCGAACTTCTGGCGGAATTTCGCGACCTTCGGCGCGACAACGAACGCGCAATAGCCCTGGTCCGGATGCTGCGCGAAGTAGTTCTGGTGATACGCCTCGGCCGGCCAGTAATTGCCGTCGAGCGGCAGTACCTGTGTGACGATCTTGCCGTCGTAAATGCCTTCGGCGGCGATCTCGCGGATCGCCTGTTCCGCCACCTCACGCTGTGCATCCGCGTGAGTGAAGATCACCGACCGGTATTGCGTGCCGACATCGTTGCCCTGGCGATTCAACTGCGTCGGATCGTGGATCGCGAAGAAAATATCGAGAATCTCGCGATAGCTGATCTTCGACGGATCGAAGTCGACCTTCACCACTTCCGCATGGCCGGTGTCGCCGTCGCAGACCTGCTCGTAGGTCGGCTGGTCGACCTGACCGCCCGCGTAGCCCGATTCCACGGCGTTCACGCCGTCGACACCCAGGTAGACCGCTTCGAGGCACCAGAAACATCCGCCGCCGAGGATGGCGGTTTCGCTTGCCTGACTCATGCTGACCACTCCTTACTCAATGCCGCGCCGTACGTGCCGCCCGCGCAGCGATTCCGGCGGAATCTGTCCAGCCTGGCGGCTTTTGCGTATGCCGGCAGAGGTGCGCGGCTGGCCTGCCCGCGATTCCGATAGAATTGGGGCAATTCGCCAATTTTCTACATGACTTTCGAATCAATTTTTCCTGCCCGGCGCGCTGTACCGTCCACACCGCTCGCACTGCCCGCATCCGGAGCCCTCGTCCGATGAAACCCGCGAGCCCGCCCAATTTCGACCAGGATGCGTTCAGGCGCGCACTCAGCCAGTTCGCCACCGGCGTCACGGTGATCACCACGCGCGCGCCGTCCGGCCAGCTCATCGGCATCACCGCCAGTTCGTTCAACTCGGTTTCGATGACGCCGCCGCTAGTGCTCTGGAGCCTCGCGACCCGCTCGGCTTCGATGCCGGTGTTTCGCGAGAACAGTCATTATGTCGTGAACGTGCTGGCGGCGTCACAGCTCGACCTGTGCAAGCGCTTCGCCACCGTCAAGGGCGACCGCTTCGAAGGTGTCTCGCACGCGGCCGGCGACTCCGGCATGCCGGTGCTCGACGGCGCGATCGCATGGTTCGAGTGCCACAACCGCAGCCGCTACGAAGAAGGCGATCACGTGATTTTCGTCGGCGAAGTGGAGCGTTGCGGTTTCACCGACCAGACGGGCGAAACCCAGCCGCTTGTGTTCCAGAACGGCAGCTTCCACTCTCTCGGACCGCTCTGAGCGCCGTGGGCGCCGGGCCTGCCAGCCTGGTCGCTGCAAACGCAGGACCCAGACGAACCCCCGCCCGCCCGCACGAGGATGCCGCTCCTGCCATCGCGGCGGTTACTTCGCCGTTGCCACGCCGGCGCTTGCGCCTGATACCAGTTCGACCGGCACGCCCGAATCTTCCTTGAGCGTCTGCAGCACGATGTTCGAACGGATATCCATCACGCCGGGCGCCTTGTACAACCGGCTCAGCACGAAGTCCGAATAGTGCTTGAGGTTGTGCGCCAGCACGCGCAGCACATAGTGGCTCTCCCCCGTCACGACGAACGCGCCGACCACCTCCGGCCAGTCCCGCACCGCCTCCGCGAAACGCTCGTGCCAGTTCTCCTGGTCGTTGCGCATCGATACCTGCACGAACGCTTCCAGCTCGAAGCCCAGCACCTCGCGGTTCAGGCACGCCCGATAACGTTCGATGACGCCCTGCTCTTCCAGCAGACGCAACCGCCTGAGACAGGCGGAAGGGGACAGCGAAATCCGTTCTGCCAGATCGAGGTTGCTGATCCGTCCTTCATGCTGCAGCACCGCCAGGATACGGCAATCGGTGGCGTCGAGCGAGATCGCGTTCATATTCGGTCTCCCTTTCCCATTTATCTCAAATTATGTTCCAGGACAGGCCAAAGAAGGTGATTTTTTCGCAATCACATTTCGCGGGGTCGCGCCTATCATTTCAGGATTGGATCGATATGACGATGGAGACATGAACAGACTCTGGGATATCACCCCGCCGGTCGACCCCGCCACGCCCGTCTGGCCGGGCGATACGCCGGTCGGCATCGAGCGTGTCTGGCGCATGGAAGCCGGCTCGCCGGTGAATGTTGCGCGGATGACACTGTCGCCGCATACCGGCGCCCATACCGACGCGCCGCTGCACTACGACGCCGTAGGCGTCGCGATCGGCGCCGTGCCGCTGGATGCGTATATCGGCCGGTGTCGCGTGATTCATTGCATCGGCGCCGCGCCGCGGGTCACGCCCGCGCACATCGCCGCCGCACTGGACCAGGGTGAAACGCTGCCGCCGCGCGTGCTGCTGCGCACCTACGAGCGCGCGCCGGTCACCGCATGGGACAGCGCGTTCTGCGCGGTGGCCCCGGAGACGATCGACCTGCTGGCTTCGCGCGGCGTCCAGCTGATCGGCATCGACACGCCTTCGCTCGATCCGCAGGAATCGAAGACGATGGACGCCCATCACCGCGTCCGCGCGCACCGGATGGCGATTCTCGAAGGCATCGTGCTGGATGCCGTCGAAGAAGGCGACTACGAACTCATCGCGCTGCCGCTCAAATTCACGACACTCGATGCGAGCCCGGTACGCGCCGTGCTACGTGCTCTTTGAACGCTTGAATCCGATGGATCGCGTTTGGGCGCACCGCGCGCTAACTCATCCGAATACCCTTTGACTGGATCATCATGAATACCCGTGAAGAAGCCGTGGCGCTGGACAGCGCCGACCCGCTCGCCGCATTGCGCGACGAATTCGCCTTGCCCACCGCGACGATCTACCTCGACGGCAACTCGCTCGGCGTCGCGCCGGCCGCCGCGGCACAGCGCGCGCAGACCGTCATCGCCGCCGAATGGGGCGAAGGCCTGATCCGCAGCTGGAACAGCGCCGGCTGGTTCGCGTTGCCGCGACGGCTCGGCGACAAGCTCGCGCCGCTGATCGGCGCGGGGGAAAACGAAGTGGTCGTCACCGATACGATTTCGATCAACCTGTTCAAGCTGCTGTCCGCGGCGCTGCGCCTGCAGCACAGTCGCGATCCGAAGCGTCGCGTGATCGTATCGGAGCGCTCGAATTTCCCGACCGATCTGTATATCGCGCAAGGTCTGATCGAACAGCTCGACCGCGGCTACGAACTCCGTCTGATCGACGATCCGTCGGAGCTGCCCGCCGCGCTCGGCGACGACACGGCCATCGCGATGATCACGCACGTGAACTACCGCACGGGCTACATGCACGACATGCCCGCGTTGACGAAGATGATCCACGACGCGGGTGCGCTTGCGCTCTGGGATCTCGCCCATTCGGCCGGCGCGGTGCCGGTCGATCTGAACGGCGCGAACGCGGACTATGCCGTCGGTTGTACGTACAAGTATCTGAACGGCGGGCCCGGCTCGCCCGCGTTCGTGTGGGTCGCGGAGCAGCATCAGAACGCGTTTTCGCAACCGCTTTCGGGCTGGTGGGGACATCGCGCGCCGTTCGAAATGAACCCCACGTACCGTCCGGACGACGGCATCGGCCGCTTTCTGTGCGGCACGCAGCCGATGGTTTCGATGGCGCTCGTCGAATGCGGTCTCGACGTGTTCCTGCAGACCGACATGCAGGCGATCCGCAAAAAGTCGCTGGCGCTGACGGATCTCTTCATCGCACTCGTCGAGTCACGCTGCGGTGAATTTCCGCTGACGCTCGTCACGCCGCGCGAGCACGCGCAGCGCGGCTCGCATGCGAGCTTCGAGCATCCGAACGGCTACGAAGTGATGCAGGCGCTGATCGCACGCGGCGTGATCGGCGATTATCGCGAACCGCACGTGCTGCGGTTCGGCTTCACGCCGCTCTATACGCGCTACGTCGACGTATGGGACGCGGTCGAAACGCTGCGCGACGTGCTCGCGAACGAAACCTGGCGCGCGCCCGAATTCGCGACGCGCGGCGCGGTGACCTGAGGAGCACGCAATGACCGATCACATGCAGTTGCCCGGCGACGAACCCTCGCAAGGCTGTCCGTTCGGACATGGCACGACCACGAGCGCCCATGCACCCCACGTTCCACCATCCAGCGCCGAAGGCTGGCACGACGCGCAACTCGATTTCTCGAAGTCGATGAGTTACGGCGACTATCTGTCGCTCGGATCGATCCTGTCGGCGCAGCATCCGCTTTCGCCGGATCACAACGAGATGCTGTTCATCATCCAGCATCAGACAAGCGAGCTGTGGATGAAGCTCGCGCTCTACGAACTGCGCGGCGCGCTCGCCTCCGTGCATGGCGACAGACTGCCGCCGGCGTTCAAGATGCTCGCACGCGTATCGCGCATCCTCGAACAGCTCGTGCAGGCGTGGAGCGTACTCGCGACGATGACGCCCTCTGAATACACCGCGATGCGGCCTTACCTGGGCGCGTCGTCCGGTTTTCAGTCGTATCAGTACCGGCAGCTGGAATTCCTGCTCGGCAACAAGAACGTGCAGATGCTGAAGCCTCACGTGCATCGCCCCGATGTGCTCGCCGAAGTGCAGGCCACGCTCGAAGCGCCGTCGTTCTATGACGAAGTGATCCGTCTGCTCGCGCGCCGCGGTTTCGCGATCGATCCGGTGCGGCTCGAACGGGACTGGACGCAACCCACCACGCACGACGCATCCGTCGAAGCGGCATGGCTCGAGGTGTATCGCAATCCATCGCAGCACTGGGAACTGTACGAGATGGCCGAAGAGCTGGTCGATCTGGAAGACGCGTTTCGCCAGTGGCGTTTCCGGCACGTGACGACCGTCGAGCGGATCATCGGTTTCAAGCAGGGCACGGGCGGCACGAGCGGCGCGCCGTATCTGCGCAAGATGCTCGACGTCGTACTGTTTCCGGAACTGTGGCACGTGCGCACGGTGCTTTGAAGCGGCGCAGTAACGCTTCAGCGTTCGCAGCGCGCGCCGGCCGGTGTCTGCGGGAGCGTCGCCGGATCGTGTGAGGTGAGCACGGTCACCCGGCGGCAAACGACGCCACTGTTTCAGCGGGCCTCGCCGGCGGTGCTTCCGGCCCCACGGCGCTTGCGGCATTGAGCTGCTGGTACGCGCGGAACTTCGACGGCGGCATCCCTTTCAGCAGCAGGAACTGGCGGTTGAAATTCGACAGGTTGTTAAAGCCGACCTGATAGCAGATATCGGTGATGCTCAATTCGTCCGACATCAGCAGCTGGCACGCCATGTTGATGCGCAGACGGTTGACGTACTGCACGAACGGCAGGCCGGTATGGCGGCGAAAGTAACGCGAGAACGCGCTGACGCTTTGTCCGGCAAGCTGCGCGAGATCGGCTTCGCGCATCGGCTGCGCGAGGTTCTTGCCGATATACGCCAGCGCGTGATTGATGCGCGTCGATGCATAGCCCGACGGATCGGTTTGCCAGGCCGCGCTCGCAAGCGTCCTGCGCCCGGTGCATTGCGCGAGCAGTTCGAGCAGTTGCAGGAACAGCGTGATGCGCCGGAAGCCATGCGCGTGGAGCAGTTCCGTCAACACGGGCTTCGCGGCCTCACCGGCGGCTTCGTCGAACAGCAGGCCCGAGCGCGAATCCTCGAGCATCGTTTCGATGTGCCTCAACTCGGGAAACGTATCGATGCACTTCGCGATGAAATCGGCGCCGAACTGCAGCACGAGACAGCGCTGCTCGACGGTCTCGCCGCGCGGCACTTCGCTGACCCAGTTGTGCGGGAGATTCGGGCCCGTCATCACCAGATTGCCCGGCGCAAAACTGCCGATGTAATCGCCGACGAACACCTTGCCCGTCGTCGCGGTGATCAGGTGAATCTCGTATTCAGGGTGAAAGTGCCAGCGCACGGTGCGATATGGATAACCGTGCGACCACACCTTGAACGATTCGTCGCGGCGTACGGCTACCAGTTCGAGATCGGGTTGCACGGAGCCCTCCTGATGACGTCGCGTGCGCTTCATGCGGCAGCAGCCGCATGCAAACTCCGTTGCAGGCGGGGGACGGCCTTCGATGCCGGTGCGATCGCGATCATCCCGTGTCTTCCTCCATTGGACGTTGGGCGCCCGCGACCTGTGCGGGTGCCTCCTGCACAGTGCGCCGCGACACTTCATCTTGTATAGCGAAAAGTAGACGTCAACCGCGTTTCTATCCACTCAAAATGAAACCGTTTACCGATACTTTTTTGCATCGGGGTAAGCACTGACCCGCAAAAGGTCAAATTTGATGCACCGCAGCAGCCAGAGTCTGGCGGCTGCGTTGGCGCACTGCACACCGCTACCGGCAACGCGCGAAAAGCCTTTCACGCCGCGCTGCGCCACAGAAAGCGCCTCGCATTGCCTTGACTTTCGATTCGCCGGATACGATCATTCGTTCACACACAGAGCAAATGATCTCTCATCGAGAAAAGCGCACGCTCAAAGACGTGCGCGCCAGTACAGCAACCATCTTGCATGGGACCGGAGTAAGCGCTTTGCACCAACTCTGGTCGACCGCAATAACTTGCATGGGACCAGAGTAAGGCGCTAAAGCGCCAACTCTGGTCGACCGCAATAACTTGCATGGGACCAGAGTAAGGCGCTAAAGCGCCAACTCTGGTCGACAGGAGACGAGTATGAGCAGCGACGCGAACGTCCAGGTGATCCTGCACATCGGCGCGGGATCGTTTCACCGCGCACATCAGGCGTGGTATCTGCACCGGCTCAACGCAGCGCGCGCGGCCGGCGAGCCGCAGTGGTCGCTGACCGTCGGCAATATCCGTGGCGACATGAACGCCGTGCTGGAGGCGCTTGCCTCGCAGGACGGCGTCTACACGCTCGAAACCGTCACGCCGCACGGCGAGCGTGCGTACGAAACCATCCGCTCGATCGAACGCGTGCTGCCGTGGTCGGCCGATCTCACCGGGCTCGTCGAAGCCGGTTCCGATCCGGCCTGCAGGATCATCGCGTTCACGGTCACCGAAGGCGGCTATTACCTCGACGAACACGACCACCTCGACACCGCCAACGCCGATCTCGCCGCCGACCTCAAAGGCGGCCGCACGACCATCTATGGCGCACTCTCAGCGATCCTCGAAGCGCGCATGAAACGCAATGCAGGCCCCGTCACGCTGCAGTCGTGCGACAACCTGCGCAGCAACGGCGAGCGTTTTCACGCGGGCATGAGCGAGTTTCTCGACCGGCGCGGCGACGCGACGCTCAAAACCTGGTTCGACGCGAACACGAGCTCGCCGAATTCGATGGTCGACCGCATCACGCCGCGCCCCACGGACGACGTCCGTGAACGCGTGCTCGCCGCAACCGGCTTCAACGACGCCTGCCCGGTGATGGGCGAAGCGTTCATCCAGTGGGTGATCGAAGACAACTTTCGTGCGGGGCGTCCCGCGTGGGAAAAGGTCGGCGCGGAACTGGTCGAATCGGTGCTGCCCTACGAGGAAGCGAAGATCCGCATCCTGAACGCGACGCACAGCTGCATCGCGTGGGCGGGGACGCTCGTCGGGCTGCGCTATATCCACGAAGGCACGATCGACACCGATATCCAGAAGTTCGCGTACGACTACGTCACGCAGGACGTGATCCCGTGTCTCACGCCGAGCCCGCTCGACCTCGAACGCTATCGCGATGTCGTGCTGGAACGCTTCAGCAATCCGTTCATCCAGGACACGAACCAGCGCGTGGCCGCCGACGGCTTTTCCAAGATTCCCGGCTTCATCGCGCCGACGCTTGCGGAATGCTTCACGCGCGGCGTCGAACCGGCGGCCACCGCGATGCTGCCCGCGCTGTTCTTCCGCTTCCTCGACCGCTGGCAGGCTGGCAAGCTGCCGTACGCATATCAGGACGGCGTGATGGACGAGAGCGTCGCGCGCGGTTTCTTCGCCGCGCCGGACCCGCTACAGGCGTTCTGCGCCGACCGTCTCCTGTGGGGCAGCATGGCGCAGACACCGAAGCTCGAAAACGCGCTGCGGGCTGCCGTGGGCCGCGTCGATGCGTGGCTCGCAAAGCGGGGCTGACGACGCGCGATCGACGGATCGACACAACAGCACGTGGTGAAACACCGTCTCGAGGTGCATGCACGCGAGCCAGGTCTAATGCGCATGGCGACGGCCGCCGTGTGCGGATAAAGTAGCGCATCCCAATGACGAAGGTTCCGCGCCCATGTATCTCGGCATCGACCTCGGCACGTCCGAAGTAAAAGTCCTGCTGCTCGCACCCACCGGGCGCGTGATCGGCACCGCGGGCTCACCGTTCACCGTTTCGCGTCCGCATCAGCGTTGGGCCGAGCAGAATCCGGCCGACTGGTGGGACGGCACACGCGCCGCGCTCGCCGCGCTGCGTGCGCGTCATCCCGACGAATTCGCGCAGATTCGCGGCATCGGCCTGTCGGGCCAGATGCACGGCGCCGTGCTGCTCGATGCTGAAGATCGCGTACTGCGCCCGGCGATCCTGTGGAACGACATGCGCAGCGTCGACGAATGCGGCGAGCTGACCGCACGCGCGCCCGAGCTGCATCGCATAGCGGGCAATCTCGCGATGCCCGGCTTCACCGCGCCGAAGCTGCTGTGGGTACAGCGGCACGAACCTGAACGCTTCCGCAAGACGGCCTGCGTGCTGCTGCCGAAGGATTACCTGCGTCTGATGCTCACCGGCGAGAAAGTGTCCGATCCGTCGGATGCGGCCGGCACGCTGTGGCTCGACGTCGCGAAGCGCGACTGGTCGGACGCGTTGCTCGCCGCGTGCGACATGCGTCGCGCGCAGATGCCGCGGCTTGCCGAAGGCAGCGCGCCATCGGGCACGTTACTGGCGCAGGTGGCACGCGAATTCGGTCTGCAGGATGGCGTCGTGGTGGCGGCCGGCGGAGGCGACAACGCGACCAGCGCGATCGGCATCGGCGCGATCCAGCCGGGCGACGGCTTCGTGTCGCTCGGGACGTCAGGCGTGCTGTGCGTGGTCGGCGACCGGTTCCGGCCGAACCCTTCATCGGCGGTACACGCGTTCTGTCATGCGATTCCTGATCGCTGGCATCAGATGAGCGTGGTGCTCTCGGCGGCAAGCTGTCTGCGCTGGGTCTGCAAGCTCACATCGACCGACGAGCCGACGCTGCTCGCCGAAGTCGCCGCCCTTCCGCACGACGCGCTCGCTACCGCGCCGCTCTTTCTGCCCTATCTCTCGGGCGAACGCACGCCGCACAACGACCCGTACGCACAGGGCGTGTTCTTCGGCATGACGCACGCGACCGATCGCGCGCTGCTTGGCTACGCCGTGCTCGAAGGCGTGACGCTCGCGCTCACCGATGGCCTCGACGCGCTGCGTGCCGCCGGCACCGAAGCGCGCGCGCTGTCGCTGATCGGCGGCGGCGCGCGCAGCAACTACTGGGCGCAACTGCTCGCCGACGCGCTCGACACACCGACGCGCAAGCACGGCGGCGGTGAAACCGGCGCGGCACTCGGCGCGGCCCGGCTCGGCTGGCTCGCAGCCGGCGGCGATCCAGCGACCGTGCTGACGAAGCCGCCCGTCGAAATCGAATTCACACCGGACCCCGCACGGCATGCCGCGTTGCGCGCACGGCTCGACGCGTACCGCGCGCTCTACCGGCATGTGCGGCCGCTCTTCGATCCGGCGCGCGCGCCACTGGCGTGAGCCATTGATGTGCGCGCGTCCGGCGTCTGGACACGCAACTGGTTTTAGAAAGACGACTGCTATCATCGGCGCGCGACCGATTTCCGTTCGTCGCCGCACCGAACCCTGTCACGCGGCGCAAGCCGCTCACGTCAAAGATCCATCGTGTCCAGGTCTACCGAAAAACTCGATCTCGCCACCCGCGCCGCGTGGCTCTATTACGTCGCGGGCAACACCCAGAACGAGATCGCGGAAAAGCTTCAGGTGTCGCGCCCGGTCGCGCAGCGGCTCGTCGCGTTCGCGGTCGAAAAGAACCTGATTCGCGTGCGCGTCGATCATCAGCTGGCCGACTGCCTCGCGCTTGCCGACCAGCTGTCGAAGCGCTACGGGTTGTCGTTCTGCGAAATCGTCCCGGTCGACGACGACACGCCCGAAGAGATCGACCGCAAGCTGGCCGTCGCCGGCGCGCAGGTGATGGAGCGCTATCTGCTCGAGGAAAAGCCGATGATCGTCGCGGTGAGCAGCGGGCGTACGCTGAAGGCCGCCGTCGACCAGATCGCGCAGCTCGACCGGCCGCAGCACCGGCTGGTGTCGATGGTGGGCGCGATCGCGCAGGACGGCTCGTCGAACCGCTACGACGTCGCGCTGCATATCTCCGAGAAAACCGGCGGCAAGCACTTTTTGCTGCCCGCGCCGCTCATCGCCGATAACGAAGCCGAGCGCGCGCAGTGGGTCAATCACCGGCTGTATCGCATCGTCGAATCGCTGTCGGGGTCGGCGGATGTCGCGTTTGTCGGAATCGGCAATATCGGGCCGGACTGTCCGCTGCATGAGGACGGGTTCATCACGTCGGCCGAAGTGAAGGATCTGGTTCAGCGCGGCGCGGTGGCGGAAATGCTGGGGCTGCCGATCAGCGCATCGGGCGCGCGGGTCGTCTCGCCGACCGGCAATCGCGTCACGAGCCTCTATCTGGATTCGCCGCCGAAACGGCCGACGATCGGCTTCGCCGGCGGCGAGCGCAAACGCGATGCGGTAATCGCGGCGTTGAAGGGCGGCTGGCTGTCGGGTCTGGTGACCGACGAGCGCTGTGCGCGCGCGGCGCTGGAAGAGGGAACACAAGAGGCGGCCAAAACCGGCCGCAAGCGCTAACGCAAAAAAAGCCGCGCCGCCGGGGAGACAGCAGACGGCGCAGCAGTCAGTTGCCCGTTCAGGTCTTGCAGCGCGGCTGGAGTGAACACCGCGCTGCAGGCACCCCGAAGCGTCAGGCCGCCAGCACTTCGATGATCTTGCGCTCGAACGCCTGACCGTCAGCATCGAACAGATGGCAGTGATCCGGCGTGGCGCCCAGCTTCAACGTCTCGCCACGTTCATGGCGCTCCAGCGGCGGAATACGCGCGATGACGCCATCTGGTGCCACGCTCGATTCGGCATACAGATACGCCGCATCGCCGAGCGATTCGATCGCCATCGTCTTCACCGAAACACCGTATTCGCCCGAATTCACGTGCGTGTGTTCAGGCCGGATACCGACCGTCACCTTGTCGCCCTCCTTCACCTTCGAAGGCTCGACGGCCACGCGCTGCGTTTCGCCCGTGTCGTAGCGCACCGTCACGCCCTCGGCTGTCACCGACTGCACGGTGCCTTCGAAGAAGTTCATCTTCGGCGAACCGATAAAGCCCGCGACAAAACGGTTCGCCGGCGCGTGATACAGGCGGTTCGGGCTGCCGACCTGCTCGATGTTCCCCGCCGACAGCACGACGATCTTGTCGGCGAGCGTCATGGCTTCGACCTGATCGTGCGTCACGTAGATCATCGTGGTCTTCAGTTCGTCGTGCAGGCGTGCGAATTCGAGGCGCATCTTTACGCGCAATGCCGCATCGAGATTCGACAACGGTTCGTCGAACAGGAACACTTTCGGCTTGCGCGTGATCGCGCGGCCAATCGCGACGCGTTGACGCTGGCCGCCCGACAGCTGCTTCGGCTTGCGGTCGAGCAGATGGTCGATGTGCAGGATCTTCGCTGCGTTGCGTACGGCTGCGTCGATTTCCGGCTTTTTCGTGCCGGCGAGTTTCAGGCCGAAGGCCATGTTGTCGTACAGCGTCATGTGCGGATAAAGCGCGTACGACTGGAACACCATCGCGATGCCGCGTTTGGCCGGCGGAATGTCGTTCACGCGCACGCCGTCGATGTTCAGGTCGCCGCTGCTGATGTCCTCGAGGCCGGCGATCATGCGCATCAGCGTCGATTTTCCGCAGCCGCTCGGGCCGACGAATACGACGAACTCGCCGTCCGCGATGTCGAGGTTGATGTTGCGCATCACTTCGGTTTCGTCGTAGCGCTTCGCGATGTCGCGCAGGGTCAGGCTTGCCATGATGTGTCTCCCGATGGTGCTGCTGGTGCTTCCACTTTCACGTTAATCGTGCGCGCCGCTTCGCATCAATGCGAGCCGATGGCGACGCGCTCCATCCATTGTGTGACGAATACCGGCAGTTGTCGCATGTCGTCGAACACATGTACCGCACCGGCTGCGCGCAGCGCCTCGATTTGCACCTCGCTCGCGTGGCCGCCGCCGATAAAGCCGATCACCGTCATGCCGGCCGCGTTCGCCGCGCTCACGCCAGTCACGCTGTCTTCGACGACGAGACATGCGTCCGGCGTCAGATTCAAACCGCGCGCGGCCGCCAGATAGACGTCAGGCGCGGGCTTCGGGTGCGCCACGCTGTCGGCGCAAAACACGCGCTCGCCGAAAAATTCGACGAGCCCGGTACGCGCCAGCACCGCCTGCACGTAGGCCGTGTTGCTGTTGCTCGCACAGGCCTTGCGCAGCGCAATCTGCCCAAGCGCCGCGACGATGCCCTCGACGAGCGGCGCTTCCATCGCGCCGGCGCTCACCGCTTCGCGGATTGCTTCGATATCGGCGGCGCTCAGCGTGCGCTCGAGACGCGCGGCCGTCGCATCGAGCACGTGCTCGGTGCGCATGCCGAGCAGCGGCATCACCACAGGCGCGACATCCGCGTCGGGCCAGCGCGATTCCAGCTCGTGCACGAGCATCCGGGCGGCGATCGCTTCACTGTCGATCAGCACACCGTCGCAATCGCAGATCAGCGCGTGAGTCGACACGGTCATTTGACCGCCCCGAACGTCAGGCCGCGTACCAGCTGCTTCTGCGACAGCCAGCCGACGATCAGGATCGGCGCGACCGCCAGCAGCGAAGCCGCCGAGAGCTTGGCCCAGAAGAGGCCTTCAGGACTCGAATACGAAGCGATGAAAACCGTCAGCGGCGCGGCGTTCGAACTCGACAGGTTGATGCTCCAGAACGCTTCGTTCCACGACAGGATCACGAGCAGCAGCGACGTCGACGCAAGACCTGGCAATGACATCGGCATCAGCAGATAGACGATTTCCTGCCACGTCGCCGCGCCGTCGATCCGTCCTGCTTCGAGAATGTCGCGCGGTATTTCAGCGAAGTACGTGAACGACATCCAGACCGCGATCGGCAGGTTGATGAGCGTATAGACGATCACAAGGCCGGACACCGTGTCGAGCAGTCCGGTGTCTTTCCACAGCAGATAGATCGGCACCAGCACGCCGACGGACGGCATCATCTTCGTCGACAGCATCCACAGCAGCACTTTCTGCGTGCGGCGCGTCGGGAAGAACGCCATCGCGTACGCGGCCGGCACGGCGAGGATCAGGCACAGCACCGTCACGCCCACGGAAATCAGGATCGAATTCCATGCGAACGCAAAGTAATTGCTGCGCGCGAACACCTCGCGAAAGCTGTCGAGCGTCGGCGTGAAAAAGAGCGACGACGAATACGCCTGCTGCTCCGTCTTGAACGCGGTGATCGTCATCCAGAAGATCGGGAAGAACAGCAGCAACGCTATGAACCATGCGAGGATGCCGGGGATGCTGCGTCGAAGCTTCGCCATCGGCGAATTGATCGACGAAGCAGGTGCAGCGGAAGTGGCAGCAAGCTGGCTCATTTTTCGTACTCCCCTTTCAGGTTCTTCGCGAGCATACGCACGAGGAAGATCGACACGATATTCGCCAGCACCACCGCGAGAATCCCGCCAGCGGAAGCCAGCCCGACGTCGAACTGCTGAAGCCCGAGCGAGTAGATCAGGTACGACAGATTGGTTGTCGCCGTGCCCGGACCGCCACCCGTCGTCGTATAGATTTCAGCAAAGATCGACAGCAGGAAAATCGTTTCCATCATCACCACCACCGCGATCGCGCGTCGCAGATGAGGCAGCGTGATGTAGAAGAACATCGAGATCGGGCCGGCGCCGTCGATACGCGCCGCTTCCTTCTGTTCCTGATCGAGCGACTGGATCGCCGTGAAGAGAATCAGGAACGCGAACGGCAGCCACTGCCACGCGACGATCATCACGATGGCGGTCAGCGGATAGTTGGCGAACCAGTCGACCGGCGTGAGACCGATCGCGCGCATGCCTTGCGCGACGAGACCGTACACCGGATGCAGGATCATGTTCTTCCAGATCAGCGCGCTGACCGTCGGCATCACGAAGAACGGCGCGATGGCGAGCAGACGCGCCACGCCCATGCCGTAGAACTTGCGGTCGAACAGCACCGACATCAGGATTCCGCCGACCACGGTAATGATCAGCACCGAGCCGATCAGCTCCAGCGTGATCAGGATCGACGGTCCAAAGGCCGGATCGGTGGCGAGATACTTGTAGTTGTCCAGACCCGCGAAACCCTTCAGATCGGGATTGAGCAGGTTGTAGCGCGAGAACGAAAACCAGATCGTCATCGCGAGCGGAATCACCATCCACAACACCAGAACGGCAACCGATGGCGAAACCAGCCAGCGTGCGGACGCCGCCTTGCGGGTCTCGCGTTCCTTTTCGGTCTGGGGATGAACTTGCATGAGAGGAAGGCGCAGATGACGCATGATCGGACCACCTGTCTGGTAGTACGCGGGCTGCAGGACACCGGCAGCCCGCTGAGCTGCTGCGTTCCGGCTGACGCGTGAACGTCAGCCGGCGCTTTGACCGCGGGTTACTTCTACTTCTGGTAACCCGCCTGACGCACGGCGCGATCGGCGGTTGCCTGACCGGCTGCGAGCGCCTGATCGACCGTCATCTGGCCTGCTATGGCACCCGAGATGCTCTGGCCGACCACCGTACCGAACGACTGGAACTCCGGAATGCCGACGAACTGCACACCGGTGTACGGCACGGGCTTCGCGGTCGGATGATTCGGGTCCGCCGTTTCAATTGCCTTCAGCACGAAGCTCGCGAACGGCGCGGCCTTCTGGTACTCGGGACGCGCATAGGTCGACTGACGCGTGCCCGGCGGCACCGATGCCCAGCCTTCATCCTTCGCGACGAGCTCGATGTACTGCTTCGAGGTCGCCCACGAAATGAACTTCTTCGCGGCTTCCTGCTGCTTCGACGACTTCGGAATCGCCAGCGCCCACGACCACAGCCAGTGCGAACCGTTCGGCGTGACTTCCGTCGGCGCCGCGGCGAAACCGATCTTGTCGGCGACCTGCGACTGCGACTTGTTGTAGAGCATGCCGGCCGCGACCGTCGCGTCGATCCACATCGCGCACTTGCCCGAGGACATCAGCGTCAGGTTTTCGTTGAAGCCATTCGAGCTGGCTCCCGGCGGGCCGTCTTTCTTCAGCAGGTCGACGTAGAAGTTCACCGCCTTCTTCCATTCCGGCGACGTCAGCTGCGCGTGCCACTTTTCGTCGAACCAGCGGCCGCCGAACGTGTTGACGAGCGTTGTCACGTACGCCATGTTTTCGCCCCAGCCCGCCTTGCCGCGCAGACAGATGCCGTATGTGCCGCTGGCCTTGTCGGTGAGCTTGTCGGCGAACTCCTTGATCTGGTCGTAGGTCGGCTGGTCGGGCATCTTCAGGCCCTTCGCCGCGAACAGGTCCTTGCGGTAGAACGTCATCGAGCTTTCGACGTAGAACGGCAGCGCGTACAACTGGTTGTTGTACGACAGGCCGTCGCGCGCGCTCTTCACGACGTCGTTGAGATCGTAGTCGGCGGAGAGGCCCGAGATCGGCGCGAGCCAGCCGCGCTTGCCCCACTGCGGTGCTTCATACGTGCCGATCATCATCACGTCGAACTGGCCGCTGTTGGTCGTGATATCGGTCGTGGCGCGCTGGCGCAGCACGTTTTCCTCGAGAATCACCCAGTTCAGCTTGACGTCCGGATTGGCCTGCTCGAAGTTCGACGAGAGCTTCTTCAGTTCGATCATGTCCGGGTTGTTGAGGGCTGCGATCGTGACGGTCGCGGCCGATGCGTTCAACGCGGCACACGCGGCCGCACTGGCGCCGAATAGCTTGAGCGCGGTCTGCAAGGCGGGTTTCATGGTTGTCTCCTTCTGGATTAGTCGTTCTTCGTGTGATGCTTCTGGCGGATGGGTACAGCGTGCTGGTTCAGCTCATCCAGTTGCCGCCGTCGACGTTGAGCGTCTGGGCGGTGATGTAATCGGCGTCGGCGGAGGCCAGGAACAGCGCCGCGCCGGTCAGGTCGTCCGGCACGCCCATGCGGCCGAGCGGCACCGCTTCGCCGACAAGACGCTTCTTCTCGCCGGGCTGACGGTTTTCATAGCGTGCGAAGAGGGCATCGACCTCCGTCCACATCGGCGTATCCACGACGCCCGGTGCAATGCCGTTCACATTGATCTTGTGCGGCGCGAGTGCGAGCGCGGCGGATTGCGTATAGCTCAGCACGGCGGCCTTGGTCGCGCAGTAATGCGACACGAGCGCCTCGCCGCGGCGGCCTGCCTGCGACGACATGTTGATGATCTTGCCGCCCTGCCCCTGCTCGACCATCTGCTGCGCGACCCGCTGCATCAGAAAGAACATGCCCTTCACGTTGACTGCGAAGAGACGGTCGAACACATCCCAGGATTCGTCGAGGATCGGGCGCATGTCGAAAAGCGCCGCGTTGTTGAAGAGAATGTCGATGCGGCCAAAGCGCCCGAGCGTAGCCGACACGATGCGCTCGATGTCGTCGCGCCGCGTGACGTCGGCGGAAACCGTCAGCACGCGCTCGCCGTGGCTTTGCGTCAGCGCCTGCGCGAACCCGCTCGCGGGCTTCACGTCGACGAGCACGCAGCGCGCGCCTTCGTCGAGATAGCGCCGGGCCACTGCTTCGCCGATTCCGCTGCCTGCACCAGTCAGGATCGCCACTTTGTCCTGCAATCGCGCGTTCAATGCTGTCTCCTGTCGACCAGAGTTAGCGCTTGAGCGCTTACTCTGGTCCCATGCAATTTATTGCGGTCAGTTGCTGTTTCATTCCGCGCAGTGAGCGAACGCCCATTACGCGAACAATTGCTCTGTTGGTGATCGAATGATCGGATACGCAATGGGTCATGTCAAGGCGCAATGCAGGATTTCGATGCTGCAACGCGGCAGTGTTTACCCGCCTCCAGCCTGGCTCTCCCCGCACTGAACAGCTCGCAAGCAAACGCGCTATACCAAAAAATTCGCGATATGTTATATCATTCTCGACTCGCGACAGGATGAGGTCGGCTTCGAATCTGTCTGTCCGCCTGCACGCGCCCTCGCCCATCTTTCAAGGACCCGACGACTATGATGAGAACACCTGGCTCGCTGTGGAATCGCGTGCGGCACGCGCGCGTCGTATCGACGTGTCTGGCAGCGGGCGCGCTCATGCTGGCGGCCGGCCATCCCGCCTTTGCCGCCGACGTGAAGATTCCAGTGGTGGCCGCGGAGAATTTCTACGGCGATGTCGTGCGTCAACTGGGCGGCGATCATGTGAGCGTGGTGAGCATCCTCAGCAATCCGGATCAGGATCCGCACCTGTTCGAGGCCAGCCCGAAGACGGCACGCGCGTTGCAGAACGCGAGCCTTGTCGTGTACAACGGCGCCGACTACGATCCGTGGATGACGAAGCTGCTCGGCGCATCGAAGAACACGAAGCGCACGACGATCGTCGCGGCGGACCTCACCGACCACAAGAGCGGCGACAATCCGCATCTCTGGTACGCGCCCGGCACGATGCCGGCGGTGGCGCGCGCGGTAAGCGCGGCGCTCGTCGCCGCCGATCCTTCGAACAAAACGGCGTACGATGCGAACCTCGCGACGTTTCTGGATTCGCTGAAGCCGGTCGATGCGAAGATCGCCGCGTTGCGCGCCAGCTATGCGCACGCGCCCGTCACAGCGACGGAGCCGGTTTTTGGCTACATGTCGGACGCAATCGGTCTGGACATGCGGAACATGCGTTTCCAGCTCGCCGCGATGAATGACACGGAAGCGAGCGCATCGGATATCGCCGCGTTCGAGCGCGATCTGCGTGGCAAACGCGTGCGCGTACTGATCTACAACAGCCAGGCAACCGAGGCGCTCACGAAACGCATGTTGAAGCTCGCGCAGCAGTCGAACGTGCCGACGGTCAGCGTCACCGAGACGCAGCCGGCCGGCAAGACGTTCCAGCAATGGATGCTGTCGCAACTCGACGACCTCGGCGCGGCGCTCGCAAAAGGCGACGCTGCCGGCAACGCAAAGGGACAATCGCAATGACACCGACTGGCGCCGCGCCGCGCGGCTCCGCACCTGTGCTCGAACTCGATCGCGTCACGCTCGAGATGGGCGGCCGCGCGATCCTGAGCGACGCGAGCCTCGTCGTGAACCAGAACGAGTTCATCGGCGTGCTCGGGCCGAACGGCGCGGGCAAGACCACCCTGATGCGCGCGGTGCTCGGTCTCGTGCCGGCCGCGAACGGCGCGATCCGCGTGCTGGGCGAGACGGTCGAACGGGGCAATCCGTCGATCGGCTATATGCCGCAGACGCGCAGCGCGCTCGCCGGCCGCCGCGTGCGGGGCCGCGATTTCGTCGCGATGGCCGCCGATGGACATCGCTGGGGCCTGCCGCATCACAACGCGAAGGCACGCAAGGAAGTCGATCGCGTGCTCGAACTGGTCGGCGCGCGCGAACTCGCGATGCGGCCGTTGTCGGAGCTGTCGGGCGGCGAGCGTCAGCGGCTGCTGCTTGCGCAATGTCTGCTCGGCAATCCGCGTCTGCTGCTGCTCGACGAACCGCTCATCAGCCTCGATCCGCATCATCAGAAAAACGTCGTCGAACTTGTGCGGCGGGTGCAGCAGGAACTCGGCATCACCGTGCTCTTCTCCGCGCACGAACTGAATCCGCTGCTGCACGCGCTCGACCGCGTGCTGTATCTCGGCAGCGGCGTGGCGGCGCTCGGCACCGTCGATGAAGTGATCACGAAGCCCGTGCTGTCGCGGCTCTATGGCTCGGCGATCGACGTGATGCGCGTGAACGGCCGCATCTTCGTGATGTCCGGCGACGTCGAAGTCGAAAAACACGATCACGAACACGAAGACGACCATGGCCACGACCACGGCAGCGGCCACGCGCACGGTCATGACCACGGACATGCGCATTCACACGCAAAGACGCACGGACACACGCACGATGTTTGAATACGATTTCATGGTGAACGCATTCGCCGCGTCGGGGATCGTCGCGGTGCTGGCGGGCATCGTCGGCTATTTTCTGGTGATGCGCGGGCAGACGTTCGCCGGCCATGCGCTCTCGCACGTCGGTTTTACCGGCGCGACCGGCGCCGTGCTGATCGGCGTCTCGCCGATCTGGGGGATGATCGGCTTCACGCTCGCCGCGGGTGTCGGCATGGGCGCGCTCGGTGAGCGGCTGGCCGGACGCGACGTCGCGATTGGCGTGATTCTCTCGCTCGCGCTCGGCTTCGGCCTGCTGTTCCTGCACTTCTTCACCGCGTATGCGACACAGGTCACCGCGCTGCTGTTCGGCAACGTGCTCGGCGTGAATACGTCGACGCTCGCGGTGCTCACCGGCCTCGGCATCGTCAGTCTGCTGGCGCTCGCGGCGATCATGCGGCCGCTGCTGTTCGCGTCGTTGCAGCCGGAACTCGCCGAAGCGAAAGGCGTATCGCTGCGGCTCGTCTCGGTGCTGTTTCTTGCGATCGCGGCGCTCGCCGTCGCGGCGTGTACGCAGATCGTCGGCGTGCTGCTGGTGTTCACGCTGATGGTGGGCCCGGCGGCGGCCGCGCAGAATTTCACGACGCGGCTTTCCAGCGGCCTCGTTCTCGCCGCGCTGCTCGCGCTCGCGCAGGCGTGGCTTGGCGTCACGCTCGCCTTCTACACCGACTGGCCGACGAGCTTCTGGATCACCGCGTTGGCTGCGCTGGTATACGGGGCGAGTTTGTTGCGCCAGCGCTAGCCTTCGGTTTCGCCCGCAACAAAGGGACGCCGCAGATGATTCGGCGTCCCTTTGTCACGTCTGGCTGAACGCGGCGCCTACCCGAACAGCACCTTCGCGTGATGCGCGAGATGATCCTCGATGAAACTCTGGATGAAGTAGTAACCGTGATCGTAGCCTTCATGCCGACGCAGCGTCAGCGGTTGTCCCGCGGCGCGGCACGCCGCTTCGAACACATCCGGATTGAGCTGTTCGGCGAGAAACTGGTCCGACAAACCCTGGTCGATCAGGATGCCTTCGGCGAACCGGTGCGAAGCGCGCGCCACCAGTTCGCTCGAATCGTACTGCTGCCACGCGCCGCGATCTTCGCCGAGATAGCCCGTGAACGCCTTCACGCCCCAAGGACACCGCGACGGCGCCGCGATCGGCGCGAACGCCGACACCGAGCGGAAGATCTCCGGATTACGCAGCGCGATCATCAACGCGCCGTGCCCACCCATCGAGTGACCGAAAATGCCAAGTCGTTCGCCATCGATCGCGAGATTCGTCAGCACGGTTTCGCGCAGCTCGTCGCGCACGTACGAGTACATGCGGAAATGCTTCGACCAGGGTTCCTGCGTCGCGTCGACGTAGAAACCCGCGCCGACGCCGAAGTCCCACGCCGCGCTTTCGTTCGGGATGCCGGCGCCGCGCGGGCTCGTATCCGGCGCGATCAATGCGATGCCATGTTGCGCGGCAAAGCGCTGCGCGCCCGCCTTGATCGGGAAGGTCTCCTCGGTACACGTGAGACCGGCGAGCCAGAACAGCGCCGGCACCTTGCCATGCGACGCCTGCGGTGGAAGGTACACGGAGAAGCGCATCGGCAGACCAGTCGTCGATGAATCGTGACGATAGAACCGCTGCACGCCACCGAAGCACGCGTGCGAAGACAATAGTTCGAGCATGGCGATCTCCGTTGCCTCAGTACAGCACAACCGAGCGGATCGACTCGCCCTTCTTCATCAGATCGAAGCCTTCGTTGATACGCTCGAGCGGCAGACGGTGCGTGATCAGATCGTCGATATTGATCTTGCCTTCCATGTACCAGTCGACGATCTTCGGCACATCGGTACGGCCACGTGCGCCGCCGAACGCCGAGCCTTTCCATTCCCGGCCCGTCACCAGCTGGAACGGCCGCGTGCTGATCTCCTCGCCCGCCGCCGCCACGCCGATGATGAACGACTGGCCCCAGCCCTTGTGCGTGCATTCCAGCGCCTGGCGCATCACCTTCGTGTTGCCGATGCATTCGAACGAGTAGTCCGCGCCGCCGTCGGTCAGCTGCACGATGTGATCGACCACGTTCTCCACTTCGTTCGGGTTGATGAAATGCGTCATGCCGAACTTCTTGGCCAGTTCGACGCGCCCCGGGTTCAGGTCGACACCGATAATCTTGTCCGCGCCGACCATCTTGGCGCCCTGGATCACGTTCAACCCGATACCGCCGAGACCAAATACCACGACGTTCGCGCCCGCCTCGACCTTCGCCGAGTACACGACCGCACCGACGCCCGTCGTCACACCGCAGCCGATGTAGCAGATCTTGTCGAACGGTGCGTCTTCACGCACCTTCGCCACCGCGATCTCCGGCACGACGATGTAGTTCGAAAACGTCGACGTGCCCATGTAGTGAAAGAGCGGCTTGCCGTCCAGCGAGAAGCGCGACGTGGCATCGGGCATCAAGCCCTTGCCCTGCGTCGAGCGGATCGCCTGGCACAGGTTCGTCTTGCGCGACAGGCAGAACTTGCACTGGCGGCATTCTGGCGTGTACAGCGGGATCACGTGATCGCCCTTCTTCAGCGTACCGACGCCCGGGCCCACGTCGACGATCACGCCCGCGCCTTCGTGGCCGAGAATCGCCGGAAAGAGGCCTTCGGGGTCCGCGCCCGAGAGCGTGTAGTAATCGGTGTGACAGATGCCCGTCGCCTTCACCTCGATCAGCACTTCACCCGCGCGCGGCCCTTCCAGATCGACTTCCTCGATCGTCAGCGGTGCGCCCGCTTTCCATGCGATGGCTGCTTTGGTCTTCATTGTGAATGCTCCTTAAAGTCGGTGGATGCGGCGATCGACGCTCAGGTTCGATCGACATGTTGCAAACTCAGTCAGGCGCGGCGGAAGCAGGAAACCACTCCTCCACGCGCGCGTAAAGATCAAGGAAGCGCGCATAACGTGCGGCCAGCGCGCGATCGTCCCGCGGGCCCGCGACGCGGGTTGTCGCCGGCGCCAGCGACGCCAGGTCCGACGCGTGCCAGTGACCGCTCGCAAGACCGCCCAGTATCGCCGCACCGCGCCCCGCCGCGTCAGGACAATCGACCGCGTGCAGCTCGACATCGAGCGCGTCGGCGAGCATCTGCCGCCAGCGCGCGTCGACGGAGCCGCCACCCGCGAGCCGCAGCGTCGTCACTTCGGCGCCGCTGCGGCGGATCGCGTCGAGACCCGCACGCAACGAAAACGCGACGCCTTCGAACGCCGCCCGCATCATCGTGCCGCGCGAATGACCGAGCGCGAGTCCGAGCCAGCCACCCCGCGCCGACGGGTTGAGCCACGGCGAGCGTTCGCCGGTGAGATACGGAAGGAACGTGAGGCCGGGCGCGGCGTCCTCGGCGAAGGCATCGCGATAGGCGTCCGCCCATTCGTACGACAGCCAGCCGCGCACCGCTTCGAGCGCGACGCCGACGTTCTGCATCGCCGCCATCCGGTACCAGTGACCGGTTGCCGCGCGATAGCGATGCAGCCCGCGCGCGGCGGCCGGCTCGCCGGTCGCGAGCACGACGATCTGGCCGCCGCTACCGGTGGTGAGTAGCGCGTCGCCATCGTTTGCAAGACCGCTGCCGAACGCGGCGCACGGTGTATCGGCTGCGCCCGTCGCGAGCGTGATGCCGGCACGTAGGCCCAACGCGCGCGCGGCTTCCTCGGAGAGCACGCCGCCCGGCGCGTACGAAGGCGCGAGCGGCGCGAACCATGCGTGCGGCACGCCGAGACGCTCCAGCAGCGCGCGATCCCAGACGCCGGCCGGATCGGCGAGCGCGGTCGCGCACGCATCGGACGGATCGCTGACGAACGCGCCGCCCAGCGCAACGCGCAGCCAGTCTTTCGGTTGCAAGGCCCAGCGCGTGGCTTCCACGGTGCGCGGCTCGTTCAGCATGATCCAGCGCAGCAGCGGGCCCGCCATGCCGGGCGCAACAGGATTGGGCTGTGGCTCGGGCCACGCATCGAGCAGCGACAGCGCGCGCGTATCGGGCCACAGCATCGCGGGGCGCACCGCGCGGCCCTCTCCATCGGTGAGCACGACGCCGTGCATCTGCCCGGAAAAGCCGATCGCGTGAACGTCGTCGCGCTCGGCGGCGGGCAGCTTCGCCGCCGCTTCGCAGAGCGCGCGCCACCATGTGCCGACGGAGATTTCCGCCCAGCCGGGGTGCGGCGTCGCGATCGCATACGCGACGCTCGCTGTCGCACGTTCGCGCCCTGCTTCATCGACGGTCGAAAGTTTCAGTGAACCGGTGCCGAGGTCGATGCCAAGAAAACGCATGGGCGAGGAAAGGTCGAAAAAGAGGAGAAAACGGGTGGGTTTCCGCGCTACGCATCCGCTACGTCAAAACCGCAAATCGCGGGTTAACCCGGCCACACGAATGGGCGCGTCGAAATCACACTATGCGCTGCACCGAATACGCTTCATCGATTTTCACACATATTGCGGCACAGGGGCTTCGGCGGCCGCCTTCGCGCGGTACTCCACCCCACGGGCCTGAGCGCCGGTTTGCGGCGAGCGCGCATTTCGCGCGGCTTTCAAATGTACCGCGCGCATATGATCGCCGCGAAGCCCGGAATAGGCCACAGTGGTCTTGTTGCATCTTTTCGTTCCCCCTACCTTGGAGTCATCCCGAAAACGAGATGTGGAGAGAGACAAAATGCAATCGAACACGGTTCACCCGTGCGACGAGCGACTGCCCGCCGGCCAGTTGCTGGCGCTGGGCATTCAGCATGTGCTCGTCATGTACGCCGGAGCGGTCGCCGTTCCGCTGATCATCGGCAGCGCCCTCAAGCTGCCAAAAGACCAGATCGCGTTTCTCATCAGCGCCGACCTGTTTTCCTGCGGTATCGCCACGCTGATCCAGACGCTCGGCCTGTGGATCTTTGGCATCCGTCTGCCGGTGATCATGGGCTGCACGTTCGCCGCCGTCGGTCCGATGGTCGCGATCGGCACCAATCCGTCGCTCGGCATTCTCGATATTTTCGGCTCGACGATCGCCGCCGGTATTGTCGGCATTCTGCTCGCGCCGGCGATCGGCAAGCTGCTGCGGTTTTTTCCGCCCGTCGTGGTCGGCGTGGTCATTTCGGTGATCGGGCTCTCGCTGATGGAAGTCGGCATCAACTGGGCAGCCGGCGGCGTCGGCAATCCGGATTACGGCAATCCCGTCTATCTGGGCCTGTCGTTTGTCGTGCTGATGCTGATCCTGCTGATCAACAAGTTCGGCAAGGGCTTTGTCGCGAATATTTCGGTGCTGCTCGGCATCGTCGCGGGCTTCGTGATCGCCGCGCTGCTCGGGCGCGTCAACATGGATGGCGTGACGGCCGCGCCGTGGGTCGGCTTCGTCATGCCGTTCCACTTCGGCTTGCCGCACTTCGATCCGCTCTCGATCGCGACGATGGTGACCGTGATGTTCGTCACGTTCATCGAATCGACGGGCATGTTTCTCGCGGTCGGCGACATGGTCGACCGGCCGGTGGACCAGAAGACGCTGGTGCGCGGCCTGCGCGTCGACGGGCTCGGTACGTTGCTCGGCGGCATCTTCAACTCGTTTCCGCATACGTCGTTCTCGCAGAACGTCGGGCTGATCGGCGTGACGGGCGTGAAGAGCCGGTTTGTCTGCGCGATGGGCGGCGTGATCCTCGTGCTGCTCGGCCTCTTTCCGAAGATGGCGCAGGTGGTCGCATCGGTGCCGGCATTCGTGCTCGGCGGCGCCGGCATCGTGATGTTCGGGATGGTCGCGGCGAACGGCATCAAGGTGCTCTCGAAGGTCGACTTCGTGAAGAATCACCACAACCTCTTCATCGTCGCGGTAAGCATCGGGCTTGGCCTCGTGCCGGTCGTGTCGCCGCAGTTCTTCTCGAAGCTGCCACCCGCGCTCTCGCCGCTGCTGCATAGCGGGATTCTGCTGGCGGCCGTATCGGCGGTCGTGCTGAACCTGATCTTCAACGGCGTGAAGGGCGAGCGTGCGGCGAAGAACGCCATCCGGCGCGCGGGCCACGACTTCGACGGCCGCGCGCAAGCCGAACTACCGTCACGCGACGATTCCCTGCACGTCGCGAGCGACTTCGAGGCGCGCCCCGCGGACGCGCACTGAAAGGCCCGCACCGCGCGACCGGTGTCGCGCGGTGCGGTGGCGAAGCGACGAAGCGACGAAGCGACGAAGCGACGAAGCGACGAAGCGACGCCAGAATTGAAAATGCCACGGTTTTCCCCGTGGCATTTTTTTGCTGCTTACTACTCGCGATCCGGCGGCAACCGCAACGGACCGCCGGATCAGTCAACCCACCCGCTTCACCCCGCCGACGACGGCGCCGAAGCCGCTGCCGGCGCGCTGGCCGCACCGTAATCGACGGGCGCATCGGCCGGACGCGGCTGCTCACCCGCCCGCTCGATCCACCCGCCGCCCAGGAACTGGTACAGATCGACAAGGTTTGTCAGACGTTGCAGGCGCGCGCTGATCAGCGTCTGTTGCGCCGTGTACAGATCGGTCTGCGCGGTCAGCACGGAAAGATAGCTGTCCACGCCGTTCTTGTAACGCAGGTCCGACAGATCGAAACGTCGCTGCTCGGCAAATGTATTGCGTTCACGCGCGGCGATTTCCTGATCGTACGTGCCACGCGCGGCAAGACCATCGGCGACTTCGCGGAAGGCCGTCTGGATCGCCTTTTCGTACTGCGCGATCTGGATGTTCTTCTGCACGTTCGCGAGATCGAGATTCGCCTTGTTCGCGCCACCTTCGAAGATCGGCAGCGTGATCTGCGGCGCGAACGCCCACGCCGCGGAACCCGCCTTGAAGAGGCCGCCGAGCGTCGGACTCAACGTACCGAAGTTGCCGGTCAGCGAAATCTGCGGGAAGAACGCAGCGCGCGCCGCCCCGATATTCGCGTTGGCCGCGAGCAGGTTCTGCTCGGCTTCGATGATGTCCGGACGGCGCTGCAGCAGATCCGACGGCAGACCGGCCGGAATATCCGTGAGGAGATTCTGGTCGTTGAGCGGCAGGCCCGGCGGCAAATCTGCCGGGAGCGGTTCACCCACCAGCAGGACCAGCGCATTTTCGGCCTGCGCCCGCAGACGCGCCTGCACCTGCAGGTTGGCCTGCGCCTGCTCGACCACGCTCTGCGCCTGACGCAGGTCGAGTTCGGAACCCGTGCCCGTGTCGAACTGCAGCTTCGTGATGTTGTAGGAATCCTGCGCCGTCTTCAGCGTGCCTTCCGTCACCTTGAGCAGGTCGTCGGTGGAAAGCAGCGTCAGATACTGATCCGCCACCGAGGACACCAGCGCGATTTCCGCCGCCTTGCGCGCCTGCGCCGTCGCCAGATATTGCGCCAGCGCCTGATCCTTCAGGCTCTGGATACGACCGAAGAAGTCGATTTCCCACGACGCATTCAGCCCGACCGAATACGTGTTCGTGATCGGGATACCGGAAATCGACAGATCCCTCGGCGTGCGCTGTTTGCTCTGCGATGCCGAGGCGTCCAGCGTCGGGAACAGTTCGGCGCGCGTGATCTGGTATTGCGCACGCGATGCCGCGATATTCAGCACCGAAACGCGCAGATCGCGATTGTTCTTCAGCGCGATCTCGATCAGACGTTGCAGGCGCGGATCGGTGAAGAAATCGCGCCAGCCGATATCCGTGGCCGCCTGGCCGTTCGCGCTACGCGTGCCGTTATCGGTCGCGCCGGGCTGCGTCGAGTAGACCCCGCCCGCCGGAAAACCGTCCGAAACGGGCGCGGCCGGGCGCTCGTACTTCGGCGCCATCGTGCAACCCGCGGCGAGGAACGCCACCGCGACTGCAATCAAAGAATGTTTTTGCATCTCAGTGCCCTTCCTTGCCCGAGCCGTTGCCACCCGCGCCGCCTTCCGGATCGTGCGGATGGTGCTGGTTGTAGTGTTCCATCGCAGCATCCGGGTCTTCCTTCTCGCCGCCGAACTTCGCACGGATCACGACGAAGAACATCGGGATCATGAAGATGGCGAGGAACGTCGCCGTCAGCATCCCGCCGATCACGCCGGTACCGATCGCGTGCTGGCTCGCCGAGCCCGCGCCGTTACTGATCGCGAGCGGCAACACGCCGAGAATGAACGCAAGCGACGTCATCAGGATCGGACGCAGCCGCAGACGCGAGGCTTCCAGCGCTGCCTCGATCGGACCCATGCCTTCGGACTGCTGCAACTCGCGGGCGAATTCCACGATCAGAATCGCGTTCTTCGCCGAGAGTCCCACCGTGGTCAACAGACCGACCTGGAAGAACACGTCGTTTTCGAGCCCGCGCAGCGTGGCCGCCAGCAGTGCGCCGATCACGCCGAGCGGCACCACCATGATCACCGAGAACGGAATCGACCAGCTCTCATACAACGCCGCGAGACACAGGAACACGACGAGGATCGAGATCGCGTACAGGATCGGCGCCTGCGAACCCGACTGACGTTCCTGGAACGACAGGCCAGTCCATTCGTAGCCGATACCTGCCGGCAGCTTCGCCGCGATGGCTTCCATCGCATTCATCGCCTGACCGGTCGACTTGCCCGTCGCCGCCGCGCCCTGGATTTCCACCGCGGAAATACCGTTGAAACGCTCGAGCTTCGGCGAACCGTACGTCCACGTACCGGTCGCGAACGCCGAGAACGGCACCATGCCGCCCGCGGAATTGCGCACGTACCAGTCGTTCAGGTTTTCCGGGGTCATCCGGAACGGCGCGTCGCCCTGCAGGTACACCTTCTTGATCCGGCTGTCGACGTCGAGGAAGTTGTTGATGAACTGCGAAGCCCACGCGATCGAGAACGTCTGGTCGATCGTCGACAACGACACGCCCAGCGCCGCAGCCTTTTCGTGGTCGATGTTCACCTTGAACTGCGGCGTGTCGTTCAGGCCGTTCGGTCGCACCTGCGCGAGCGTCGGGTCTTTCGCGGCCATGCCGAGCAGCTGGTTGCGCGCGGCCATCAGCGCCTCGTGGCCGACACCCGCACGATCCTGCAGTTCGAAGTCGAAACCCGCGGCCGTGCCGAGTTCCGGAATCGACGGCGGATTCACCGGGTACACCGTTGCGTTCTTGTAGCCAGCGAAGTGCATGAACAGCCGGCCGACCAGCGCCTGCACCTTCTGGTCCGAATGCTGGCGCTCGCCGTAGTCCTTCATCCGCACGAACACGAGACCCGCGTTCTGGCCGCGGCCGGCGAAGCTGAAGCCGTTCACCGTGAAGGTCGCGTCGACGATGCTCTTTTCGCTACTCAGCAGGTAGTCGGAGACGTCCTTCAATGCCCGCGCCGTCGTTTCCTGCGTCGAGCCTGACGGCGTCTGCACCAGCACGAACATCGTGCCCTGGTCTTCGTCTGGCAGGAACGACTTCGGCAGCTTCACGAACAGCAGGCCGACCGCGAGGATCACCACCATATAGATGATGAGCCAGCGACCCGAACGCTTGATCACGTGGTGAACGCCAACGTGATATTTGTCCCGGCTTTTGTCGAACGTGCGATTGAACCAGCCGAAGAAGCCCTTCTTCTCTTCGTGATGGCCCTGCGGAATCGGCTTCAGGATCGTCGCGCACAGCGCCGGCGTCAGAATCAACGCGACCAGCACGGACAGCACCATCGCCGCCACGATCGTCAGCGAGAACTGCCGGTAAATCGCACCGACCGAGCCGCCCGAGAACGCCACCGGCACGAACACCGCCGACAGCACGAGCGCGACGCCAATCAGCGCGCCCGTGATCTGGTCCATCGCCTTGCGGGTCGCGTCGCGTGGAGACAGCCCTTCTTCGGCCATCACCCGCTCGACGTTTTCCACCACCACGATCGCATCGTCCACCAGCAGCCCGATTGCCAGCACGAGCCCGAACATCGACAGCGTGTTGATCGAGAATCCGACGAGCCCCATGATCGCGAACGTGCCCAGCAGCACCACCGGCACGGCGATCGTCGGGATCAGCGTGGCGCGCAGGTTCTGCAGGAACAGGTACATGACGAGGAACACCAGCACGATACCTTCGAGCAGCGTCTTGACCACTTCCTCGATCGACAGGCGCACGAACGGCGTCGTGTCATACGGGTACTTCACGACGAGGCCGTTCGGGAAGTACTTCGACAGTTCGTCGACCTTCGCGCGCACCTCTTTCGCCGTTGCCAGTGCGTTCGCGCCGGTCGCCAGCTGGATACCGAAACCGGCCGTCGGCTGACCGTTGTACTTCGTGTCGAAGTTGTAGTTTTCGCCACCCAGTTCGATGCGCGCGACATCCTTGATACGGACCTGCGAGCCGTCCTGGTTCACCTTCAGCAGCACGTTGCCGAACTGCTCCGGCGTCTGCAGCAACGTGGCCTCGGTGATGGTGGCCTGCAGCACCTGACCCGGCACCGAAGGCGTGCCGCCCAGCGAGCCGCCCGCCACCTGCACGTTCTGCGCGAGCAGCGCGGTCTGCACATCGACCGGCGTGAGACCGAAGTTGGTCAGCTTGCCCGCATCGAGCCAGATCCGCATCGCGTACTGCGAGCCGAACAGCGTCACCGTGCCCACGCCGTCAAGACGGCTGACCGGATCCTGAATGTGCGACGCGACGTAGTTCGCCAGGTCGTACTTGTTCATGCTGCCGTCTTCGGAGACGAACGCCATCACCAGCAGGAAGCTGCTGCTGGACTTCGTCACCTTGGTGCCGAGCTGCTGGACGACCTGCGGCAACAGCGGCGTGGCGAGCTGCAGCTTGTTCTGCACCTGCACCTGCGCGATGTCGGGGTTGGTGCCGGCCGCGAAGGTCAGCGTGATCGTGGCCGTACCCGAATCGTCCGATGTGGACGACAGGTACAGCAAGTGGTCGAGACCACTCATCTGCTGCTCGATCACCTGCGTGACAGTGTTTTCAACCGTCTTCGCCGATGCGCCCGGGTACGTTGCGCTGATCTGCACGGCCGGCGGCGCGATGGTCGGGTATTGCGCGATCGGCAGCGTGAAGATCGACGCGACACCCGCGAGCATCAGGATAATGGCGATCACCCACGCAAAAATCGGGCGATCGATAAAGAACTTTGCCATGAAACGGGCTCCCTGTTATTGCGCGCCCGATGCAGCAGAGGCAGCCTGAGCCGTCTGCGCACCGCTGGCCGCTGGTGCGCCTTGAGCCGTGGCGCCGGAGGCGGGGGTGGCCGGCAGTTGCGCGGCGACCGGCTTCACTGTCGCGCCCGGACGGACCTTTTCCGTGCCCTGCACGATCACGCGATCACCCGGATTCAGCCCGCTTTCGACGACCCAGTTCGACTGGTACGTGGTGGAGGCCACCAGCTGACGCAGCGACACCTTGTCGTCCGGACCCACGACGAGCGCCGTCGGCTGGCCCTTCTGGTCATGCGTCACGCCGATCTGCGGCACCAGCAGCGCCTTTTCGTTCACGCCTTCCTCGATGCGCGCGCGCACGAACATGCCCGGCAGCAGCACACGGTCCTTGTTCTGGAAGATGGCGCGGATCGTCACCGAACCGGTGGTCTGGTCGACCGTCACGTCGCTGAACTGCAGCTTGCCGGTTTCCGAATAGGGGCGGCCGTCTTCCAGCAGCAGCGTGACCTTGGCGGCGTTGATGCCGCTCGTCTTCAGACGGCCTTCCTGGATTTCGCGGCGCAGCTTCAGGCCGTCGAGGCTCGACTGCGTCAGATTGACGTAGACCGGATCGAGCTGCTGGACAGTCGATAGCAGCGTGGCCTGGCTTGCCTGTACATAGGCGCCCGGCGTGACCGACGAAATACCGATGCGCCCCGTGATCGGCGACGTGACATCGGTATAGCCGAGGTTGATCTGCGCGGTTTCCACGGAGGCCTTGCCGGCGGCGACGTCTGCCGCTGCCTGCCCTTGCGCGGCCACGGCGTTGTCGTAATCCTGCTTGCTGACCGCGTTCGCCGCGACGAGCACCTTGTAGCGGCTCGCCTGCGCGGTGGTCGTGGCCAGGTTCGCCTGCGCCTTGGCAAGTGCGGCCTTCGCGTTGTCGAGCGCGGCGATATACGGTGCCGGATCGATCTTGTAGAGACGCTGGCCGGCCTTGACCTCGGCGCCTTCCGTGAATTCACGGCGCAGCACGATGCCGTCCACCCGTGCGCGGACTTCCGCGACGAGAAACGCGCTGGTGCGGCCCGGCAACTCGGTGGTGACCGGGACGGACTGTGGCTCGACAGTCACGACGCCGACTTCAGGCGTTTGAGGCGGAGGGGCTGATTGTTTTTGACCGCATGCTGCAAGAATTACGGCAGCCGTCGCGGCACTGATTAAGCGGAATGGAACCCGTTCGACGCGCATGGAGCGACCTCTGTCAAAGACTGAGAATGAAAAAGTGCGCGCATCCCTACCCCGGGGACGACGGCGCACACATGCGTCGTTAGACGCCTGATCGATAGCCCTGACAACTCCACATGCAATCCTGGCCAACCTGGGCGGAGTCCTGACAGAAGCGCGCCAAACCGGGAAATGCCGCACTGCGACGCCCTTCCGGACGATTCGCAAGCGTTTTTAAAGACAACAGTGTCGGATATTAACCGGTCGACACGGCTTGGGCTATCCGATCGATGGGGTGCTATTATATATACATTCATGATTGCACGTAAAAGACCGTTTACAACGTCTCGCGTGCCGTTGCGGCAAGATCAATTCCCAGATAGCCGGACTATTGAATGGATTGTCATCAGCCGCACTTAATAACATTCGGGACAACCCGCACTCTCGCATACGCAGGACAGACAGTTATGGTTCGCCGAACCAAGGAAGAAGCGCAGGAGACGCGCAACGGCATCCTCGATGCCGCAGAACAGGTTTTTTTCGAAAAAGGCGTATCGCGCACGTCGCTCGCGGATATCGCGCAGACCGCCGGTGTAACGCGCGGCGCAATCTACTGGCATTTCGCGAACAAAGGCGATCTCTTCACGGAAATGTTCGACCGCGTGCTGCTGCCGCTCGACGAACTGAAGGCTGCATCGCTCGATCCCGAGGAACCCGATCCGGTCGGGCGCCTGATCGATATCTGCATCGTGTGTCTGCGCGACACGGCGAACGATCCGCGCCGCCGGCGCGTGTTCGACATCCTGTTCATGAAATGCGAATTCGTCGCGGACATGGGCCCCGTGATGGCGCGCTGCCAGAACAACATGCGCGATGGGCTGGAAAGTATCAGGGGCGGCCTGCGCAACGCGATCTCGAAAGGCCAGTTGCCCGCCGATCTCGACGTGGCGCGCGCGACTGCGATGATTCACTCGTTTATCAGCGGATCGTTGCACGACATGCTGTTTCTGCCTGGCGCGTTCGATTACGGTGAACATGCCGAATCGATGGTCCATGCGCTGTTCGATTCGCTGCGGACCAGCCCCGCGCTACGCAGAAGCGGCGCGAACGGTTGAAGGCCTGTCGCGTCCTGCGCGAGGCGGAATGCAAAAGGCGAAATGCAAAAGGCGGAAACTTCACGGTTTCCGCCTTTTTCATGCGCGACGCCACAGCTTGCAAATGACGCGAGATTTACGAGGGAGCGGCCACCGAAGCTTGCGTGATACGCGCTTTCTGGTTCGACGCGTAGATCGAACCGCGCCCGAGCGGCTTGCCGCCGGATAGTGCGTCGATCCATTGATCCGTGCTCGCCACCGCCGCGAAGCGCGACTGCAGCACGACGCAGAACACGCGATGAATATCCCCGGCGCTAGCGAAGCCCGCGCTGTTCTCGTACGGCACCGAACCGGTCGCGTCGTGCAGGAATTCGACGGACAGCCCGGCATGCACGGCATGGTTGATGGTCGACGCGTCGCAGTTGTGCGTCATGTAGCCGGTCACGGTCAACGTGTCGATCTGATGCTGCGTGAGCCAGTCGGCCAGATCGGTGCCGGCGAAGGCGCTCGGCAGCGACTTCGTGATCTGGTGGTCATACCCGCGCGATGTCACCACCGCATGCAGCGCGGCACCCTCGGAGCCGGTTGCGAAAATCGGCGACGTCGCCGGCGCCAGGTTCTGCACGACAATCACCGGCACCGAAGCGGCATGCGCCGCATCGATCGCCCGGCCGATATTCGCGAGCGAAGTTTCGACCGGCGGATATTCGATCGGCAGGTCGCCGGTTACGTATTCGTTCTGCACGTCGATAACGATCAGGGCACGGCGCGGTGTGGTCATGGCAACACTCCTTTGTCTCGATGGCTCGCCGCCAGTCGCGCTGTTACGTGGCCAGTCACTGTGCTATTCACCGCGAATCGAAATACCCCGGGCAAAGCGGCGGTGTGAAAACCGCCGCGCCGCGGGAAACGGCTAACTCTGGCTGAACCACCGCGCCAGATACAGCAGCACCGCAACGAAGAAGATCATCCCCGCCCATGCCCAGTTCGGCACGGCATGCGGATCATGCTGATGGTCATGCGCGCGCGTACCGAGTATCGTGCTCGCCGCGCGACCGGTAAGCGCGCCGCCGTGGTCATGCGGCCGCGCGCGGCGCGCCAGCGCGCTCAGGTTGACCGGCCGCAGGAACACATGCTGACGCCGCGCCGGTGTGCCATGCACGCGGTTCGGCCTCATGCCGTGCTTGGCCTGCACGACTTCGCAGAACTCGGTGAAAAACGTGTCGGCGAGATCATGCAGCGCGTTCTCGATCTGGCGGACGGGCAATTGCGAGAGCGGCCCGGTGAGCGTCGCCCAGACCGAATAGTCGATGCGTGTATGCGGATGTTTCGAGCCGACGATCCAGTGGTCGTCCGCGCGCAGCCGCACTTCCATCTGCCCGCGCAGCGCGCCGACTCCTTGTGCGCGCGCCTTGAAGTTGAGCATCCGGTGCATGGTTGCCGGCTCCACGCCGTCGGGACTGACGATATGCGCGCGAACGTCGTAATGCGCGCGCAGCGGCCCGAGCGGTACCGTCATCGTCAGTACGTATTCACCGCCGGGCGTGCGAGCAAACGACTCGCAGTTGTCGAGGCTCGCGCGCAACAGCGCGAGATCCTGCAACGCTTCCCACACATCCGATGGTGCCAGCGGAATCCGCAACGCGTCGTTCAGTTCCATGTCGGCCTCCCCATGAGCCTCTCACTGCCCGATCACGACGTCTGATCGATGCGGTCCACCTTCGATGTGTAAAACGCCAGATAGCCCTTGATCTGCTGGACGGCCTCGATGGGCGTCTCGTACGTCCACACGGCGTTTTCGACCACGCCCTCTTCGGTCAGCAGATGATAGTAGGACGCCTCGCCCTTGAACGGACATCGGGAGGTGTGCGTGGAACGGTCAAGCCGCGCCATGTTGACGTCGGCACGCGGAAAATAGAACACGTCCGGAAGGCCTGTTTCGGAGACGGTCAGCGCCGCCTGCGTATCGGCCACGGTCACGCCGAGATGGATGACCCGCACACGATGCCGGTTGGTGGCGACGTCGACGCGATGACCGCCGCCCTGGCTGCCGTGCGCGGCGCCCGGCAAGCCCGGGTCCTTGCCTGACGGTTTGCCGGTAGCGTCGTCCGGGTCGGGACTTGCATTGCCTGCCGGGGCGTCGTCCATCATGTCCAGCTCCGAGATGCGGTGGAAACCCGCGCTAGCACCACGGCTATCCGCCGCCGATCCGCTTGCCGCGCATGCGTTTTCCGGCAGGCTGCGCGGCTTCGAAACGAAAAAGCCACGGGCGTGCCCGTGGCTTCATTATCGGCGAAACTTCGGCGGCTTGCGCGGCCTTTGCGTATCCTCGCGCACTTCCATGCAACGTTTGTGCAACGCAACAAAACGCTACGTTACTGTGTGTTCCAGGAGAACGTCGCGCGCGCTGTGCCCTTGCCCGTCACCGAAACCGGTTTGCTCTGTTCGCGGTCCTTGTAGGTGGCATGGACCGTGTAGCGGCCCGGGCGCAGCCTGACCAGCATATAGGGGCCGCGCGACTTCGTGTCCAGCACGCTGGCGCCGTGTGCATCGACCACCTTCACCTCGACATCGGCAAGGAAGTCGGAGCCCGGACCCGTGAAGCGCAACGACAGCGGCCACTGGCTTTGCGCAGCCCGCAACGCCTTCGATTCATCCAGGCCGACACCGCCCGACGTAAACGACACGTCGCCCTGCTGCTGGATCTGCGGCAGGCCGCCACCGTTTGCGTTGCCGGCACTCGTGGTGTCCGTCGTCGTGCCGCCGGTAGTACCGCTCGCCTGTGCGAACGCGCCGGTCGCGGTGCCGAGCGTCAGGGCCACCGCGACCGCCGCGGTGAGGATCCTTCGCTGAGTACACTGTGTTTTCATGTGCATCGCTCCTTGTTATGGTTCGTGCTGAAAACTGTCGGCCGCAAGCTCCGTGCCCGGAAACATCCGGGCGCTGTTGAAACACCGCAGCCGCGATGTGGCTGCGGCCCGAAAGTCAATGGACCGGCGGGCCGACGAGCCGGAGAAAAAACCGGCGACGGTAGTTCTTACATCAGCCGAGGTCGACTGGCACAAAGATCTGCGCATCGTCGCGCTGGATCAGCAGCGCAATGCTATTGCCGGCTTTTTTCACCATCTGCTTCAACTGGTCGACGGTCGTCACCGGGTTGCCGTTGACCGCGAGGATCACGTCGCCCGGCTGAACGCCAGCGCTCGCGGCGGGACCGTCCGCCTGCTGCACCAGCAGGCCATGCGTCAGCGACGCGCCGCTCTTTTCCTGCGGCGTGAGCGGGCGGACCGCAACACCCAGACGCCCCTGCTCCTGCGCCGGCGTATCCGCCGATGCCACCTTCTCATCCGACAGCGCGCCGATCGTCACCTTCAGGTCCTTCGTCGCCTTGTTGCGCCATACCTGCACGTCGGCAACCGTGCCCGGCTTCATGCTCGCAACCTGCGAGGGCAGATCCGCCGAATCCTCCACCGGCGAGCCGTTGACCGACAGGATCACATCGCCCGGCTGCAGACCGGCCTTCGCCGCCGGACCGCTCGCATCGACCGAGCTCACCAGTGCGCCTTGCGGCGTCTTCATGCCGAACGAATCAGCGAGCGTCTGGTTCATCGACTGCACCGCGACGCCGAGGCGTCCGCGGCTTACGTGGCCGGTCTTGACGAGATCGTCCTTGACCTTGATGGCCTCGTTGATCGGGATCGCGAACGACAGGCCCTGGAAGCCGCCCGTCTGCGAATAGATCATCGAGTTGATGCCGATCACTTCGCCTTGCAGGTTAAAGAGCGGGCCGCCCGAATTGCCCGGGTTCACCGGCACGTCGGTCTGGATGAACGGCGTGTAGTTTTCGTTCGGCAGCGAACGCGATTTCGCGCTGATGATGCCCGAGGTCACCGTGTTGTCGAAACCGTATGGCGACCCGATCGCGACCACCCACTGGCCGACCTTGCTCTGGCGCGGATCGCCGATCTTCACGGTCGGCAGACTGGTCGCATCGATCTTCAGCACGGCGACGTCCGACTGCTTGTCCGAGCCGACGACCTTCGCCTTGAACTCGCGCTTGTCGGTCAGCTTGACGGTGACGACGTTTGCGCCATCCACGACGTGCGCGTTGGTGAGGATGTAACCATCGCTGCTGACGATAAAGCCTGAACCGAGGCTCGCGCTCGGCGCATCGGGCTGATCGTCGCCGCCTGCGCCCGGGCCGCCGGGGATGCCACCGAAAAAGTGCTTGTAGAACTGGTAGAACGGATCGGACGGGTCGATCGGCAATTGTCCGGCGTTACCGCCGCCGCGCTGCGCGACGTGTTTAACCACGTGCTTCGCGCTGATATTGACGACGGCCGGGCCGTAGGTTTCCACGAGACCGGAGAAATCCGGGATACCGGTTTTGGCGGCCGCTTCAGCGGGCATCATTGCAGCTTGCGCCGGCGCGATGACTTCAGGCGGCGCCACGTTCCGGTGACCGGCCACATAACCCGCCGACAGTGCCACTGCGACCGCCATCGCGACGGCGCTACGTTTGAGGGTCTTCGCTTGCATCGTGTACTCCTGACAAAGAGGTGCGCTTCTGAATGATTTGAAGCGTACGCGGCGTCACTTAAAGGAGTCTTAATTTCGAAAAAGGCCGCACAACCTTTTTGTCGACCAGAGTTCGCGCTTCAGCGCGTTACTCTGGTCCCATGCACCGCGGTCGACCAGAGTTCGCGTGTCGGGCGGAGTTGGCGCTTCAGCGCTTACTCCGGCCCCATGCGCGTTACGCTGGTCCCATGCACCGCGGTCGACCAGACGCGCCCGTCAGAACCGCACTGTCACGAGCAGCCCGCCGGAAACGGATTCGCCGAGCGTCACGTCGGCGTGATGCTGAAGCGCGATGCGTCTGACAATCGCAAGCCCAAGGCCGCTCCCCGCGATATCGCTGCGCACACGATCGACACCCGCGCCGACGCGGTAGAAACGGTCGAACACGCGGCCGCGTTCTTCGACAGGAATACCCGGGCCGGTATCCGCGATGCGCACGACGGGATGTCCCTCCTCGACCTTCAGGCTCACGTCGACACGTCCGCCTTCTGGCGTGTATTTCGTCGCGTTGTCGAGCAGGTTGTTGAGCATCACGCGCAGTGCTTCGGGTTCGCCGGTCACCGACGCCGGCGTGGTCGCCTCGATGCCGAGATCGATGTTGCGCTGCTGCGCGAGCGGCACGCGGGACGCCACGCACTCGTCGAGCACCGCGTGCAGATCGAAGGCAGTCGTCACCGCGTGTCCATCGGGTTCCGCGCGGGCGAGCGCGAGCAGTTGTTCCGCAAGACGGGTCGCGCGCGTCACGCCAGCCTGCAGATCGACAAGCGCTTCGTGACGCGTGTCGTCGTCGCGCGCGCGGGCTACAAGCTGTGTCTGGATCTGCACGGCGGCGAGCGGCGTGCGCAGTTCATGCGCGGCGTCGGCGACGAACGCTTTCTGCGTATCGAGCGCGGCGGAAAGGCGCGCGAGCAGTCCGTTGAGCGCGCGCACGAGCGGTTGCACTTCGAGCGGCAGACGCTGGTCAGGCAGCGGATCGAGCGCTTCGGGATGACGCGTGTCGAGCGCGCCCGCCACGCGCCGCAACGGCTTCAGCCCGCGACCGACGACGACCCACACCGCAACGCCGAGCAGCGGCAACAGCACGATCAGCGGCCACAGCGTTCGCAGCGCGACGTTCGCGGCGAGCCGGTTTCGCACCGAGAGCGGCTGCGCCAGCTGCACGACGTTGTCGCCGACGATCGCGCCGTACACACGCCAGTCGCCGCGCTCGGTACGTTGCGTCGAAAACCCGAGTTCGGCGCGCGGCGAAAGCGGCGCGCGCGGCGTCGAGTAATACATCAGCACGCCGTTGCGATTCCAGATCTGAAGCACGATGCCTTCCTCGCCGGTATCGCGTGTGCCGAGCACCTGCGAGAACGACTCTGACGGCAATGCACCGGCGATTTCCTGCAACTGGTAATCGAAGAGCTCGTTCGCTTCGGCGAGTGCCTGACGATAGATGAGCCAGCCTGCGATGCACACGCCCGTGAGCACGATCGCGAGCAGCCAGAAGAGCAATTGACGGCGAATCGAGCGCATCGGTTCAGGCTTCCTTCGCGAGCATGTAGCCGAGGCCGCGCACGTTGCGGATCAGATCCGCGCCGAGCTTCTTGCGCAGCGCATGAATATAGACCTCGACGGTGTTGCTGCCGATTTCCTCACCCCATCCGTACATTTTTTCTTCGAGCTGGCTCTTCGACAGCACGGCGCCCGGACGCGCGATCAGCGCTTCGAGCAGTGCGAATTCACGTGCCGAAAGCGCAACCGGCGCGCCTTCGAGCGTGACCTGATGCGACGCCGGGTCGAGCGTGAGCAGACCGTGACGGATCGTCGAATCGCTACGGCCCGACTGGCGACGGATCAACGCGCGCATGCGCGCGCCGAGTTCGTCGAGATCGAACGGTTTGACGAGGTAGTCGTCCGCGCCCGCGTCGAGGCCCTTGACGCGATCGGCGACGGCATCGCGCGCGGTGACGATCAGCACCGGCAGCGCGAGGCCGCGCGAGCGCAGCGTGCGCAACACGTCGAGGCCGTCGCGCTTCGGCAAGCCGAGGTCGAGCAGCACCAGATCGTAGGGCTCGCCCGAGACGGCGGTGAGCGCGGCTTCGCCGTCCTGCACCCAGTCGACGGCAAAACCTTCGCCGCGCAGCGCCTTGCGCACGCCTTCCGCGATCATCCGGTCATCTTCGACAAGCAGTATCCGCATGGCACCCGTCCTGACGTTTTCTGGTTCGGTCGTGGTTCAGTTGTGTTTCAGTCACGCCTTGTGAACACGCATTCTATCTTCCGTCGCGTGGGCGAAGCGCGAGCAGTCGCGATGGCAGCGTAATGCCGGCGTTTCGCGCAGCACCCCGGCTTGTCTCTACAATGAGCGCTTTTACGCGACGCCGCGCGGCTCGCTGTTCGACCGGCCGCCCGCATGTCGCGACACACAGCCTTACAAAAGCCTTCACCCCAACTCTCTCGCATGACGACCGCTTTTCTCCTCGAATTTGCGCGCAGCCTTTCGCCGCGCCGTGCTCCATCCCGTGATACCGCTACGTCATGCCGCCCGGGCGCAGCGGAGACCGTCTCGCGTTCCGGCCTCCGTCACGTGTCGCGCGCAAGCCCGACGTCTGCCGTGGGCGTGGCAAGCACCATCCGCTCGCCGCGCATGAGCTTCGCATGCGCCGCCGTGCTCGGGCTGACGCTCGCGTGCGTCGCGGCGCCCACGCCCGCCTTCGCGCGCACGAAGGCGAAGCACCCCGCGGTCAACGTCACGACGGTGCTGCCGCCGTCGGTCATGGCCGGACTCGCACGCGCGCACGTGCCGCTTTCGTCGGTGAGCGTGGTCGTCGAAAAGATCGGCGACCGCACGCCGATCCTCGCGCTCAACGCGGGCAAACCAATGATGCCCGCCTCGACGATGAAGCTCGTCACGACCTACGCGGGCCTCTCGATTCTCGGCCCGGACTATCGCTGGCGCACGAGCGCTTTCGCGGATGGCACCGTTGACGGCAACGGCGTGCTGCACGGCGATCTCTACATACAGGGCACCGGCGACCCGAAGCTCGTGCCTGAAGAACTGATCGATCTCGTGCAGAAGATCCGCAATTCGGGCATCAACGGCATCGACGGCGCGCTTGTGCTCGACAAGCGTTTCTTCGATGTGTCGACCCGTGATCTGCCGCCCTTCGACGACGACACCACCGCACCGTACAACGTCGGCCCCGATCCGCTGCTGTACGCGTTCAAGTCGCTGTCGTTCTCGTTGTCGCCTTCGCCCGACGGCACCGTTGCCATCGACGTGCTGCCCGCGCTCGCGCAACTGCGGATCGACAACCAGCTGCGCGCGACGAACGGCCCGTGCCGCGGCGACCTGACCGCCGTTACGCCGACGGTGACGCCGATGCCGGACGGCACCGTCAACGCGACGTTTAGCGGCGACTTCCCGGTGCGCTGCGGCGACCGCACGGTCAATGTCGCCGTGCTCGACCACAGCGCGTTTTTCGCGGGCGGCTTTCTCGCGCTGTGGCAGCAAACCGGCGGTACGTTCCACGGCACGACACGCGAAGGCGCCGTGCCGGTCACGGCAAGACAGGTCGCCGTTCACCACGGGCCCGTGCTGTCGGACATCGTTCGCGACATCAACAAGTTCAGCAACAACACGATGGCGCGCAACCTGTTCCTGACGATCGGCGCGGTGATCGACAAGCCGCCCGCGACGCCGGAAAAATCCGTCGACGCCATCGATACGTTCATGCATCGCAGCGCGCTGCCCACCGAATATCTGCAGCTCGAAAACGGTTCGGGTCTGTCACGGGATGAGCATATCCCGGCGATCTCGCTCGCGGACCTCCTCCAGTCGGCTAACGCGAGCCCCGTCGCCCAGGTGTTCGTCGATTCACTGCCGATTGCCGGTGTCGACGGCACGATGCGCAATCGCCTGACCGGCCAGCCCGTCAACGGCAACGCGCACATCAAGACCGGCACGCTGCGCGACGTGCGTGCGATCGCGGGCTATGTGGCTTCTTCGGATGGCACGAGCTACGTCGTCGTGAGCATCATCAACGATCCGCACGCCGAAGCCGCGCGTGCCGCGCACGACGCACTACTGGAATGGATCTATCAGGGACCGTCCAGGCCGATGTCAGATATCTCTGACGCACCCCGTGCAAAGCCCAGGAAAAACCCGCATTCGCGCGGCAGGCATTGAGGGATTCTTCTACGGAAGCCGTTCGTCCCCTACACGGGTAGCGTGTACGCTGTCGGACAATGTTCATCGCGCAGGTTCAAACAATCGCACGAGGACACACATCGCGCGCCGCCCTGCGTCGCGCGATGCAATCAAACGACAACGACAGGGCTCGAGGAGAAGAAGTCGAAATGAAGCACAACGAAATCGGACATCGGGGATTCGCGCGGATCGCGCAGTGCGCGATCGCGAGCGCGGCATTTGCATTGCTCGCCGCCTGCGGTGGCGGTGGCGGCGACAACAATGCGAGCAGCACGCCGCCGGGCGGTGTGAAGCTGCAGGTGGTGTCGTTTGGCGACAGCCTGTCGGATGTGGGTACGTATGCGCCGGCCATTCAGGGCAATTTCGGCGGCGGCCGTTTTACGACGAATCCGGGCGAAATCTGGACGCAAAAGGTTGCCGAGTACTACGGCGATACGCTAACGGCCGCGAACCAGGGCGGCTTCGGCCAGCCGCTGGTCGCGACGGGCGGCATGGGTTATGCGCAGGGTGGTTCGCGCGTCGGCACGCAGCCGGGCATCGGCTATGCGAGCCCGCCACTGCCTTCCTACGCACAGGCCACCACGGTACCGGTCACCGACCAGGTCAATCAATACATCGCGCAACACGGCTCGTTCAATGCGAACCAGCTGGTGCTGATCAACGGCGGCGCGAACGACATTTTCTACTGGGCCACGGTCATCCAGAAAACGGCCGCGGCGGTTCAGGCTGGCACGCTCCAGCCCTCGGATCTGGCAGCGGCACAGCAGCAAGCGTCTGACGGCATGACCCTGGCCGCGCAGCAGTTCGTCGGCGCGGTTCAACTGATCCTTTCGAAGGGCGCGACGCACGTGGTCGTGTCCGACGTGCCCGATCTCAAGGCAACGCCTGAAGGTGTGCAGAGCGGCCCGACCGGCCAGGGGCTGTTCGATTCGCTCACCGTGCCATACAACAACGCGCTGAAACAGTATCTGGGCAATGTCCCGCAGGTGATTCTGGTGAGTGCGTACACGTGGCTCGACCAGTCGGTCGCCAGTTACCAGTCGCTGGGCTTCACGGTGTCGAACACCGATACGGGTTGTGCCCTGAGCAAGATGGAAGCGTCGGCAACGGCCTATGCCCAGCAAAACCCGAGCGTGCTCGCTCCGGGTCAGTCCGCCGCGGACTTCGGCAGCTCGTTTGGTTCGTCGCTGTTCTGCTCGCCGCAAACCTACACGGTGGCCGGCGCGGATCAGACGTACATGTTTGCCGATTCAGTCCATCCGTCCACGCACCTGCATGCACTGTTCGCGCAGACCGTCGAGCAGGCAATCGCTCAGCACGGCATCGGCAAGTGATGGTCCTGGAATAGCAATCGGCACGCTTGCCGATCGATCATGTCCGGCCCGGTTGCGCCGGGCATTTTTACTGGTTCGACGAGTGGGACCGGGGCGTCCAGACCTGCGCCTCGAACGCCGCGGCGGCCCGGCCCAGCCGGTCGTTGACCGCGATCCATTCGATCGTATCCGGCAGCTTCTCGATCAGGATCCGCGACACGTCCGCGCGATCCAGCGCCCGCAGCAGGCTGTACAGTTCGCGTGCGTAAACATGCGGATCTTCCGGCGCGGCGACGAAATGCACGCCGTCAGCGTCGGCCCAGTTCCCGGCGCGCGAGACTCGCGCGACAAGTGCCACACGCTCGTCCGTCGCACGTGCTTCGAGCATCGGTTCCAGCGCTTCGAACGGCAGCAGCGCGAGCGGCGTGCGCGGCGCGTAGTGCGCCTTGAGTGTGCCCGACGCGCGCGGTGCCGTGGCATCCGAACCATCCGGAAGACGCGGCATCTCGCCCAGCACGTCGGCGATATCCTGCGGCGTTACCCGGCCCGGTCGCAGCAGCGCCGGAAAACCACGCGAAAGATCGAGAATCGTCGACTCGATGCCGACTTCCGACGACCCGCCGTCGAGCACGTGAATCGAATCACCGAATTCCTCACGCACGTGCTGCGCGGTTGTTGGACTGACATGACCGAACCGGTTCGCCGACGGCGCCGCGACGCCACCGTGCCCACCCCGCAGCGCGCTGAATGCGGCGAGCAGCGCCTGTGCCACCGGATGCGACGGGCAACGCAGCCCGACCGAATCCTGCCCGCCACTCACCGCCGACGGAATATGCGCCGCGCGTTTCAGGATCAGCGTGAGCGGACCCGGCCAGAACGCATCGATCAGCCGTTGCGCTTCGGGAGGCAGGTGCTCGACCCAGTAGCGTGGATCGCCGCCTGGCGCGAGATGCACGATGACCGGGTGATTCGCCGGCCGTCCCTTCGCGGCGTAAATACGCGCGACTGCATCCGCGCTTTCGGCATCGCCGCCGAGGCCATAGACGGTCTCCGTCGGAAACGCGACGAGTTCCCCCGCGTCGAGCAACGCCGCGGCGTTCGCGATGTCTGCCTCGCTGACGGGCAGCACGCCCTGATCCGGCGATTTCGGTTGATCCAGCATCGTGACTGCGATCTCAGCTCTTGATGATGTGCAACAGGCGCGCACAGTCACGCGCCGCCGTGCGTGCTTCTTCGAGCGTCGCGGCGGTGAAGTTCACGTGGCCCATCTTGCGACCCGGCCGCGCCTCTTCCTTGCCGTACAGATGCAGCCGCGCCGCCGGCATCGCCGCCACTTCGTGCCAGGGCGGCGTGACTGCGGCGCGCTTCGGACCGTCCTTGAACCAGACATCGCCGAGGATATTCAGCATCGCGGCCGGTGAATGCTGGCGCGTGTCGCCGAGCGGCATGCCCGTCATCGCCCGAACCTGCTGTTCGAACTGGCTGGTCGCGCAGGCGTCGACGGTGTAGTGACCTGAATTGTGCGGACGCGGCGCCATCTCGTTCGCGACCAGCGAGCCATCTTCCAGAATGAAAAACTCGACGCACAGCACGCCGACGTAACCCAGCTTCGCGGCGATCTGCAACGCGGCCTGCTGGGCCTGCTCGACAAGCGAAGGGCTCGCGTCCGGCGCCGGCACGATCGTGTGCGACAGCACGCCGTCGCGATGCGTATTCTGCGCGAGCGGATAGACCGCCGATGTCCCGTTCGCGCCGCGGGCGATCAGCGCCGAGACCTCGAACTTCAGCGGCAGCCGTTTTTCCAGCACACACGCCACGCCACCGAGCGACGCATGCGCCTCGCGCACTTCCCCGGCGTTGCGCACGCGAATCTGGCCCTTGCCGTCGTAACCGAGCCGCGCTGTCTTGAGAATACCAGGCAGCACGGCTTCGAGCTTCGCGTCTTCGATCGCTTCGAGCGCGGCCGACGACTCGATCGCCACATGCGGCGCGACCGCCACGCCCGCGGCGGCGATAAAACGCTTCTCTGCAATGCGGTCCTGGGCGACCGCGACACACCGGCCAGCCGGGCTGACGAACGTATAACGCGCGAGGAAATCGAGGCTCGCGGCGGGCACGTTCTCGAACTCGGTCGAAACGGCCGCACAGAGGCGGGCGAGTTCGGTCAGCGACGCTTCGTCGTCGTACGCCGCGCGCAGATGCCGGTCCGCGACGGCGCCCGCCGGACTGCTCTCGTCCGGATCGAGCACGGCGACGCGATACCCCATCGCCTGTGCGGCAAAGCAGAACATGCGGCCAAGCTGGCCGCCGCCGACCATGCCCAGCCAGGCGCCAGGCAGAATCGGTGAAACCGGTGTGTTATCTGAATTCATCTCAGTGGTCGGCAGCGGCCGCAGCGCAGGCAGCCAGGGATCTGATGCGCAACGGCCGGGGTCAGGCAGGAAACATCGGTTCGCGCTTACAGCGCGGGCAATACCATTGCATGTGCAGCTTCGTTCTGACGCACGCGGAATGCAGCAAGCTTGTCCGCATACTCAGGCGAGCTCACGCTCAGGATCGAAACAGCAAAAAGCGCCGCGTTCGCCGCGCCGGCTTCGCCGATCGCAAACGTCGCGACCGGCACGCCCTTCGGCATCTGGACGATCGAGTGCAGCGAATCGACGCCCTTCAGATACTTGCTCGCGACCGGCACGCCCAGCACCGGCACCGTGGTCTTGGCGGCCAGCATGCCGGGCAGGTGCGCGGCGCCGCCCGCACCCGCGATGATCGCGCGCAGGCCGCGCTCGCGCGCACGCTCCGCGTAGTCGAACATCTCGTCGGGCATACGGTGCGCCGAAACGACCTTCGCTTCGTAGGGCACGCCGAACTCCTGAAGGAGCGCGACAGCGTGTTTCATGATGTCCCAATCGGAACTGGAGCCCATCAGCACGCCAACGAGCGGCGCGGCGTGCGTGTGGGCGGTCTGTGCTTCGCTCATCGTACGAACTTCCTTATCGGGACTGAGGCGTCAGGCGAGCTTCTGCCCGGTCAGGCGTTCGAGCGCTTCCTGATACTTTTCGCCCGTCTTCGCGACAACGTCGTCGGGCAGCTTCGGCGCCGGCGGCTCTTTCTTCCACGACTGCGTTTCGAGCCAGTCGCGCACGAACTGCTTGTCGAACGACGGCGGATTCGTGCCGACCTGATACTGGTCGGCCGGCCAGAAGCGCGACGAATCGGCCGTCAGCGCCTCATCCATCAGATACAGCTTGCCGTGGTTGTCGAGACCGAATTCGAACTTCGTGTCGGCGATGATGATGCCGCGCGTGGCCGCGAATTCAGCGGCTTCCTTGTACAACCGGATCGAGATGTCGCGGATCGTGGCCGACAGTTCGGTGCCGATGCGGCGTTCCATCTCGTTGTACGTGATGTTCTCGTCATGGTGGCCCATTTCGGCCTTGGCTGCCGGCGTGAAGATCGGCTCGGGCAGCTTCTGCGCGTTTTGCAGGCCCGGCGGCAGTTCGACGCCGCACACGGCGCCCGTTGCCTGGTAGTCTTTCCAGCCGCTGCCGGCCAGATAGCCGCGCACCACCGCTTCGACCAGGATCGGCTCGAGACGCCTGACGACAACCGCGCGGCCCTTGACCTGCTCGACTTCGTCCGCTGCGACGACCGTTTCCGGCTCGACGCCGGTCAGGTGATTCGGGACGATGTGCTTCAGCTTGTCGAACCAGAAGTTGGCCATCTGGTTCAGCACGCGCCCCTTGTTGGGAATCGGCTCGCCCATGATGACGTCGAACGCCGACAGACGGTCGGTCGTAACGATCAGCAACTGGTCGTTGCCCACCGCGTAGTTGTCGCGGACCTTGCCGCGGCCGAGCAGCGGCAGCGAGCGGAGCGTGGATTCGTAAAGGGTAGACATCGTCGTAGTTCGCTAGAAATAGGGCAAAAATGAGACCGGAACAAAAGGGAAACGCCGTTCCCCGGATCATGCGGGAACGGCGATCTGACAACAACCTGGCCGGATGACCAGGTCAGTGCTGAACGGACAGCCTAGCGGACCACCTGCCGGAGGTCGCCCGACCTGTACTTCTCCGCCATCCTGTCGAGCGACAGCGGCTTGATTTTAGCGGCCTGGCCTTCGCAGCCGAACGCCACGTAGCGATCCACGCACACCTTCGTGGCGGCTTCACGCGCCGGCTTCAGGTAGTCGCGCGGGTCGAACTTCGACGGGTTTTCGGCCATCGCACGGCGGATCGCGCCGGTGATCGCGAGACGCAGGTCCGTATCGATATTGATCTTGCGCACGCCGTTACGGATGCCTTCCTGAATTTCTTCGACCGGCACGCCGTAGGTTTCCTTCATGTCGCCGCCGAATTCGCGGATTTCCGCGAGCAGTTCCTGCGGCACCGACGACGAACCGTGCATCACCAGGTGCGTATTCGGAATGCGCTGGTGAATTTCCTTGATGCGCTGAATCGACAGGATATCGCCCGTCGGCTTCTTCGTGAACTTGTACGCGCCGTGGGAGGTACCGATCGCGATCGCCAGTGCGTCGCACTGCGTGAGCTTCACGAAATCGGCGGCCTGCTCGACGTCGGTCAGCAGCTGTTCGCGGGTCATCGTGCCTTCCGCGCCGTGGCCGTCTTCCTTGTCGCCCTTCATCGTTTCGAGCGAGCCGAGCACGCCCAGTTCGGCTTCGACCGTCACGCCGATCGAGTGCGCCATCTCCACGACCTTGCGCGACACATCGACATTGTATTCATACGACGCCACCGATTTGCCGTCCGCCTCGAGCGAACCGTCCATCATCACACTCGTAAAACCACTGCGCATGGCCGCCATGCACACGGCCGGCGACTGCCCGTGATCCTGGTGCATCACAACCGGAATATGCGGATATGACTCGACGGCCGCTTCGATCAGATGGCGCAGGAATGGCTCACCGGCATACTTCCGGGCGCCCGCCGACGCCTGCATGATGACCGGCGCGCCGACCTTGTCCGCCGCCGCCATGATCGCCTGCACCTGTTCCAGGTTGTTCACGTTGAATGCCGGGAGGCCATAACCGTTTTCGGCGGCATGGTCCAGCAACTGACGCATTGATACGAGAGGCATGGTGAAACTCCTTAATTGAAACGAAACCTGTGCCGTCGGCATCTAATTTTTGAGATTTTATCGCGAAGCAAGCCGCATTCCCGTGCGTGCCTTCCCTGAGCGTGGGCTCAGGGGCGCGCCGCCTCTCCCGGGAACGCGGCCTGTCCGCCGCGCCGATGGGCATACATCCAGTCTGATCAGTACGGTTCACCCACCCGCACGATTTTCAGTGTGTTCGTTCCGCCGGCCTGTCCCATCGGCTCGCCGACCGTCAGCACCACCATGTCGCCATGCGATGCGTAGCCCTTGCTGACCACCACTTCGAGCGCCTGCGCGAGCGCCGTGTCGCGGTCGGTGTTGGTGTCGAGATGCAGCGACGTCACGTTGCGGTACAGCGCCATCGCGCGCTCGCTGCCGGTGCGCGGCGTGAGCGCGAAGATCGGCACGTGCGTCCAGTGACGCGACATCCACAGCGCGGTCGACCCCGATTCGGTCAGCGCGACGATCGCCTTCGCGCCGAGGTGGAACGCCGTGAAGAGCGCACCCATCGCGATCGACTGGTCGATACGCGTGAACGTCCGGTCGAGGAAATCCTTGTCCAGTTCCGAGTTTTCCGACTTCTCGGCTTCCACGCAGATCGCGGCCATCGTTTCGATGGTCTGCACCGGATACTTGCCCGCCGCCGATTCCGCCGACAGCATCACGGCATCCGTGCCGTCCAGCACCGCGTTCGCGACGTCCGACACCTCGGCGCGCGTCGGCACCGGTGCGTGGATCATCGATTCCATCATCTGCGTGGCGGTGATGACGAACTTGTTCGACTCGCGCGCCATACGGATCATGCGCTTTTGCAGCGCCGGGACTGCGGCATTGCCCACTTCCACGGCCAGATCGCCGCGCGCGACCATGATGCCGTCCGACGCGTCGAGGATGCCCTGCAGCGCCGGAATGGCTTCGGCACGCTCGATCTTCGCGATCATCTTCGGCTTGATGCCGTAAGGCGCGCCCGCGATATTGGCGAGCTGGCGGGCCATTTCCATGTCGGTGGCGTTCTTCGGGAACGATACCGCGACAAAATCCGCGCCGAGCGACATGGCCGTCTTGATGTCTTCCATGTCCTTTTCGGTCAGCGCCGGCGCCGTGAGGCCGCCGCCCTGGCGGTTGATGCCCTTGTTGTTGGACAGGTCGCCGCCGATCTTCACCGTGGTGTGAATCTCGGTGCCGAGCACGCGCGTGACGTTCAGGACGATCAGGCCGTCGTTGAGCAGCAGCACGTCGCCCGGTTTCAGGTCGCGCGGCAGATCCTTGTAGTCGAGGCCGACGCGGTCGTCGTTGCCGAGTTCGCACGCGGAATCGAGGATGAATGAATTGCCGGCGATCAGCGTGGTCTTGCCGTTCTCAAACTTGCCCACGCGGATCTTCGGGCCTTGCAGGTCAGCCATGATGGCGACTTCGCGGCCAGCCTTGCGCGCGACCTCACGGACGAACTCAGCGCGTTGGCGATGGTCGTCGGCGGTGCCGTGCGAGAAGTTGAGCCGCACCACATCGCATCCGGCCTGAATCATTTGCAGCAGGATTTCCTGCGTACTGGAAGCCGGGCCGATGGTGGCGACAATCTTGGTGGCGCGATGCATGAGTCTCCTCGTCTGGATGGGTTCGCTGGATTGAGCGCTGCGAGTCGGATTCGTTGGCGTTGCCGCGCGAGCGGCTGCCGGGGGTTGCGCGCCGGCTGGAGCTGGCGTCGCTTTGTTTGAGCGTTGCGCATCGGGCGTGGCCGATGTCGCGGTGTCTTGTGCCTGCGGTGCCTGCGTGCCGGATTCGGCCTGCGCGGCAGTGTCGGGTGCCGCAGTTTGTGCTGGCGCGCGTTTGTGCTGCGCCGTTACCGCAAGAACATCTGCGGGGTCCTGCACCGCTGGCTGGTGCGGCGCGCCTGCTGGCGCCGGAGCCGATGCCAGCGGCTTGCTGCTGGAGCGCGCGCTGCGCTCCCCTGCGGCTGTCGTGCGCGGCGTGGGCCGGCCTTTTGCTGATTTCGTCGGGGAGCGCGTTGCCACGTTAAGCCCGCGATTCCAGGATTTCGACGGCGGGCAGTGTCTTGCCTTCGAGGAACTCGAGGAAGGCGCCTCCGCCTGTCGAGATATAGCTGACCTTGTCGTGGATGCCGTATTTGGCGATCGCCGCGAGCGTGTCGCCGCCGCCGGCAATCGAGAACGCCGGCGACTTCGCGATCGCATCAGCGAGCGTCTTCGTGCCGTTGCCGAACTGGTCGAATTCGAACACGCCGACCGGGCCGTTCCAGACGATCGTGCCGGCCTTTTCCAGTTGAGCGGCCAGCGCCTTCGCGGTGTCCGGGCCGATGTCGAGGATCAGGTCGTCGTCCTCTACGTCGGCCACGGCCTTCACTTCGGCCTTCGCCGTCGGCGAGAATTCCTTCGCGGTGACGACGTCCGTCGGGATCGGCACCGAAGCGCCACGTGCCTTCGCGGCATCGATGATCGCCTTCGCATTGTTGACGAGATCCGCTTCGGCGAGCGACTTGCCGATCTTCAGCCCCGCCGCCAGCATGAACGTGTTCGCGATGCCGCCGCCGACGATCAGCTGGTCGACCTTGCCGGCGAGCGAATCGAGAATGGTGAGTTTGGTCGACACCTTGGAGCCGGCGACGATCGCCACCAGCGGACGCTTCGGCGCGCCGAGCGCCTTGCCGAGCGCGTCGAGTTCAGCCGCGAGCAGCGGACCCGCGCACGCAACCGGCGCGTATTTCGCGATGCCGTACGTGGTGGCTTCGGCGCGATGCGCGGTGCCGAACGCGTCGTTGACGTAGATGTCGCAGAGCTTCGCCATCTTCTGCGCGAGCTCGTCGGAATTCTTCTTTTCGCCCTTGTTGACGCGGCAGTTCTCGAGCAGCACGACCTGGCCCGGCGCGACGTTCACGCCGTTTTCCACCCAGTTCGCGACGAGCGGCACATCGCGGCCGAGCAGTTCGCCGAGGCGCGTCGCGACCGGCGCGAGCGAGTCTTCCGGCTTCAGTTCGCCTTCCGTCGGGCGGCCAAGGTGCGAGGTGACCATGACGGCCGCGCCGGCATCCAGTGCGTCGCGGATAGCGGGCACCGACGCGCGGATGCGGGTGTCTTCGGTGATGTTGCCGTGATCGTCCTGCGGCACGTTCAGATCGGCGCGGATGAAAACGCGTTGGCCGGCAAGCTTGCCTTCGGCGATCAGATCGGTGAGACGCTTCACTTGGGTCATGGTGTCGGGATGCGGGTTGATTGGAAGGCGGTGGACAATGCAACCTGCCCGACATGATGAGGACAGGGCCGGCGGCATCGGCCGCGGCTTCGCGCAGTGATCCGGAAGACGGCTATTTTAACCGATACCGGTGACGTTCCTGGACGTGTGGCTGCGAATCTCCAGCATTTGGGCGGACGTCACGCGATGCGGCATCGCAGCATTTCCCACGTCCGGACACTAGGCAACAAGTCGCAGGACGGTGAACACTGCCATGCCGGCGACAATCGTGCCGATCATGCTGCGCCGCCACAGATACCAGCCGAGCCCGGCGAGCGTGGCGTAGAACTCGTGATTCGACAGCCCGAAGGACAGCCCGTTGCTGGTTTCCACCACGTCGGGCAGCACGACCGCCGCCAGCGCGGCGGCCGGCGCGTAGCGCAACATGCGCTGCACGCGCTCCGGCAGGACCGTTCGCTCGCCGCCGATCAGGAACATCGCGCGCGTCACCGCGGTGACGAACGTCATGCCGAGAATGGCGAGCCAGATCTGTGTGGTGGTCATCGGGAATCTCCCGCGCGCTGGCGGATGCGGCGCAGGTCGGCGCGCTCGACGATCGAATCGGTGATGCTGCCCGCGATGATCGCGGTGATGACCGCGAGCGGCAGCGCGAGCCGGTACGGCAGGTCGACCGCCAGCAGCGAAACGACACCCGCGATGCCGACCGCGACCGCCGTCGAACGCGTGACGATCGCCGACACCATGATCGGCAGCAGCACGAGCGTGCCGGCGAGCCCGAGCCCCCAGTTGTCCGGGAAGAGGCTCGCGAGCAGGATGCCGATCGCCGACGAGACCTGCCACGACGCCCAGCTGGCAATCGCCATGCCCCAGAAATACGCCTCCTTGCCAGGCTGGAAGCCGGTCGGAAAGCTCTTCTTCTGGAACAGCAGATAGATGATGTCGCCGTTGAAATAGCCGATCAGCATGCGCCGCCACAGCGGCAGATACGAGAAATGCGGCGCGAGACCCGCGCTGAAGATCACGAAGCGGGTGTTGACCATCGCGGCGGTGAGCAGGATCGTCCAGACCGGCAGCTTCGCGGCGAAGAGCGGCAGCACCGCCAGTTGCGACGAACCCGCATACACCGCCACCGACATGCCGAGCGCCTGGGGCAGCGTCAGCACGGACTTGCTCATCGCGATGCCGGTCACGAGCCCCCATGAAAATATCGCCATGAGCGTGGGCGAATAGTCGCGCAGGCCCAGGCGAAAGGCCTGGCGATCAACTTCAGAGAGGCGAGCAGACATTGGACGAGGCAGGCCGGCGCGCGATGCGCCGCCGCAGCAGAAAAGACACAGCCTGTCGGAAAACTTCCGCCGGCGCATCCGGAACTGATTTATGTGTGCGCAGAATTATAGCGTCCGTAAGGTGGCTGAATGCCCGTTCCGTGTGCAAAAGACGCTAAAATAACGGACTTCGCCGCTTGACGGATCTGTGTTTTGGCTTTCCGCGCCACGCATTCCGGCTTACGCCTGCCGTAAGCCTGCGCCGCGCGTTCCGGCCGGGTCGTCGCTGTGGCACCCCGAATACCTCATTACGCACCGCCTGGAGAATCGTATGTCAATGGCCGACCGCGACGGCAAGATCTGGATGGATGGCAAGCTCATCGACTGGCGCGATGCCAAAATCCACGTCCTCACGCACACGCTGCACTACGGCATGGGCGTCTTTGAAGGCGTGCGCGCCTACAAGACGGACAGCGGCACCGCGATCTTCCGCCTGCAGGAACACACGAAGCGTCTTCTGAATTCCGCGAAGATCTTCCAGATGGACGTCCCGTTCGACCACGAAACGCTCGCCGCCGCGCAGCGCGAAGTCGTCCGCGAGAACAAGCTGGAATCGTGCTATCTGCGCCCGATCATCTGGGTCGGCTCGGAAAAGCTCGGCGTGTCGGCGAAGGGCAACACGATCCACGTCGCGATCGCCGCGTGGCCGTGGGGCGCTTACCTCGGTGAAGACGGCCTGAAAAAGGGCATCCGCGTGAAGACGTCGTCGTTCACGCGCCATCATGTGAACGTGTCGATGGTGCGCGCGAAGGCGTCGGGCTGGTACGTGAACTCGATCCTCGCGAACCAGGAAGCCACCGCCGACGGCTACGACGAAGCGCTGCTGCTCGACGTGGACGGCTACGTGTCGGAAGGTTCGGGCGAAAACTTCTTCCTCGTGAACAACGGCAAGCTGTACACGCCGGATCTGTCGTCGTGCCTCGACGGCATCACGCGCGACACCGTCATCACGCTGGCGAAAGACGCCGGCATCGAGGTGATCGAAAAGCGCATCACGCGCGACGAGGTCTACACCTGCGACGAAGCGTTCTTCACCGGCACGGCCGCCGAAGTCACGCCGATCCGCGAACTCGATAACCGCACGATCGGTGCGGGCGCGCGCGGTCCGATCACGGAAAAGCTGCAATCCGGCTTCTTCGACATCGTGAACGGCAAGAGCACGAAGTACGCGAACTGGCTGACCAGGGTTTAAGCCTTCGTTCACTGCCTGCGCGGGCTGCGCATCGCGCGCCGCGTTTTCATCCGAATACAAAGAGAACGTCCTCATGAGTGAAATCAAGGAAATGCCGCTGGTCGAACTGTCGGCCAAAGACCTGCCGGCGTATTGCCCGAATCCGTCGATGCCGCGCTGGAGCACGCATCCGCGCGTCTTCATCGACGTCACGCACGGCGAAGCACGCTGCCCGTATTGCGGCACGCGCTACAAGCTGCGCGCCGGCGAAGTGGTCAAAGGCCACTGAGCACGCCCGCATTGCGGCTGACA
>NZ_CAJQZB010000023.1:0-105532 GCF_907164545.1 Paraburkholderia gardini | reverse complement strand
TCGCCTTCAGGCCGCCACCGAGATCTTCGGTGCCACGCAGGCCCCAACGGCTGCCAGACGCTACACCGTCGTCATATTTGACGAGGCTGTCATGGCTCGTGCCGGAACGGGCATTGTTCACGTAACTGATACCGGCATCGATCAACCCGTACAGCGTCACGCGTGGCATGCAGGTCAATGTCAGCATCGGGCGATCAAACGCGTGTTGAGGCGAAAATCGCAGGACGCAGCATCCGTCGCTTCGTGAGAACGGTGCCGGTCAGTGAGAGTCTTCCTGGCATAGGGTCGACTTCGAACAGGATGAAGTGCCCTGTTTCGTTGTATCGTGCGAAATATAACGACACGTTATATATTCGTAAACACTCCTGTTGGGGAATTGTCGTCTTTCTGACACAAATGGATTCACGGTGTGGCATGGACACTCAGGTTTCCGGACGCTATATTCACCGGGATATAACTGGAGAGGATTGATGGAAGCAGCGATGAATCAGGCGGTTGGCAGTGTCTACGTGCTCGAATCGATGAAGCTCGCCCGTGACAGAACCTGGGAGGCTGTCGGGCAGATCAGGGAGCGGATTGAGCCGGGCATGCTCGAGTCGCAGGCGAGAGCGGAATGCACGCGCCTCCTGACGCAGCTCGGCATGGACCGGATCTGGCATCCGGTGCTGGTCCGTTTCGGCGAGAACACGCTGAAGACATTCAAGCAGCCGTCGGCTGGCGACCCGCGACTCAAGGAGGACGACATTTACTTCGTCGATCTTGGTGTCGTCTGGAACCGGCACGAAGGCGATGCGGGCGCCACCTTTGTGGTCGGCGACGACGTGGATATGAAGGCGTGTGCCGATGCCGCGAAGACCGTGTTCGCCGAAGTGGAGCAGCACTGGCGTTCATCTGGCGCGGGCGGCAAAGCACTCTATGACTTCGCCGAAGAGCGTGCATCGGCGCTCGGATGGCGTCTGAATCTGGATATCAAGGGCCACCGTGTCAGCGATTTTCCGCATGCGATCTACAAGGCAGGCGATCTTGGAGACTTCGCCGACTGTCCGGACGCGGGGCTCTGGATTCTCGAAATACAGCTGGCCCATCCGACGCGGCCATTCGGTGCGTTTTACGAAGATCTGCTCGTGTAGCGCGCATGGTTTGCGCATGAACGTTTTGCGCGTGCGACTTTTTAAATCGATGCGGAGTTGAAGCGCACATCGTAATATATGGGCCTTTATAACGATTCGGGGAATCACATGTTGCGCAAGCTTCTGGTGTCGGGTGCCGTGCTGACAGGCCTGTTGACCGCAAACCTCTGTGCTGCCGATGAGGGCACCGTCAACGTTTTGTATGCGGGTTCGCTCGTCAACCTGATGGAACGTAGTGTCGGACCGGCGTTCGAGAAGGAGACGGGTCTGCATTTTCAGGGCTACGCTGCCGGATCGAACAAGATCGCCAATGAGATCAAAGGCAAGCTGCGCCGCGGCGACGTGTTCATCAGCGCGAGTCCGAAGGTGAACACCGCCCTGATGGGTGCGACAAACGGTGATCATGTGAGCTGGTACGTCAACTTCGCCGAATCGCCGCTGATGATCGGCTACAACCCGCAAAGCCGCTTTGCCGCCGATTTCAAGAAGAAGCGCTGGGATCAGGTACTGCAGGAGCCGGGTATCCGTATCGGCCGCACCGATCCGAAGCTCGATCCAAAGGGCGCATTCACCGTCCAGATGATGACGAAGGCAGCGGAGCTCTATCATCAGCCCGACCTCGTCCAGAAGACGCTCGGCGCGCCCGACAATCCCGAGCAGGTGCTGCCGGAAGAGACGCTGGTTGGGCGTCTTCAGTCAGGCCAGCTTGATGCGGGCTTTTTCTACTCGACAGAAACGTCGGATCTGAAGATTCCTGCGTTCCGCCCCGCGCCTGAACTGCAGGCCAGGGCGAGCTATACGCTGACCATCCTTAACGATGCGCCGAACGCTAACGGCGCAACGCGCTTCGCCGATTTTCTGCTTGGCGCGAGCGGGCGTGCGTTGCTTAAGGAGCATGGCGTCGACGTGATCAAACCGACGGTGACCGGCAATGCGCAAGCCGTACCGTCGTCATTGCATGCTGTCATCGACGCAGCCCAATGAAGCAGCCAGCGGCGCAGCCGCTGCTCTGGCTCGCCGTACTGCTTGCAGCGTATCTGTGCGCGCCGTTTCTCGCGAGTATCCCGCAGATCAGTCATGCCGACTGGGCGGGTGTCGACTGGCACGCCACCTGGTCGGCGGTTGGCGTCTCCATAGGCAGTGCAAGCGTCGCCGCGCTCGTGATACTCGTGGGCGGTGTGCCACTGGGCTACTGGCTCGCCCGTTCATCGTCGCGCTGGACAGCATTGCTTGGCTTTGTGGTCCAGTTGCCGCTCGCACTGCCACCGCTCACGAGCGGTGTGTTGCTGTTGTTCCTGCTTGGGCCCTATAGCTGGATCGGCCGCGCGGTCGGCGGTACGCTGACCGATTCGTTCGCGGGCATCGTGCTCGCCGAAACGTTCGTCGCCGCCCCTTTTCTGATCGTCGCCGCGCGCTCCGCGTTTCTGTCGGTCGATCCGGTTTTCGACGACGTTGCCGCGACGCTCGGACATCATCCGGGCAGCCGTTTTTTTCGCGTGACACTGCCGATTGCATGGCCGGCCATCCGGGCCGGCCTTGCGTTAGCGTGGTTGCGCGCATTCGGCGAATTTGGCGCGACGGTGATGGTCGCTTATCACCCGTATTCGCTGCCGGTGTACACCTACGTCGTATTCGGTGGACAGGGTCTGCCTGCGATGATGCCGCTTCTGCTGCCGACGCTCGGCATCGCCGTGGTGTGCGCGGCGCTTTCGGTTTATAGCCGCGGCGCCCGTGCTGTTGCAAGCGAGCCGCCAGACAATGGCGACGAACCCGCCGTCGTCGCAACGGCCGGCACCACGCTTTCCGCCGATGCCGGTCTGACGCTTGCGATACGGCTAGCGAGACATATCGGCACATTCAGTCTCGACATCGCCTGGGCGCCTTCTTCGCGACGGCTCGCGATCATCGGCCCGTCGGGTTCCGGCAAGTCAATGGCGCTGCGGCTGATCGCAGGCCTGGAATCCAATGAGCGTGGCGCGGTGAGGCTCGGCCAGCTGGATCTCGGCACGCTGCCACCGGAGCGGCGCCAGATTGGCTATATGCCGCAGGATTATGGTCTGTTCCCTCACATGACGGTGGACCAGCAGCTTGCGTTTCCTGTAGGCGCGGACCGGGCGAGCGCGCGTTTCTGGGTCGAGCATCTGGGCCTTGCGACGCTGACCGGTCGTCTTCCGCGGCAGCTATCGTTCGGTCAGCGCCAGCGGGTCGCGCTCGCGCGTGCGCTGTCGCGCCATAGTCAACTGCTGCTCTTCGATGAGCCCTTCGCCGCGCTCGATACGCCGCGCCGTCGCCGCCTGCAGCAATCGCTCAGGGACCTGCAGCGCGAGATCGCCGCGATAACAGTCATCGTCACGCATGATCCTGACGAAGCCGCGTTGCTCGCTGATGAGGTACTGGTGATCGAACAGGGGCGCGTTCTGCAAACCGGACCCGTCGAGGAAGTTTTCGAGCGGCCGTGCACGATGCGGGTTGCTGATCTGCTGGGTCTGCACAATGTCGGGACGGGGATCGTCAAAACGCCAGGCGAGATCGAGATCGCCGAAGGATTCACGCTGCAAACATCGGACCGGTCCTTTCACCCCGGACAACAGGTGATGTGGCGTGTTGGTTCGCGCTCGATAACGCCGTCAGTGAGCGGGCCACATACGGGAACCATCAGTGCAATCGGCACGCGTCACGGTGAGCGCTATGTCAACGCAAAGGTCAAAGGGGTGAGCTTCGAGTTTGCCAGCCAGGACGGCGGTTTTCGTGAAAACGGGCAGTGCCGGCTCGCCATCGATCCAGATGGAGTGACAGTGTGGGCGGGTGCTGCGTGAAGACCTGACGCGTGGAGGTTCCTGACCACCGCTTGAAACTTGAACGGCATCGTTCACTAACCTTGCCTTGACGGGCGGGACGATGCTGCCTGTGCGTGTCACCCGGATTCTGCCGGTTCTGAACCACGCCTGGAACGCTTATGACAGGAATTCGGGCGTACGTTGAGCATCCCCGGATCTGGGTAACATGGTAATGCTTTCGTGCACTTTATTGATGTGGCGGACCACGCTGACATATGAACGGGTGACTCGCAGGAGTCGAGGGCGCAGTTGCTCCACTGCATGATGAGAATCTCGCGGAACGAGACGGGCCAAAAACATGAAGAGACTTTTCGTTTGCTGTGATGGCACATGGAACTCGGATAGCGACCAGTTTCAGGGGGTGCCCGTTCCAACCAATGTCGTTCGCTTTTTCAACGCATTGAGTGAGCGCGGCGACGATGGCGTCGAGCAGCTTCGGTACTATCACGTCGGCATCGGCGCTAACGAAGGCCGGGTGCGTGGCTTCATCGACGGTGCGCTAGGTTTAGGCCTCTCCCGTGACATTCGAACCGCGTACAAGTGGCTGTCCGACCACTACGAAGAAGGTTCCGAAATCTTTGTCATTGGCTTCTCTCGTGGCGCGTTCACGGCTCGCAGCCTGGTCGGCATGCTTCACCATTGTGGACTTCCTCACGAGGCAACCTGGGCGCTGGTAAGGCAGGCATGGAACCTGTACCGGCTTGACCCGGAGATGCCGGAAAGCGTCAGCCAGCAGGAACGGTTCCGCGACGCGCATGGCAAACCTCCGCCCATTCGCTTCCTGGGGGTGTGGGAGACGGTGGGCGCGCTCGGCATTCCCGAAATCGTGGACTTGTTCGGCTTCGGCAGAAAGCGCTTCGAATTTCATGACACAAGACTTCCGCCAGAAGTTGAACGCGCGGTACAGGCCCTTGCAATCGATGAGCAGCGGAATAACTTCTTTCCAACGTTGTGGACGGATTCGGATGGTTGCGACCTGACACGCGTGTTGCAGGTGTGGTTCCCTGGTGTTCACGCTGACGTTGGGGGCGGCTACAAAGAGACCGGACTTTCTGATGCCACGCTCAAATGGATGATTGGCGAGGCTGCGAAGTGCGGTGCGGTGTTCGAGTCGGACATGTTGAACCAGCTGGCCCACGCGGATCAGTCGTCGCCCTCTGCAATACACGGTGTTCTTCACAACTCACTCACCGGTTTTTACAGGGAAGCCGGCTTTCGTCCCCGGTCCTTTCCGTATCTGGCGAAGGGTTCACGAAGATGTTCTGAATCGATATCGGATCTGGCATTGGCACGACAGGTTAATCCGCCAATCTTTCAGGCGCCCTATCGACCGAACATAGACCCTGCGGTGACTGTCGAGGTGCGGGTTTTCGCCAGCCCGTTGTGGAACTGGACCGGTATTTTCATGAATGAGGGTGTGAGCTACCGCTTCAAGGTGCCTGAAGGTCAAACGTGGCTGGATGGGGACAGTGCATGGGGCGCGGAGGGGACACCTGGTACCTGGATACAACGTCTGTTTGCCTGGTCCCGGCGGGTCAGGGGGGCGAACTGGTTCGAACTCTGCGGAGCGATCTCAACGCCAGGGCAACAGGGCCAGGCAGGTGTGCCACCTCAACCCTTCTACTTCCGGATTGGCAGGGAAGTGGAGATCAAGGCGCCATGCTCGGGTTATCTGTATTGCTTTGCTAACGATGCCAGCTGGGCGTACTGGAATAATCACGGGAGCCTGCGGGTTGAAATTGCGGAGTCAGGCGGTATGCCGCCTGGCAAGGTGGCGGCATACCCGTCTTCAGACGACGACCTGACCGCGCCTCCAACAGCACCCGGCGGTTCTGGCGCGGGTCAACCATCCTGACGCGCAGGCAGTTCATCAGGCGGTGTCAGTCCGTGGCGACAGCGCTGCCGCCCAGGTACGCCGCGCGAACCCGGCTATCCCGTGCCAGTTCGTGGGCCGGGCCGGCTAGCGCGATGCGCCCGCTTTCCAGCACGTAGGCCCGATGCGCGATGCGAAGCGCCTGGCGCGCGTTCTGCTCGACAAGGAGGACCGACGTGCCGTCTGCGCAGATGTCGGAAATCATGCCGAAGATCACGCGAACCAGTTTCGGCGCCAGTCCCATGGACGGCTCATCCAGCACGACGATACGTGGCCGCAACATCAGGGCGCGTGCGATCGCCAGCATCTGCTGTTCGCCGCCGCTGAGCGTCCCTGCCAGCTGGCTGCGCCGTTCACCGAGGCGCGGAAAAGTCTGGTAGACCCCGGCCATCCGCTGGTCCAGCACGGCACGGTCGCCGCGGATCAGGTAGCCACCGAGGCGCAGATTTTCCTCGACCGTCAGCGATCCGAACATGCGACGGCCCTCCGGCGCGTGGCCGAGACCCAGCGCGACAATCTGGTGGGCCCGCATCCCGATGAGCGGGTGTCCGTCCAGCGTGATTTGTCCCGCGCGCGGGCGGATCAGGCCGGAAATGGCGCGTAGTGTCGTTGTCTTGCCCGCTCCGTTACTGCCGAGCAACGCCACGATCTCACCCCCGGCGACATCGAGGGAGATGCCATGCAGGACCTCCACGTTCCCGTAGCTCACCTGCAGGTCGCGGATTTCTAGGAGTCCCACAACGATTTCTCCCCGGCGGCATCGTCAGCCGCTTCGTCTGTTTCAGCCGTACCCAGATAGGCGTCGATCACGTGCGGGTCGGCCTGGATTTCGGCGGGCGTTCCCGCGGCGATGATGACGCCATGGTCCATGACAATGATCCGGTCCGACACGCCCATCACCAGCATCATGTCGTGTTCGATCAGCAGCACCGTCACGCCAAGATCCCGGATACGCCGGATCAATTCCATCAGCGCGTGCTTTTCGGTCGGGTTCATCCCCGCGGCCGGCTCGTCCAGCAGCAGGAGTTGCGGGTTGCTGGCCAGTGCACGGGCTATCTCCAGCCGGCGTTGATCGCCATAGGGCAGGTCGGCTGCGCGCTCCCCCGCACGCGCCATGAGACCGACGAAGCCAAGCCAGCGCAGGCCTTCTGCCGCGTGACTGGCAGCCTCGGCACGCGCCGAAGGCAACCCGAGCAGTTCGACGACGAGCAGCGTGCGCAGCCGGTGATCCATGCCGGTCAATACGTTCTCGAAAGCCGTCATGTTGGCAAACAGGCGGATACCCTGGAAGGTGCGCGCCATACCGGCATGGACGATGCGATGGGGTGCGCCTCCGACGAGCGACGTGCCGCGCCAGAGCACCTTGCCGCCGGTCGGGCGGATCACGCCGGTCAGGCAGTTGAACACCGTTGTCTTTCCGGCGCCGTTGGGGCCGATCAGGCTGAGGATCTCACCATTGCGCACCGTGAAGCTGATACCGCCGACCGCCCGCACACCGCCGAAGTGGCGTTGCATGTCGCGCACATCGAGCAGGATCGCGTCGCCGGCCATCGCCCGGGACGCGAATGTTTCAGCACGGCCGGCATCCTCGCGCGGCGGTGTCACGCGGCGCAGCGGTGCCGGCCATAGCCCTTGCGGCCGGAGCAGCATCAGGATCACGAGTCCGATCGCAAAGGCGAAGATGCGCCAGAGGTTGAGAAAGCGCAGCAATTCGGGCAGGCCGGCCACGATGACAGCGCCGAGTATCACGCCGGGAATGCTCCCCCGGCCGCCGAGTACGACGACGATCAGGATGGTGACGGATTGCAGATACGTGAAGCCGGTCGGATCGATGGTGCCGAAGCGGGCGGCGAACAGGCTGCCCGCAAAGCCGCCGATCAGCGCACCCATGACGTAGGCGAGCATCTTGACGCGCAGGGTCGGCACGCCGACCGCCTCGGCGGCCGCCTCATCCTCGCGGATGCTGGTCCAGGCGCGCCCGAGCCGCGACTGGCCTAGCCGGATCGCGAACCCCAGCACCAGCACGAGAAACGCGACGCCCAGTTCGTAGACCGCCTTCGGAGAGCTGATTTCATACCCGAACAGGCTTGGACTTTCGATGCCGAAAATACCGTTCGGGCCGCCGGTGATGTCGAGATTGGTGGCGATGATGCGCGTGATCTCGCCGAAGCCAAGCGTGACAATCGCCAGATAGTCGCTGCGCAGGCGAAGGGTCGGGTAGCCGATGACGATACCCGAAGCCCCCGCAAACGCCAGGCTGAACGGCAGCGTTTCCCAGAACGGGAAATGCAGCAATGTTTCCAGCAGTGCCGTGGTATAGGCGCCGATAGCAAAAAAGGCCGCATAGCCGAGATCCAGCAACCCGGCATAACCCACCACCACGTTCAGCCCGAGGCCCAGGATCGAATAGGTGGCGATGGTCAGGCCGACATCGACAATATAGTTGCTGGCGAGCGCGGGCAGTGCGGCGGCAGCGACAAGAAGCGCGACGCCGGCAGGCCAGGACCAACGCGATGACAACCCCGTCGTGCTCATGGGCTACATTCTCTCGACGACGCGTTCGCCGAACAACCCGGTCGGCTTGATCACGAGTACGCCGATCAGCACGCCGAACACGAACACATCGGTCCATCGCGAGGAGACATAGCCAGCGCCAAAGGATTCCAGCAGACCAATCAGGATGCCGCCGGCCATCGCGCCCGGAATGTTGCCGATGCCGCCGAGGACCGCGGCGGTGAAGGCGCGCAGGCCCAGCACGAAGCCCATGAAGAAATTGATCTGCGTGTAGTAGATGCCTTCCATGACCCCTGCTACCGCAGCCAGCGCGGAGCCCAGGAAGAAGGTGAGCTGGATCAGCCGCTCGACATCGATGCCCATCAGACGTGCTGCGTCCTGATCGATCGCCAGCGCGCGCATCGCGGTGCCGATGAAGGTGCCGTGAACGAAGAAATACAACGCGAGCATCAGCACAAGGCTGGTCACGATGATGCCGATCTGTGCGAACGTGATCTGAACGTCGTGGAATTCGAGCCCTGCCTGGCTGAGGACGTGGGGATAGGTGCTGAAACCGGCGCCGTAGATCAGCAGCACACCATTCTCCAGCGCCAGCGAAACGCCGAGGGCCGTGATCAGGATCGACAGCCGCGGCGCGCGCAGCAGCGGCTGGTAGGCGAGCCGTTCGATCGCGAGGCCCAGTGCGCCAGTGACCGCCATGGCGGCCACCAGTGCGATCAGCAGCGCCAGGGCGAGCGGTATGTGCGCTGCAGCAAGCACTGTCAGACTGGTCCAGCCGATGAACGCGCCGACCATGAACAGGTCGCCGTGGGCGAAGTTGATCAGCCGGATGATCCCGTAGACCATCGTGTAGCCGAGGGCGACGAGCGCATAGAACGAGCCGGTCGTCAGCCCTTCGATAACGAACTGGAAGAAGGTGCTCATGGCGGCGCGCGGCGCGGCGGATGCTATTTCATCGCCACCCAGTGTCCGCTGGCATCCTGCCTTTGATAGGGCGTGAAATTGTCGCCGTGCACGATGATGGTGATGTAGACCGCCTTGCTGCGGTCACCCTTCGCGTTGAAACCGATCGTTCCGGTCGCGCCCTGATAGTTCGACATCTTGTGCAAGGCGGCCGTGATCGCGGCGGGCGTCGCCGACTTCCCGTCTGCGATCGCTTTCGCGGTGACGCCGACGGCGTCGTATTCGTAGACCGAATACGGCCCTGGCCCTTGCCCGTAGGCCTTCGTATAACCGTCGACGAAATCGTGCGCGCCGCTCAGGAACTGCGCCAGCGGCGCCGTGGTGATGATCATGCCCTCGGCAGCCGGGCCGGCTGTTTTCATCAGTGTCGGGTCGTTGGTGCCGTCGCCGCCCATCAGGGTCATCTTCAGGCCCAGTTGCCGTGCCTCCTTCACCAGCAGGCCGGCTTCGGAGAAATAGCCGGTGTAGTAGATGACGTCAGGCTTCAGCGAGGCGACGTGGGTCAGCGTTGGCGAATAGTCCATTTGCCCCGGTGTGATCGCGTCGTTGTAGACGACGTCGACGCCATCCTTTTTCAGGGCTTCCACGGTGTTGTCGGCGAGGCCCTTGGCATAGGTCGTGTTGTCGTGGATCACGGCGGCGCGCCGGGCATGGAGCGAATTCTTCATGAATCCGGCGGCAAATGGACCTTGCTCGTCATCACGGCCGATCGTGCGGAACACATTGTCGTAGCCCATCTCGGTCAGTTTGGGATTGGTCGAGGCGTCCATCACGTAGGGAATTCCGGCGCGATGAAACGTCGTCAATTCCGGCAGGGCCGCGCTGGAGCAGTAGCCGCCGGCCACGGCGACGACCCCCGCATCGACGAGTTTCTGTGCCGCCTGCACGGCGGTCTGCGCGTCGCAGGCGTCATCCTCCGGCACCAGTTCGATCTGCTTGCCGAGTACGCCGCCCGCCGCATTGATTCTGGCGGCGGCAAGCTTCGCGCCGTTGACGATGTCGATGCCGGCATTGGCGCTGCTGCCCGACAGCGGCGCGGGCACGCCGATCTTGATGGTCTGGCTTTGCGCCGACCCCGGGACAATGCCAGCGAGCACGGCCAGCGCGGCCAGTGCCGCGATTGTTGTCTGCCGCAAGACGCGACCTGCGTCCGGCGAGCTATTTTTCTGAACAATCATGTTTGTGACTCCTTATTGTGAAAAGGACTGGAGCGATCCGCCACACGACTGAACCGATGACATCGGAAAACGGTTGAAAACGTACGTCGCATACAAGTTGTAATCTGTCAGTTCAACAACCCGGTATCGGACGCATCGCAGCGCTACTATGAAAGTGTTTTTTCATGATAGGTCTCGCCGCACATTTGAGCGGTATAGGGTATGCGCTTATAGAACGTCATACCCAAAGCGTCAGCGGGTTTGCATTTCCTGAACGGCAAGCAGCTTTGCATGGGCGGGGATTGCATGGGACCCGAGTAAGCGCTATGGGGCTGGAGTAAGCGCTAAAGCGCCAACTCCAGCCGACACGCTAACTCTGGTCGACCGCAGATTGCATGGGACCCGAGTAAGCGCTAAAGCGCTAACTCTGGTCGACACGGGAGTCACGTATGAAAAGCGTTGTGCTGGGAGGCGGAATCGCTGGCGTCACGGCCGCGTATTACCTTGCCAGAGAGGGCCGCGAGGTCACCGTGATCGACCGTCAGCCAGGTGTCGCGCTCGAGACCAGCTTTGCCAACGCCGGTCTCGTCGCGCCGGGGCATTCATACACGTGGGCGTCTCCGCGAGCGCCGAAAATCCTGCTGAAATCACTCTTCGTCGACGGGCAGGCGCTGAGGCTCAAGCTCAACGCGGACCCGCACATGTGGGCGTGGTGTTTCCAGTTCCTGCGCAACTGCACGGCGGAGCGCTCCCGCCAGAACACCACGCGCAAGGTGAGGCTTTGCCGCTACGCACAGAGTCAATTGCAGCAGCTGACCGAAGCCGAGCGTTTGCAGTACGACCGCATCAGCAGCGGCCTGCTGTATCTCTATCGCGACGAAGCTTCTTTCGCGCGGGGCACACAGAATATGTCGATCCTCGTGGCCAACGGACTGTCGCTCGAAACGCTCGACGCGGCGCAGGCGATTGAGCGTGAGCCGGCGCTTGCCCATGCGCGCGACAGCCTCGCTGGAGCGATTTATTGTCCGACCGATGAAAGCGGCGATGCCCACCTGTTCACCCGCGCGCTGAAAGCGGCGTGCGAGCGTCTTGGCGTGCGTTTCGATTTCGATGCCGCCATTAGCGCGATCGAGGCGTCTGGCGATCGGGTCATCGGGGTGCGCACGCCGGCCGGACTCGTTCGCGGCGACGAGTTCGTGCTTGCGCTCGGTTCCTGGTCGCCGGTTCTGGCGCGTCAACTGGGCTACCGGCTGCCGGTGTATCCGGTCAAGGGCTATTCCGCCACGTTTCCGGTTGGGCCGGACCACCGTCCGCCGGAGCTGGGCGGCGTCGACGAGAACAATCTCGTCGCTTGGGCGCGCTTTGGCAAACGGCTGCGCTTCACCGCGACCGCCGAATTCACCGGCTACGACACCCGCCATACCCCCGCTGACTTCAAATCGATGCTGCAGGTGGCCGGCGAGCTGTTCCCGAACGGCGCCGACTATGGCCGCCCGTCTTACTGGGCAGGCCTGCGTCCGATGACGCCCGAAGGAACGCCGTTGATTGGTCGCACGCGGCACAGGAACCTGTATCTGAACACGGGCCACGGACACATGGGATGGACCATGTCGTGTGGAACCGCGAAACTGCTGGTCGACATCATGGCCGGTCGCCAGCCTGAACTCGACATGACAGGGATGACACTGAAATGAGCACGATTTCATTGCAGGGTGACGCGTACGCCAGGCTGGATTTCACGCTGGACGACGGCATCTGCCGGCGTGCCGCCATTGGGTTGGTGGTGCTCGCCACCGATCACACGATCGAACACGAATGGCGCAAACTGCTGACGCAGGACGGAGTGGCCTTCTACGAGAGCCGCATCCTCAATTCGCCGGACATCACGCCCGACCGTCTGGCGGAGATGGATGGGCGCATCGCGCCGGCGGTCGCACTGATCCGGCCTGCCGAGCGAATCGATGTGGTGGCGTTTGGCTGCACGTCGGCGTCGATGGTAATCGGCGAGGAAAACGTATTCGCGCGTATCCGCGAGGCGCGCCCGGGCGTCGCGTGTACCACGCCGATTACCGCTGCGCTGGCCGCGCTACGCGCCCTTGGCGTCCAGCGCGCCGCGCTGCTGACACCTTATGTGCGCTCGATCAACGACTACATGCGAAGTTACATCGAGGCACGTGGCGTGCGCGTCACACGCATCGCCTCGTTCGAGCATGCGAACGACAACGAGGTCGCACGGATTGACACGGCCTCGCTGCAAGCCGCCGTCGAGCGCCTCGGGCAGAACCCCGACGTGGAAGCAGTGTTCGTGTCATGCACAAGCTTGCGCATCGCGGAACGCGTTTCAGCGCTTGAAGCGAGGATCGGCAAACCGGTGATATCCAGCAACTTCGCGATGGCCTGGCACGCGTTGCGGCTTGCCGGCGTGGAAGATCGCGAGCCGCATCGTGGGCGGTTATTTGCGCTGTAGCCGGCCTTCATCGTATTCAGCGAGGGATGGGTGAGCAGACCGCGTTCCGCTCTATTTTTGTCGCCGCCCGGTCATCCACGAAGACGACTGCGACGAACCCGCCGCCCCGGCCGCCTGCGAAACTCCGCTCACCGGAAGCTCGAAGCAGAATGTCGCCCCCGTGCCCGCGTGTTCGACCAGACGTATCTGGCTGTGATGCAGTTGCAGCATGCGCTGTACGATCAGCAGCCCGAACCCGCCGCCACGGTGCGCACCGCCGGTGCTGAAAGGCCGCTCGAACAGCCCGTCGCGCAGATTCGCCGGAATGCCTGGGCCGCTGTCGCTGACAGTGACCGACACGTTCGCGTCGCGATACGCGAGATCGACCCCGATCGTGCCATGAGCGGGCGTATGGCGAATCGCGTTGTCGAGCAGGTTGGTCAGCACACGCTCGATCATCCCGAGATCGGCGAAGACAGCGGGCAGGCGCTGCGGAATCCCGGCGCGCAGATGGATATGCCGCGCTTCGGCCGGCAACTCGAATTTCTGGAAGACGTCCTGCACCAGATCCACCATCGAGAATTCTTCCAGCGCCGGTTGCACGTTGCCATGTTCGAGCCTCGCCAGTTCGAACAGTGCCTGAGCGAGCCGCCCAACCTTGACGCTTTGCGCGAGCGCGATTGCCAGATAGCGTTTGCGCTCCGTTTCGCCGAGGGTGTCGGCCTTTAGCGACAACGTTTCAAGGTAGCCGTGCAGCGACGTCAGCGGCGTGCGCAGGTCGTGCGAAATATTGGCAAGCAGCTCGCGCCGCTGCTGGTCCAGCCGCGTCAGCGCGCGCCACTGTTCGCCGATCCGTTCTGCCATCTGCGCGAAGGCGGTCTCCAGCACGGCGATTTCATCACGCGTTCCCGCTGAAGACGAGCGCGGTACCTTCGGCTGCGTATCCGGTTCACCGTTGACGTCGAAGCGAAGCATCGCGGCAGACAGCCGTCGCAGGGGACGCGTGATCAGCCCGAATGCCATGAGACCCGCGAGTAGCCCAAGCAGGGTCACGAGCGCCATGTACCACAGCGTGGTGCGCAATACCGAGCTGGCGTTCACCTGTGCGGCGAGTGCGTCGTGTGCCTCGCCGAGCAGCACCACGTAGATATAGCCCGATGGTGCCTGCCCGTCCGCTTGCAGTGGCGCGGCGCTGAACACCTTGCGCGCGTCGGTGCTGCGCGGATCGTCGCCGAGGATCGGCAGCGCGTCGCCGGCGATGAAGCGGCGAACCGGCGCGAGGTCCACCTGCTCGCGCTTCACATGTCCTGCGGGCGCGTCGTCGCCCTTGATGCGTCCTTGATTGTCGAGCAGATACACCTCGACGCTCGGATTGACCACCATCAACTGGCCGAACAGTTGCCGCACGGCGTCGGGCCTCAGGCCGTTCCCATCCATCAACGGCGTGCTGCGGACGATGTGACCGGCCAGTCCGCGCGAAAGGCCCTGGATCACTTCCTTGTCGTGCAGGTCGCTTGAGCGGATTTGCAGCCATGCCGATGCGCCGCAGCACGCAAGCAGCAGCACCGAGAACACGATCGAGAGCCGCTGGGTGAGGGTGAGGTTCATGGCGCGTCCGTGGACGGGATGTCCTGCGCCGGGGTGCCGTCGGAAGGCGCGGCAAACTTGTAGCCGCGTCCCCAGACGGTCAGTATCCGCGTGGGCTCAGCCGGGTCGGCTTCGATCTTCGCGCGCAACCGGTTGATGTGGGTGTTCACGGTATGTTCGTATCCTTCGTGCCGGTAACCCCACACCGCATTGAGCAGGTCCATCCGCGAAAACACCTTGCCCGGCTGTTGCGCGAAGAAATACAGCAGATCGAATTCGCGCGGCGTCAGCTCGATTCGCCGGCCCTCGACGGCGGCCTCGCGTGTCAGCGGATCGATGGTGAGGCCGGCTGTCTGCAGGGTGCCTGCGTCGATCCGCGAATCTTTCACCATCGCTTCGACGCGGCGCAGCAGCGCTTTCACGCGTGCGACCAGTTCGAGCACGGAGAACGGCTTGGCGAGGTAGTCGTCGGCACCGAGTTCGAGACCGAGTATCCGGTGTACTTCGCTCGAACGGGCGCTGGTGATGATGATCGGGGTGTAACGCGTCATCGCGCGGGCGCGCCGGCAAATCTCCAGTCCGTCGACGCCAGGCAGCATCAGGTCGAGGATCAGTGCATCCCAGCCGCCCTGTTCAAGCAGCCGAAGCCCTTCGTTGCCGTCGGCGCTGTGCACGACATCATAGCGTTCATCCCGCAGATGCAGGGCCAGCACGTTGGCGATGTCGACATCGTCTTCGACGATCAGGATGCGCTTTTGATGATCCATGGAAGTCGCGGTCTCGAGCGGTTCGGGGTGGTTCAGGGTCGTTGCGGGAATTAACGCCGGAAAGCGGCCGTTGCGCCATTGTGCAAAATTTCCGGGCGGCGAGTTATCACATTTAATTTAACTTTTCGTGAGGACTTTGACACCGCCCGCGCCCTAGCATGTGGCCACTATCCGCAGACTGGCACCAAGGAGCACATCATGCAAAGTCGTAGACGCTTCCTGCTTTCGGGCGGCGCGGCCGTGGCGGCGCTGGCTGCCGTGAGCCTCTGGCCGCGGCTGGCCGCGGCGCCGGCAAAGGCCGGCAAGCCCGCTCAAAGCTTCGAATTCACGCGCACGGACGAGCAATGGCACCAGTTGCTCACGCCGGCACAGTACACCGTTCTGCGGGATGAAGGCACCGAGCGGCCTTACAGCAGTCCGCTGAACAGCGAGCATCGCGCGGGCGTCTTCGCATGCGCCGGCTGCCGGCTCGACCTGTTTTCGTCGCGCACGAAGTTCGAGAGCCACACAGGCTGGCCGAGTTTCTGGGCGCCGCTCGAGCACGCGGTGGCGACGCGCGAAGACGGCTCATTCGGCATGTCACGCACGGAAGTGCATTGCCGGCGCTGCGGCGGCCACCTCGGGCACGTATTCGACGACGGTCCGAAACCCACCGGCCTGCGCTATTGCATGAACGGGCTCGCCATGCGCTTTACACCGGCGGCAGCCTGAGTCTGAATCCGAATCCTGGCGACACCCCCATAACCCCTGAAATAACGCACTGGAACAGTCATGCTACTCATCGTTCTCGCCTACCTTGGCGGTGCCCTGACGATTCTCAGCCCCTGCATCCTGCCGGTACTGCCGTTCGTCTTCGCGCGCGCCGATCAGCCCTTCGTCCGCAGCGGGCTGCCGTTGCTCGCCGGCATGGCGCTGACGTTCGCCCTCGTGGCGACGCTCGCTGCCGTCGGCGGGGGGTGGGTCACGCAGGCCAACCAGTATGGCCGCTGGCTCGCCATCGCGCTGCTCGCCGTATTCGGCCTGACGCTGCTGTTCCCGCGCTTTGCCGACCATCTGATGCGGCCCCTGGTGAGCGCCGGCAACCGGCTTTCGAACTTCGCCCAGGCCGACGGCCAGCAGGTGCGCGCGGGTTCGTCGTTTCTGCTCGGCATTGCCACGGGCTTGCTGTGGGCGCCGTGCGCCGGTCCCATTCTGGGTCTGGTGCTGACCGGCGCCGCGCTGCGTGGCGCGAGCGTCGGCACGACGCTGCTGCTGGTCGCCTATGCGGCCGGCGCGGCAACCTCGCTCGCGATCGCGTTGCTGATCGGCGGCCGCGTCTTCACGGCGATGAAACGTTCGCTGGGCGCCGGCGAGTGGATTCGCCGTGGCATCGGCGCGGCGATGCTGGGTGGAGTGGTGGCGATCGCGTTCGGACTCGACACGGGGGTTCTCACGCGGATCTCGACGGTTGCGACCGGCGGCATCGAACAGAAGCTGGTCGACAGGCTGTCGCCCGGTGCGACGCCGGCTGGCGTCGCTTCGTCGAGCAGCACGGTTGACAGTACGGCGAACGGCGGCGCCATGATGGCGGCGAATGATGCCGCGGGTTCAGGCACTTCCGCTGACGCGGATAAAGGCACGGGCGGCGCGATGGCTGTTTCGTCGGGCGCGATGATGCGTGCGGCGCAAGTCGTGCCCGGGAATGTGCCGCCGCTGCCGGTCGAGGGCGTGCTGCCGTCGCTGAACGGCGCGGTTCAATGGCTCAACTCGCCGCCGCTCAGTGCACAAAGCTTGCGCGGCAAGGTGGTGCTGATCGATTTCTGGACTTACTCGTGCATCAACTGCCTGCGTTCGCTGCCGTACGTGAAGGCGTGGGCGGAGAAGTACAAGGATCAGGGGCTGGTTGTGATCGGGGTGCATGCGCCGGAGTTCGCCTTCGAGCGCAATATCGACAACGTGAAGAAGGCGGTACACGACCTGGGTGTCGATTATCCGGTTGCGATCGACAACAACTACGCCATCTGGCGCTCACTGAACAACCAGTACTGGCCGGCGCATTATTTCGTCGATGCTCAGGGGCGTATCCGCTACCACCATTTCGGCGAAGGCGACTACGCGCAGTCGGAGAAGGTTATCCAGCAGTTGCTGACGGAAGCAGGTCACGCGGATGCGGCGAAGATCGCGACAGGGCTCACCCGTACCAGCGTGACAGGCGTGGAGGCGGCTGCCGACAATCACGACATGCAGTCACCGGAAACCTACATCGGCTATGCACGTGCCGGGAACTTCGCCTCACCCGGCGGCGAAACCGGTGACAGGCTCCATACGTACACCGCGCCCACGCAGCCTGCGCTGAACGACTGGGGCCTCGCCGGCAAGTGGCGCGTCGGTGCCGAACACGCGACGCTCGCGGCGCCGTCGGGAGAGATCGTCTACCGCTTCCACGCTCGCGATCTGCATCTGGTGCTGGGCCCGGACAAGGACGGCAAACCCGTGCGGTTTCGCGTCAGCATCGACGGCGCCGCGCCGGGCAATGCGCACGGCAGCGATGTGAGCGCCGACGGCATGGGCACGGTGACGGAGCAACGGCTCTATCAACTGGTGCGGCAAACGGGCGACATCAAGGACCACACGTTTTCGATCGAGTTTCTGGACCCTGGCGTCGAGGCGTACTCGTTCACGTTCGGCTGAGGGCAGAACCACGGCTATCGAATAGCGGCAACAATTCGTCGAGACCGCCCAGCTGCCAGTCCGGCGTCTGGCCCATTTCTTCGAAGACATTGCCGCTGCGATTGATCCAGCACGTCGGAAAGCCGAAATAACGCGCCCCCGTCGCATCCCACGCATTCGACGACACGAACAGTATCGACGATCGCGTAACTCCGAAGGCCGCTTCCGCAAGCAGGTAGGCGCGATCGTCCGGTTTGTACACGCGCACCGGATCGACGCTAAGCAGATAATCGAATTCGGCGCGAAGTCCGGAGTTTCCCACCACGGCGCCGATCGAATGCGGCGAACCGTTCGACAGCACCGCCAGCTTCAGTCCGCGCCGACGCAATTCACGCAGCGTATCGGCCACTTCAGGGAACGGCTGCAGTCGCAGGTACGCTTCGCAGAGCACCTTGCATGCATCGTTATCCAGATCGAGCCGCAGGTGTCGGCAGGTAAAGCGCAATGCGTCTTCCGTCGCCTGCTCGAATGTGACGTAACGGTTCATCAGGCTGCGCAGCCACGTATATTCGAGCTGCTTCTGTCTCCAGATCGCGCTGATTTCACGTCCACGTCCTGGGAATTGCTCATCGCATCGGGCAACAACCGAATGGACGTCGTACAGTGTGCCGTACAGATCGAATGCAATTGCCTTGATGTGATCCATATCGTCTCTCCAGAAAAAACATCACCACAATGGCCGGGTTTCCGCGGACGTCACGTCAACGCTCACGTTCCTTGAGCCGCTTCCGATGGGCCGCAACCTTCGCGCGGTTACCGCAGATCGCCATGCTGCACCACCGGCGCGCATGCCCCCGCGTGTGATCGGCAAAGATTAACGTGCAGCGCGGACCTTCACATGCCTTCACGTACGTGAAGTCCTCGTCGCACACCAGTTTCGCCAGCGCCTCGACGATGGGCATCAGCAGCGACTCCGGCGACTTCCAGCGCCGGTTCGCGCGCAATTCAAGGATCGACGTCCCGCCCGTGGCATCGACGACGATTTCTGCATATTGTTCGTCCCGCTCGAATAGTTGATTCAGCGGTTCGAGCTCGCGCAAATCCCTGGCGGACAGCGGACGTCCTTTTCTCTTCTGGACAAATCCCCTGAACCATTCGCGCAGTGCGCGTGCCTGTGCCGCAACCGCGTCGAGTTCGGCCGGCGTGGACTGCGACCGCATCGCTGCGAGCGTGGCGCGAGGCACCAGTTCAGCCTGTTCCAGCCAGGTCAGCAGGCCTTCTCCATCGCTGATCCAGTCGACCTCTTCATCTACCGGCGTCGCCACCGAGTTCAGGAAATCGAGGCCCGGCGCGTCGGCCAGAAATATCGCGGGAATCTGACGGTAGTCCATCTGTCGTGACGAAAGTGAATGACGATAGCCACACTGTAACCACTAAAAATGCTGTTGACAAGTTACCTATTCGATGAGTAACCTATAAAATATTGATAGACGGGTTACATGGTGTGATGTAAGAGAGCTTTACATCACAGGTGACATCTACTTTCCTGAAAGGAGCAAGACATGTCTTCTGGCAACGTGAGCGCGGTGCTTGTGCATGGCGCATGGGCGGATGGATCAAGCTGGAGCAAGGTGATCGATCGCCTGAAGGAGCGGGGTATCGATGCAATCGCGGCGCCGCTGCCGCTCACTTCGCTGGGTGACGACGTGGCCGCGCTCGACCGGACGCTCGAACGGATCGAAGGTCCGGTGGTGCTGGCCGGCCATGCGTATGCGGGCGCCGTGATCGGATCGACCCGTTCAGACCGCGTCGCGGCGTTGGTCTACGTGGCGGCGCTCGCGCCCGACGAAGGGGAGACCGTTGGCGACGTGTTCTACCGCGACGAGGCGCACCCGCAGGCGCCGCAACTCGCTCCGGATCTGCACGGATTGATATGGCTGCCGCACGACGCGTTCGCTGCTGCGTTTGCGCAGGATGGAACACCGCGGGAGCTGGCGGTGCTTGCTGCGGTGCAGCGTCCCATTGCGGTGTCGTGCATCGGCGAAGCGGTCGGGCGTCCGCTGTGGAGAGACCGCCCGAACTGGTTCCTGATCGCCGGCCAGGACCGGATGATCAACCCCGACACCCAGCGCTTCATGGCACGTCGCATGAATGCAAACGTGCGGTCGTACCAGGTCGATCACACGCCGCTGGTCACGGCGCCGGACGCCGTGACCGATGTGATTGTCGAAGCGGTCCAGTCGGTTTCCGCACGCTAGCCGTGCCTGTCGCCTGCGATGCCGTGAATCGCAAGGTGCCTTTCATCACTCGCCAGATCTTTTTCTCCTGTGGAGGCAAATCATGAGTTCAATTGCGTATCGCCATGCCGACGTCGACGGTTTCAAGGTGTTCTATCGCGAAGCCGGCCGCCCTGGCGCTCCGAAGCTGCTGCTCCTGCACGGCTTTCCGACTTCGAGTCACATGTTTCGCGACCTGATTCCGATGCTTGCCGACCGTTTTCATATCGTCGCGCCGGATCTGCCCGGATTCGGGCAGTCCGACATGCCCAGCCGGAGCAGTTTTGCGTACACGTTCGACAATCTCGCCAATGTCATCGACCGCTTCACCGGGACGATCGGTTTCGATCGCTTTGCGCTCTACGTATTCGATTACGGCGCGCCAACCGGCTTCCGGCTTGCGCTCGGGCATCCCGAGCGGATCACCGCGATCATTTCGCAGAACGGCAACGCTTACGAAGAAGGATTGAGCGACGGCTGGAATCCGATCCGCGCCTATTGGCAAGACGCTTCGTCGGTCAATCGTGAAGCGCTGCGTGCGCTGCTCACGCACGAGACAACGGTCTGGCAGTACACCCACGGCGTTCAGGACACGGCTTCCGTTTCGCCAGACGGCTACTCGCTCGACGACTTCTATCTGAGCCGGCCCGGTGCGGACGACATCCAGCTCGATCTGTTCGGCGACTATCGAAGCAACGTCGCGCTATACCCCGCGTTCCAGCAGTATTTCCGCACGCATCAGCCTCCGTTCCTCGCTGTGTGGGGAAAGAACGATCCGTTCTTCCTGCCCGCGGGCGCCGACGCATTCAGGCGCGACATGCCGGACGCCGTTGTGCGCTTCTTCGATACCGGCCACTTCGCGCTGGAGACGCATGCGGCGGAGATCGCGGCGGCCATTGCGGATTTTCTCATTCGCTGACGCGTCCAGGGTCGACATCGACATCGCGTGATGGAAGCCGGTGCGGCCGGTGGAAAGAGGATGGGCGTGCATTGACCCGTCGTCAATCTGCAATACAAGGAGATCTGAAATGTCCAGGAAAGTCGCAATCGTCACAGGCGCGAGCCAGGGGATCGGTCGTTCGACCGCCATCAGGCTCGCGCGGGATTTTGATTTGCTCGTCCTCGTCGCGCGCGACCGCGGGAACCTCGAACAGACCGCAATCGAGGTGAAGAGGGCCGGTGCGGAGTCTCTTGTTATCGATGTCGATCTGTCTCAACCCGATGCCGCACAGCAAGTCGTCGATGAGACGCTCGCGGCGTTCGGGCAGATCGACGCGTTGCTCAACATCGCGGGCGCGGTGCCGCAAATCGACGTACTTGAAATGACCGACGAGCAATGGGACCGCGGTCTCGCGCTGAAGCTTCACGGCGCGCGACGGTTGACGGTCGCGGCGTGGGCGTCGTTGAAGGAGACGTCAGGGTCGGTCGTGCTGATGTCGGGCAATTCGGCGCTGTTTCCCAAAGCACCCTATGCGGCTGTGGGCACGATCAACGCGGCGATCATGGCGCTCGCGAAAGCGTTCTCGGACCGCGGTATCGCCGACGGCGTGCAGGTCAACAGTGTGCTGCCAGGGCCCGTGATGACCGGCCGGCGACAGTCCTATCTGGAACATTGGGCGCCGCTGCACAACATGACCGTTGAAGAGGCGACGGCGAAATTTCCCGTTGAAGCGGGTATCGCGCGGTATGGCACGCCGGAGGAGATCGCTGAACTGATGGCGTTCATCGTGTCGCCTGCCGCCCGCTGGATGACAGGCTCGGCGTTGAGGATGGATGGCGGGGAAGTCAAATCGGTCTGACTCGCAAGCTGCGATGCGGTGTCTCCCATGCAACATTTGATATTCTTCCTGCTCGGCGCATGTCTACATGCGGATGCTGTGTGAAGCGTTTTCCGTCAATTGCCAGAGGCCAAAGCGACCACTCTTTCTTTCTTGCGTAGCGCGGCACAGTACCGGCAGGTCAGCTTCAGGCGAAGACGGACAAACAGGATTGAAAGTCATGAACGACAAGCGAGATGAAGTGCCAGACAGCACAGCAGCGCGAGTCGCCTTGTGGCGCGCGCTGCATGTCGAGGCCGACCCTCCGCCGCATGTACTGGAAGACGAAGTCGGTCTCAGGCTGCTGTCTCCGGACGAGAGCTGGCGCCACCGCGGCGACATGGACCCGCAGTTCACGCGACCCTTTCGCGCCTCCATCGTGGCGCGTGCCCGCTTCATTGAAGACCTGGTCGTGGAGGAGGCCGCCCGCGGGGTGAGTCAGTACGTCATCCTCGGCGCCGGCCTTGACAGCTTCGCGCAGCGCAGGCCGGAGATCGCGTGCCGCCTCAGGGTGTTCGAGATCGACCGGCCAGGTCCTCAGGCATGGAAGCGTCGGCGTTTGATCGAACTTGGCTTCGGCGTCCCGGACTGGCTGCGTTTCGTGCCGGTCGATTTCGAGGCAGGGGAGCGCTGGCGGGACCGGCTCGTGGCGGCCGGCTTCGATGACAGCAAGCCGGCAATCGTGGTCTCCACGGGCGTCAGCATGTATCTCACCCGGGACGCGAACGCGGCCACGCTGCGCGAGGTCGCGGCCTTCGCCCCGGGGTCGACGTTCGCCATGACGTTCCTGCTGCCGCTGGAACTGGCGGACCCCGAGGTGCGTCCCGGGCTTGAGATGGCGGAGAAGGGCGCGCGAGCAGGCGGAACACCTTTTCTCAGCTTCTTCACCCCGCGGGAAATCCTGGCGCTAGCCCACGAAGCGGGTTTTGAAGAAGCACGGCACGTCCCGGCGGCCGACCTTGCCCGGTGCTACTTCGCGGGCAGGACCGATGATCTGCGCCCGCCAGACAATGCGGAAGAACTGCTGGTAGCGAATACTTAGCTACCCGTATGTTTTCCGACCGCCATTCATTGCGCAGGAACGATGTCGTCGGGCTGCCAGGTCTTGTCGAAGAAGGCCTGCGAAGGACCATAGAAGCGGATGATCGGAAACCATCCCTTGCCGGGTACCGTCCTGATCCAGTTCACATGCTGTTCCTTTGGCGCAGCCGGCCCGAAATAGATGTCGACCGATCGATCGGCATTGATCACGGGATTCGTGTACTGGCTGATACTCGGGAATTTTTCTCCGTTTTGCAGCATTGAACGGCTTTGCGCATCGTAGACAACGACGGACCAGAAGTTCTTGACGGGAATATCGGGTGGCAGGTGCAGCCGATAACTTTTTGCTCCGTCGAGCCACGCGCCGTTCGAGTCCCGTGGCGTCCAGATGTACTGCGATCCTTTGCCAACCACTTTGTCCACCATGGCGGGCGACATGCCGATCGCCGCATAGGCGAATCCCGCGCGCCGGTCGGTGTTCAGATAACCTTGCGAATCCCAGGTCGCGCTACCGCCGACAAACAGCAGTTCCCAGCGACGATCAGGATAGACGAGTCGCGCGGGATCGCTTGATGCATAGGTATTTTCACGCGCAATAGCGCCGCCAAGACGCGCGGCTTCGCCAAGGAGTGCCTTGCGGTTCGCATCGGGGGAAAAGGGCGTCCCGTTCGCGATGCCAATGCTGGCGAGCGTGAAGCGGTCACTCGACGAAATGATGCCCGCAGGCTCCGAGGCAATAATGTTGGCGAGGTCGTCGAAGTACTGATAGTTGTCGTCGAAAACCGTGTCGACAGGCGAGGTGGAGCCATCGACAAATGTCGTTCTGGGTGGCTTCGCGGCCTGCGCCAAAGGATAGATCTTCGTCGACTTCATCAAGGCGACAGCTTTGTCGGGTTTGCCGTCCACGAGAAAGCCGCGCACGCCGAACACTGCCTTGTAGGTGGGGGATCGGGCGACGATATAACCTTTGGGAACAGTGCCTGTGTAGCCGGGCGGCAGAAAGAGAAACTTGCCTCCCTTGCCTTTGTCGGCTCCAGTCGGGCCAATGCCGACCAGTTCGCTTTGCCTGAGATCCGATACGCCACCGAGCAGCATGGGTGGCGCTTCGACAACCGTCGGGCCGTCGCGCTTCAAATCCAGCGCGCTCATGGCGTAGACCGTTTCAGTGTTGCCCGTCAGGAGCAGCGTCTGCGCGTTCATCAGGCTCTCCCACACGACCATCTGATTCGGCGTTGCCGGGCCCGCTTCCGCAACGCCCTTCCAGACCCGGTACCAGGACACAGTGGGCATTTGCGTCAGATAGGCTTCAATCGCGCGGTTCACGATCAGCAACTCGTCCAGCTTGCGTCCCGTGTCCGCCGTCGGATAGCCGCCGACGAAATCAAGATTTCCATAACGCGAGGTAATCGATCCTGTCCCGGCCCAGCCATGCGGATCAGTGGTTTGAGCGTTGGCTTCGATTGCCGTGCCCAATATCGTTATCGTCGATGAAAATAAAATCACGCCCGCTGCGAATTTCGATTTTTTCAACATATGTACCCTGACTATCGATGCAAAAAAGGCCGACATGCGGGCTGCCACAGTTGCTGAGCGCGAGGTCCGCGGAGTTTGCCGGTGCTGATAAAGGGGGAGGTCATGCGCCAGTCTGTTCGATCTGAACCATAGTATGGCTGCGCTGTATCGCAAGTGCAATTTCAATCCGGTCTCTTGTGATTGAATATGCCTGTTGCCTGGATATCCGTTTATGCGTGGCGTGCGGTGTCCTTATTTTGGGGAATACGGGTGGCTACAATAGTCGGGTTGTCGTGATCGCCTGAAACTGAACACGAATTCGAGGCATGGAGATCCAGTGAATCCATCGGAAAGTATTGACCAGTTGATCGGGAAACTCACGGACTGGCGTGGCAAGACGTTTGCCGGCATCCGCAAGTGCATCCTTGAGGCGGACCGGGAGATCGTCGAGGAATGGAAGTGGATGGGAAGCCCGGTGTGGTCTCGCGACGGAATGATCGCGGTCGCCGACGCGCACAAAGGGAAGGTGAAGCTTACGTTTGTCCATGGGGCAAGCATCCCGGATCCTGACGGACTCTTCAATGCGGGCCTCGAAGGCAACGCGAGACGCGCAATCGATTTTTTCGAGGGCGACAGGATTAATGACCGTGCGCTAAAAAATCTCGTCCGTGCCGCTATTGATTTCAATCAGAGCAAACTGAAGAAGAAAGCGTCCGCGAATACCCGGACTAAAGCGGAGAAAGGCTAAAAGACGTGATGCTGGCATATCGTCTCGCCATTGCTCCGGTCATTGGATCAGTCACTGTGGGATACTTCTTCGATCGGCACGGCGGCGCCCGGATGTCATGTCTTGAGCGCGACCGATGCGTGCGGGAGGATTAGCCTTGACCAGGAATGTTGACACGCGAGCGCCAGATGAACGGAGTCCATCAAATGGAACGATGGGCGAGCCGGCTGCGCGCCCGGCTGCAATGCCGACGACGCTCGAACTCTTTCTGATTTTTGCGCGGATCGGGCTCACGAGTTTTGGTGGCGGACTGAGCGGATGGTTTTTGCGTGAGTTTGTGTACGAGCGGCACTGGCTCACGGAGGAAGAGTTCCTTGATGGACTCGCGCTGTCGCAGGCGCTTCCGGGTGTCAACATAAAAAACCTGGCGATCTGGATTGGGCATCGTCTGCTTGGCTGGCGAGGCGCGGTGGCCGGGTTTTGCGGCATCATCTTTCCGCCAGCGGTGTCGATCGTCATCCTGGGTGTCTTTTTCTCGGCGATGGCGGGTTTCCCGTTGACGCGTTTTGCACTGGCTGGCGCAGCGGCCGGCGCAATCGGCCTTTCCCTCTCAATGGCGATAACCGCGGTGCGCCGGTTGCCGCGGCGCGTCGTTCCGATTCTGATCTTCGTCGTAACGTTCATTGCGGTCGCGATCCTCGCCGTGCCACTCGTCTGGACTGTGCTGGTAGCAGGAACACTTGGCGTCGGCCTGGAATATGTGCGTTTGTCCCGACACGAGTAATCGACGGCCCTTGTCTTTCCACGAGCGATAACCCTTGTCCCGAACACTCATCGCGCTTTTCTCCGTCTTCGCGCCGCTGTCGATCGTGACGATCGGGGGCGGCCAGTCGATCATCGCGGATCTCCAGAGACAGGTCGTCGACGTGCATCACTGGATGACGCATGCACAGTTTGTCAGCGACTTCGCAATCGCACGGCTGGCACCGGGGCCAGGCTCGCTGCTCGCGACCCTGATCGGCTGGCAGGTTGGCGGACTTTCGGGCGCGGTTGTCGCGACACTTGCGCTCTTTGGTCCGACTGCATTCATGATGTACGGCGTCGCGCATCTGTGGACGAAGCATCGTGGCGCACGCTGGCAAAACGCGTTGCAGTCGGGTCTTCGCCCCGTGGCGGCGGGACTGATCCTGGCAGCCGTCTATGTGCTGGTGAAAGAGCTGGATGGCGGCTGGATTGCTCAGGTCACCGCCCTGGTCGCGACCGTGATCGTCATGACAACAAGAATCAACGCGCTGATCCTCATCGCGGGCGCTGCGACGTTATTCGTCCTGCTTCATCTGGGCGGCGCGCTTTAATCTGGATCGTCGGATTGAAATGTCACGCCGATGCAGGCATTCCCTAAAAATTTCTTCCCTGGCCACCCGTCATGTCCCGCCTCACGAAAAGATCGACGTTATCCGACCGTGACGGCACAAACGCCCTGACCATTGCGATACAAACGATACCTAAAATAACCACTACAGCTGGAATCTCAAACAAGATCATGTTCACGGGAAACTCCTCATCGTCCGCGAGTAGCCATGACGCAGCGCCGCTGCGTCATGGCTACAGTTCACGTCCCAGTTTAGGTGGGTGGAACCAGACGTCAAAACGAGAATTTTTCGTCGGGATGTGAGAAAAATTGCGGTAGCGTCAATCCGGTGCTACCTGTTTTCACCGGCGCTCGGGGAAGCGCAGGGCCGAATGATGCCGGCCGTAGGAAACATAGATGATCAACCCGATCACCAGCCATACCACGAGCCGTACCCAGGTGACGAGCGGCAGTCCCGCCATCAGCAACAGGCAAAACAGGATTCCGAGGACCGGCACGACCGGTACGGCGGGGACCCGGAAAGGGCGTGAGGCATCGGAGTCGCTGCGCCGCAGATAGATCACGGCGCCGCACACGAGGATGAACGCGAACAGCGTACCAATGCTGACCATCTCCCCGAGTACGCTGATCGGCGTAAGGGCCGCGACGATCGCGACGACGGTTCCGATCAGGATCTGACTCAGATGAGGCGTCTGAAGACGCGGATGAACCCGTGCGAAAAGAGGCGGCAGCAAGCCGTCCTTCGACATCGTGAAGAAGATGCGGCTCTGTCCGTACAGCAGCACGAGAATCACAGTGGTCAGTCCCGTCAGCGCACCGATCTTGATCAGGATGGAGAACCAGGTGAGACCGATCGCGTCGACGCCTTTGGCGATCGGATCAGGAACATTCAGCTCACCATAAGGTACGAGTCCGGTTAGAACCCCCGCGACGAGGATGTACAACACGGTACAGATGATCAGCGATCCCAGGATGCCGATCGGCATGTCCCGTTGCGGTTTTCTCGCTTCTTGCGCGGCAGTGGAAACCGCATCGAAACCGATGAACGCGAAGAACACCACGGCCGACCCGCGCAGAATCCCGCTCATGCCGAAGTTACCGAATTCACCCGTATTCGCCGGAATAAACGGATGCCAGTTTGCCGGCTTGATGAAAAACACACCGAGCGCGATGAAGGCCACCACCACGGTCAGCTTGACTGCCACCATGATGTTGTTGAGCCGCGCGGATTCCTTTGTACCGAGTACGAGCAGGGTGGTCAGAATGGCGATGATCAACACCGCGGGCAGATTGATGAGGCCCGTCGCGGTGGTGCCGTCGGCCAGCTTGACGACGGTGCCGGGTGCGGCGGCCAGAATGGGCGGGATATTGATTCCCACGTTATGCAGCAGGCTCACGATATAACCGGACCATCCGACCGCGACAGTGGCGGCGCCCATCGCGTATTCGAGTATCAGATCCCAGCCGATGATCCACGCGAAAATCTCACCCAGCGTGGCATAGGTGTAGGTGTAACTGCTGCCGCATACGGGCAACATGGCTGCCAGTTCCGAATAGCAAAGCCCGACGAACGCGCACGCGATGCCGCCGAGTACGAAGGACAGTACGATGCCTGGGCCGGCGAACTGCGCCGCGGCCGTGCCGGTCAGGACAAAGATGCCGGCGCCGATGATGGCGCCGATGCCCATCGCCGTGATGCTGGTGGCGCCAAGTGTTTTCGATAGCGCCTGGCTCCCCTCCTCGCCTGCGCTTCCTACAATATCGGCGACGGATTTCCGTGCCATGTAGCTCGTATCAGCCATGATGAGTCGTCCCGTTCAAATAGTGTTGGGCACGAACCGACCCGGCTTGCTTCGGCTCGCGGAGCACGACAAAAGCATCTGTTACCGAAGCGTGGCGGAGGTAAGGTGGAGGAAAATGGTGAATTCAGTGTATTCCGGATTAACGGCAAAGTGAATATCTGGTTTTCTGGCGACCCTGCGACCGCGGGTGAGACGTTCTGCCCGTGTTCTCAAGGTGTTATGCGCGGGATCTTCCTGCATGGAACCTGCATTAAAGCTGGGCTTCGATCGCTGCCTTGTCGATGACCGACCATACCTGCTCGATCCTGTCGTTGCGGAATCGATAAAAGACGTTTTCCGTAAAGAAAACCTTCTTCCCGTTCACAGCGAGCCCAAGGAACGTTCCCTTTGGCGAACAGGAGAAGGCCAGCCGGCTGGCTACGTAATGCGAATCGGCAATCAGCAACTGGATGTTGAAATGAAGGTCTGGAATTTCATTGAAGTCCCGCTCCAGCATCTCGCGATAACCCGGCAATCCAGTCCGCTGATCGTTGTAGCGTACATCGTCATGAACGAACTGCTCCAGCTTCTGCCAGTCCTGCCTGTTCAGGCAGGCAATGTAGTTCCGGTAGACACTGGAGAGATCGATCCTGTTCATGGCAATGACCTTCCGGCTGAAAATAGACGTGTTGAAATTCTACAGCCAGGCAACACACGAGTCCGACACGAACGTAGGGAACGCGATGGCTCGCGAATGAGGTGTCTGGGGCGAATGCCGTCACAATCGCCCAACCCTCAATGTCCTTAAGCAGCCCGCCCGATCCCTTCAAGTTCTTCAAGCACTGCTTCAGACAGGCTCAATTGCGCCGCCTGCATGTTTTCACGCAGATGGCCTGACGACGACGTACCCGGAATCAGCAGGATGTTAGGCGAGCGATGCAGAAGCCAGGCAAGCGCCACCTGCATCGGCGTGGCGCTGAGCTTCCTGGCGACCTCTGACAGCACCGACGACTGCAGCGGCGTGAATCCCCCAAGCGGAAAGAACGGCACATAAGCGATGCCTTTGGCGGCGAGTTCGTCGACGAGCGCATCGTCTTCCCGCTGGACCAGGTTGTAATGGTTCTGCACGCAGACGATTTCCACGATCCCCTGTGCCTCGGCGACCTGGGCCGACGTCGCGTTGCTCAGACCGATGTGGCGCACGAGTCCCTTGCGCTGAAGCCCGGCGAGTGCCTCGACCTGTCTCGCGATCGTTCCTTCGGATGGCGCGTGGACCTTGCCCATGATCCGCAGATTGACGATTTCGATCGCGTCGAGCCCGAGATTGCGCAGGTTGTCGTGAACGCCGCGCTCGATGTCCTGCGGCTCCATCGCGGGTAGCCATGAAGCGTCGTCGCCCCGCACGGCGCCGACCTTGGTGACGATCACGAGGTCGTCCGGGTAGGGATGGAGCGCTTCCCGGATGATCTGGTTGGTGACGTGCGGTCCGTAGAAGTCGCTCGTATCGATGTGATTGACGCCCGACGCCACCGCCTCGCGAAGAACGGCGATCGCGGCTTCACGATCCTTCGGCGGCCCGAATACGCCGGGGCCGGCAAGTTGCATGGCACCGTAGCCCATCCGGCGCACCGTGTGGCCGGCGAGAGAGTAGGTGGCCGCGGCTGTGGACTTTGACATGACGTGCTCCTCGAAGAAGATTGAACGCCAGTATGACGGCGATTGCGCTGTTAAATAATCCGGTTTAAGTTGTACGGGTTGTTCAAAAAATTGCACAATCGCCATGGAACTGAACGATCTTTCCGCATTCATCTCGGTCGCACGCTCAGGCGGCTTTCGCGATGCCGCCCGGATCAGCGGTGTTTCCGCATCGAGCCTCAGCATTGCGGTGCGCCGGCTGGAAGCGAAGCTGGGTCTGCGCCTGCTCAACCGGACCACACGCAGCGTCGCGCCGACCGAAGCGGGGCTGCGTCTCATCGAAAAGCTCACGCCGCTCTTCAGCGAAATGGAAGCGGCGCTCGACGTCCTGAACGGCTTTCGCGACAAGCCGTCGGGCACGCTCAAACTCAACGTGCCTGCGAGCGTGGCGCGCATTGACCTGCCAGGCGTGATCGCGTCGTTTCTGAAGGCTTATCCCGACATCCGGGTGGAAGTCGTCGTCGAGGATGGTTTTGTCGATGTGCTTTCGATCGGTTGCGACGCAGGCATTCGCTACGACGAGCGTCTTGAGCAGGACATGATCGCGATTCCGATCGGGCCGCGTGTGCAGCGTTTCGCTACCGCTGCGACGCCGGACTATCTCGACACGCACGGCAGGCCCGGACACCCGCGTGATCTGCTCGGGCATGCGTGCATGCGCATCCAGTTCGCGGGCGGCGCCATGGCAACCTGGAACTTCGAGCGCGACGGCGAGCGCGTCCAGCTGGACCCGCCGGGGCCACTCGTGGTCAGGCCCGGCGCGGCGGTCGATCTTGCCGTCAGCACAGCGATGGCAGGCGTGGGCATCGTTCATCTTTTCGAGGACATGCTGCGCCCGCATCTCGATAGCGGCGCACTCGAACCGATCCTGGAGCCGTGGTGGGAACGCTTTTCGGGCCCGTTTCTCTACTATCCCGGGCACCGTCATTTGCCCGCACCGCTGCGCGCGTTTGTCGATTTTCTTAAAGCGGGTGAAGCGGCGAGACCTTAGTTCTCTCACGCTACAAACCGTTCGCGATGACAGGCCCGCGAGTTTCTTCTACCTGGATCACCTCACGTCAACACTTGCCTCGCCTGAAAAACAAAACCCCACGTTCCGGAAAACGTGGGGTTAGCCGGCAGCCCCGCACATGCGGGACTGCTCATACCTGCATGGGAAGACCCTGAATCTCAATACACCGGGTGTCCGTTAATCAGGCTCGGCAACCAGGTCGAGAAGAACGGCAGATAGGTGACGACGTTGATCGCACTGAAGATGGCCAGATAGTACGGCCACGCGATTTTCGTCGTTTCACCGATCGAGACGTTGCCGATCGCGCAACCGACGAACTGCACCGAGCCGATCGGCGGGTGAACCAGACCCAGCGAGCAGTTCAGCAGAATCATGATGCCGAACTGCACGGGGCCCACACCGGCATGCATCGCGAGCGGCAGGAACAGCGGCGTCGTGATCAGGATGTGCGCGGCCATGTCGACGAACGTGCCGAGGAAAACCTGGAGGACGTTGATATACAGCAGCATCAGCCACGGAAGCGTCGTTGCATGTTCGAGCAGGCGCTCGATCGCGTCGGGAATCTCCAGATAAGCCATCTGGAAGCGCAGCATGTTCGACACGGCGATCAGCAGCAGCACCACACCCGTTGTCTTGGTCGCGCTTGAAAGCGCCACGAAGAGCTTCTTTCTCGTCATCGAGCGATAGACGACCAGTGTCAGCACCAGCGAATAGACCACCGCGATCGCCGCGGCTTCTGTCGCTGTCGCAATGCCCCTTGCCACGCACACCAGGATGATCGCGATCACCATCAGGCCGGGCAATGCGCCAAGGAACGTTCTGCCTACCGCGAACCAGCCGGGAAACTTCTGCACGCCCGTCGAACCGTCGGGGCGCTGCGGGTAGCCGAAACGAACCGCTTGCCAGTAGGCTGCGATCAGCACGAAACCCATCACCCACAGCACCGGCAGCAGTCCGGAGAACAGCAGGTCGCCGATCGAGACGCCGCTCAGCGTCTGGCCGTTCAACGTGCCCGTGATCCCCTGTGCGGCGAACGCATAGATGATCATGTTCGTCGACGTCGGCATCAGCGCGCCGGCCAGCGACGAGTGGGTCGTCACATTGACCGCATACGCCGCGCTATAGCCTTCGCGCTTCATCAGCGGAATCACGACGCCGCCCATCGCCGACGTATCGGCGGTCGGCGAACCGGACACACCGCCGAACAGCGTGCACGCTACGACGTTGGCCATGCCGAGACCGCCGCGGAAATGCCCGACGGTCGCCTGGGCGAAACGCAGGATGCGGTCGGCGATACCGCCGTGGAGCATCAGTTCGCCGGAAAAGATGAAGAACGGGACCGCGAGAAACGAGAACGCGTTCATGCCCGAGATCATCGACTGCATGGCCGTTGCCGCTGGCAGGCCTTCATACAGATAGGTCAGGACGCACGAGAGCCCCAACCCGAACGAGACCGGAACCCCGAGAGCGAGGAACACGATAAAACTGACAAAGAGAATGGCAAGTTCCATGATTGCTCTAGGTATGCTTCCGCGCGAACAGCTTCAGCAGATGTTCGAACGAGAAAGAAATGATGCAGACGCTGGCTGCGACCGGAATGAAGTAGCGGAGGGCTTCCGGCAGGCCGAGAATCGGAATCCGGTCGTCCATCGTCGTTTCCGCCATTTGCATGCAGCCCACGAAAATCGCGATGGAAAGCGCGATCAGGCACAGATGCTGAAAGGCTTCGGCCACGATCTGCCCTTTGGGCGACAGTTTCTTGACGAGCGAATCGAGCCCGATATGACCGCTCTCGCGAACCTTGAGCGAGGCCCCGAACATGGCGATGACGACCACCAGCAAAAGTGCGATCGGCTCGACGAAATCGGGTGCATCGTTAAAGACATAGCGCATGACCACGCCGTAAAAGACCAGCACGGTCAACACGGCAAGGCTGATCGACGCCACTATGGCCAGCACGCGGGAAAGAAAATCATTCGGGCGTTTCATGAAGGTCATCTATTCCATCCTTCCATACAACGGACTTGTCCTGCCCATTCAGACTGCCTCGCCAGCCGGTTGCCGGTTCACGAGGAAATGCTTGCGGCGGAATGCCGGCAGAAAGAACGCTCTGCGGGACATTCCGCCATCACCAGCGGGGTGAGACTTACTTGACTGCCTGGATTTCGTCGACGATCTGCTTCATCTGCGGCGTTTTTTCGTACTTGGCCCAGACCGGCTGCATGGCCTTCACGAATGCCGCGCGATCGATCTGCGACGCCGGAACGATCGTCGCGCCACCCTTCGTCACGGTCTTCGCGGCCTCGGCTTCACGCGCCGTCCACAGCTTCTCGTAGTAGGGCACCGAGTCGTCCGCGGCCTTCTTGATGATGGTCTGTTCCTGCGGCGTCAGCGTGTCCCAGACCTTCTTCGAGAACACGAGCACTTCCGGCGTCATCGCGTGATCGGTTTCCGAGTACACCTGTGCGACTTCGAAATGCTTGGTTTCGTCGTAGGAGGGGAGATTGTTCTCCGCTGCATCGACGAGACCCGTCTTCAGGCCCGTGTAGACCTCGGCGAACGGCATCGGCGTCGGCGTGCCGCCCATCGCGCGGATTTCGTCGACCATCAGGTCGGACGGCTGGACGCGGACCTTGAGGCCCTTCATGTCGGCCGGCGAATGGATGGCTTTCTTCGCGTACATCGAACGCGCGCCGCTTTCATAGAAGGTCAGCGCGATCAGGCCCTTCGCCTTGAAGGCGTCGAGGATCTGCTGGCCTGCCGGGCCGTACATCGCCTTGCGGAAATGGTTGATGTCGCGGAACAGGAACGGCAGCGACGGAATCATCGATTCCGGCACGATCTCGTTGAACGCCGCGCCGTTCGCGCGGGTCATGTCGAGCGCGCCGATACGGACCTGGTCGATCGTGTCGTTTTCAGAGCCGAGCGAGCTGTTGCCGAAGACCTTCACGGAATCCTTGCCGTTGGTCGCCTTCGAGATCTCGTCGCCCATGAACTTCACGGCCATGTTGGTCGGGAACGTGTCGCCATGCACGTCGGCCGAGCGGAACACGCGCGCCTGTGCGGCACCCGTGCTCAGGGCCAGCACCGACGCCGCGGCGATCATCGAAATACGGGAAAGGTTAAAGTTGTTTTTCATCGCGCTATTTCCTCTGAAAATAAACCATCGATCGATTGCGAATGCTGCGATACGGTCATCGCCCGTATCCCCACCGTCGTTTCCTCGACCAGCCGCCACAGGGAATGTGGCGCTGGAGATGGCGTGGTCTCCGGTCATTCGGCCATCCGGCCTTGCACGAGGCAAAAAGCTGGTTGGATTTGTATGTTGTCCTATGACTGCGAGAGTCTATCGATATGAGATACCGGATGTACACCGGGTAATTACCCGTATAGCGTGAGCGAACGCGCTGAAGATTCGCTCACGCCGCGTTCCTTTTTCGCCCGCGAGAATCCGGGAAAACGGGGCGATGCCACGCGCCGCAAGGCGGGAGCGTTGAATACGTGGCGAATATTTCAGTCCGTTAGATAGTTATACGATGACATATAACTAAATACCTCCTGAATGCCGGGGGACTCTCCACGCATCGGACGCCCGGCCGGATGGGCGGTTCGTGCGATGCCGATACGGTCGAAAAGGCCTGCGGCGAGGCGGTACGCTATCGGGAGATCTCTTCCGATTGATTTTTTAAGCTGGCGCTGACTTTATTGGTTTTGTCAGATGGATGTCAATCGAGAAAAGAATGACAGATAACTAACCCATGTCGCCAGCCACGATGCCGAGCGCGTTTGCACAGACTGTCGAGTCGCGTTACGCCGGGCTTACCCCGACCGCGAAGCGTATCGCGAGCTACATGCTGGCGAATCTCGAGCGGCTGGGGCTCGAAACCGCCGACCAGATCGCGCGGCAAACCTGCACCAGCGGTATTTCCGTGGGGCGCTTCCTGCGCAGCGTGGGCTATCGCAACCTGGACGACCTCAAGCGCGAACTGCGCGGCGTGCAGGAGCGTCCGTGGATGATCACGGACCGGCTGGAGGAATATCGCCGGTTATCGGATCAGGCGCGGCATATCCTGCCGCGGGAGCCGGCTGTCAGACCCGACGGCGTGGCGACCGGCGCGGGCGGCGGCGCGGGCAGCACGCTCGGGCGGTCCCTCGATCTCGAACTCGACGCTGTCCAGTACGTCTACCAGCTTGCGCGGACGCCCGCATTCGCGCGCATCGCCGAACGTCTGGCGAACGCCGACGCGGTGTACATCCTCGGCATCCAGTCGACTCGCGGGATCAGCAACGCGTTTTCGAGCTACCTCGAATACATCCGTCCGCGTGTGTTCTATTCAGACGGTATGTCAGGTTCGTACGTCGATTCGCTTAACTCCGGCTTTGCGGCGCCGTATCTTGTCGTCACCGATACCCGCGCTTACTCGCGCATCGCGCGCAGCTACTGCGAGGCGGCCACGCGGCGCGGCTTGCCGTTCGCACTGGTCACCGACCTGTACTGCCCGTGGGCCCGCGATTTCCCGTGCGACCTGCTGCAGGCCCGGACCGACGTCGGCCAGTTCTGGGATTCGCTCGCGCCGCTCACGTGCCTGTTCAACCTGTTGATCACGTCGGTCGTCGAGCGGCTCGGCCCGGCCATCGACGAACACGTCGCGCGCAATCGTGAATTGCAGCGCGAGCTCGATCAATTCGACCTTTAGCCCGTTTTGCCATGTTCAGGCTGAAACCATCCACGCGCACCCCATGACAGAAGCCCACCGACTGATCCCCATCACACCCGAAACGCACGATGTCGACATCGACCTCGTCTACGCCACGGACCGCAACCTGACCGGCAAGCCGATCTACAAGGCCGCGCATTGCCTGCTGCTTACGCCTGCCGAAGCGGGTTTGCGCAAAGCCGTCGGAATCGCGCGGACCGTCGGCCTGAAGCTGAGGATTTTCGACGCGTACCGGCCGCCGCAGGCGCAGCAGGTGCTGTGGGATTTCCTGCCCGATCCGGCTTATATCGCCGATCTTGGCCTCGGCTCGAATCACAGCCGCGGCACGGCGATCGATCTGACGCTGCTCGACGCGAGCGGCAACGCACTCGACATGGGCACCGGATTCGACGCGATGACCGTCGAATCCGGACACTTTCATCCCGGCCTGCCCGAGCATGTGCAGCGCAATCGCCTGCTGCTGCTGGGCGTGATGCATGCCGCGGGCTTCACGCACATCAAGAGCGAATGGTGGCATTACGAGCTGCCCGGTTCCCGTTCGCTGCGGCTGATCGATAACAGCGAGAGCGGCCCGTTGCGTCTCATGTAATGGATGCGGTTTCCAGCATCCGCAGTTCGCTTAAAGACTCTCCAACACTTCTCACGGAGCGAGTATGAAACTGGTCTTGCGCAATGCGCTGGCAGCGGCGACGGTGGCTTCTGTCCTCGCGGTGTCGGTTATGACGGCGGGTCCCGCGGCGGCCGCGACGCCGAAGGACATGTTTGTGATGGCCACGTTCCTCGACGAGTTCACCACGCTCGATCCGGGCGAGGTGTACGAACTGGTGCCCGAGGAGTACGTGGCGAATACCTACGACAGGCTCGTGCGCGTCGATCTGAAAGACCCGTCGAAATTCAACGGTGACGTAGCGCAGTCGTGGACGGTTAGCCCTGACGGCCTGACGTTCACGTTCAAGATTCGCCCGGGCCTGAAATTCCACTCGGGCAACCCGTTGAGCGCGGATGACGTCGCGTGGTCGATCCAGCGGACGGTTCTGCTCGACAAGGGTGCGGCGGCCGTGCTGCAAGGTATCGGCCTCACTAAAGACAACGCGCTTCGCAACGTGAAGAAGGTCGACGACTCCACCGTGAGCGTCACGACCGACCAGAAATATGCGCCGACGTTCGTGCTGAACGTGCTCGGCGCGTGGCCGGCATCGGTGCTGGACAAGCAGTTGCTGATGTCGCACCAGAAGGGCAATGACTTCGGCAACGACTGGCTGCGTACGAACGAGGCGGGGTCCGGCGCCTACAAGCTCGTGAAATGGACCGCGAACGACAGCATCGTGCTGCAGCGTTTTGACGGCTACCGAGTGCCGCTCGCGATGAAGCGCATCGTGCTGCGTCACGTGCCGGAGGCATCGAGCCAGCGTCTGCTGCTTGAAAACGGCGACGTCGACGTTGCGCGCAACCTGAGCCCGGACGATCTCGCCGCGCTGACGAAGTCGGGCAAGGCGCATACGAGCGCCGTGCCGCAGGCGACGTTGCTGTACCTCGGACTGAACGTCAAGAACCCGAATCTCGCGAAGCCGGAAGTCCAGGAAGCGATGAAATGGCTGATCGACTACAAGGGCATCCAGACCAACATCGCCAAGACGACGTACAAGGTGCACCAAACGTTCCTCCCCGAAGGCTTCCTCGGCGCGCTCAATTCGAATCCGTATCATCAGGACGTCGCGAAGGCGAAGGCGCTGCTTGCCAAGGCCGGCCTCCCCAACGGTTTCTCCGTGACGATGGACGTGCGCAACGGCTATCCGTACAGCGAAATCGCCGAAGCGGTGCAGGCGAATCTGGCGCAGGGCGGCATCAAGGTTCAGATCATCCCGGGCGACAACAAGCAGACGCTGGCGAAATACCGCTCGCGCTCGCATGACATTTATATCGGCGAATGGTCGGCGGATTACATCGATCCGCACAGCAACGCGCAGGGCTTCGCGTGGAATCCGGACAACTCCGACAAGTCGAGCTACAAGATGCTCGCGTGGCGCAATTCGTGGGACATCCCCGAACTGACCAGGGAAACGAACGCGGCGCTGGCCGAATCGTCGCCGACAAAGCGCGCTGAGATGTACCAGACGATGCAAAAGCAGATGCTGGCCCGCTCGCCGTTCGTGATCATGTTCCAGCAGGTTTCACAGGTGGCGGCGCGCCCGGGCGTGACGGGTCTTGAAGTGGGTCCGATCAACGACCTCGTGTCGTACCGGAACCTGAAGAAGCAGTAACGTATCGGGCGAAGGGGTACGAAGGCGAAGCCGCCGCGGCTTCGCCGGTTCGTTTCCTTTGCCTGGGGAATCCCTATGTCGACGCCTGCCACCACTCCCGCGCGCGTGCGTGCGCTTTCCGCGCGAAGCCCCGGTATCCGCTGGACGCTGCGCCTGTTGCGCTGGATCGTGACGCTCGTGATCACGTTCACGGGCCTGCTCGCGGTCACGTTCGTGATCGGCCGCAAGGTGCCGATCGATCCGGTGCTGGCGATTCTCGGCGATCGCGCGTCGGCGACCGCCTACGCGGCCGCGCGTCTTCAGCTTGGTCTGGACCGGCCGCTCGTGGTGCAGTTCCTGATCTATGCGCGTGATGTGCTGCATGGCAACTTCGGCATGTCGCTGCTGACCGCGCATCCCGTCATCGAAGACATCCGGCGCGTATTCCCGGCGACGCTCGAACTCGCGACGCTCTCGACGATACTCGGCGTGCTGGTCGGCGTGCCGCTCGGCGTGATCGCGGCCGTGCGTCATAACCGGTGGATCGATCACGTCGCGCGTTTCGTGGGTCTGGTGGGCAGTTCGGTGCCCGTATTCTGGCTCGGCCTGATGGGGCTGCTGCTGTTCTACGCGAAGCTGCACTGGGTGTCGGGGCCAGGGCGTATCGATCCGATGTTCGACGGGATGGTCGATACGCACACCGGCAGTTTGCTGATCGATTCGATCATCGCCGGCGAGTGGGACGTGTTCTTCAACGCGTTCTCGCACATCGCGCTGCCGGCGGCGATTCTCGGTTACTACTCCGTTGCGTATCTGAGCCGGATGACACGCTCGTTCATGCTCGAACAGCTGAGCCAGGAATACATCACGACCGCGCGCGCGAAAGGGCTGCCCGAGCGGCGCGTGATCTGGCGTCACGCGTTCGGCAATATCGCGGTGCCGCTTCTGACGGTGATCGCGCTCACGTACAGCTATCTGCTGGAAGGCTCGGTGCTGACCGAGATCGTCTTTGCGTGGCCCGGCATCGGGTCATACCTGACGGGCGCGCTGCTGAACGCCGACATGAACGCCGTGCTCGGCAGCACGCTCGTGATCGGCGCCACGTTCATCGCGCTCAACCTGCTCACGGACGCGCTGTATCGCGTGTTCGATCCGCGCGCCCGCTGATCCGCTGATGACCCGGAGATCCCTTTCGTGCCGCCGCCTTCCGATCACGCTACAGAAACCCCGGAATTTTCGATGAACGCTGCACCCCGACACTGGAAAAGCTGGCTGCTGACCGATACGCCGGCTTCCCGCAAGCAGGCCGCGCTCGGCCTCGCGTATCGACGCTGGCAGCGTTTTGCAGGCAATCCACTGTCGGTATTCGGCTTCGTGATTCTCGCGGTGCTGATCGTCATCGCGGCAATCGGCCCGCTGATCGCGCCACACGATCCGTTGCAGCAGGTGCTTTCCGACCGGCTCATGCCGCCGGGCTCCGCGTTCCACTGGTTCGGCACGGACCAGCTTGGGCGCGATATTCTCTCGCGCCTGGTTTACGGCTCGCGTCTCACGCTTTCGATTGCGATCCTGGTGGTGGTCATCGTCGTGCCGGTGGGCCTGATGATCGGCACCACCGCCGGTTTCTTCGGCGGCTGGGTCGATAACGTGCTGATGCGGATCACCGACGTCGCACTCGCGTTTCCGAAGATCGTGCTGGCACTGGCGTTCGCCGCCGCGCTCGGGCCGGGCGTCATCAACGCGGTGATCGCGATTTCGATTACCGCGTGGCCGGCGTATGCACGTCTTTCGCGTGCCGAGACGTTGCGGCTCGTCGAGGCCGATTTCATCCACGTTGCGCGTCTGCAGGGCGCGTCGCGGTTGCGCATCCTGTTGAGGTATATCGTGCCGCTGTGCTCGTCGTCGGTGATCGTTCGCGCGACGCTCGACATGGCCGGCATCATCCTGACCGTCGCCGGTCTCGGCTTTCTCGGGCTCGGCGCACAGCCGCCCGCGCCGGAGTGGGGCTTCATGGTCGCGTCGGGCCGCAACGTGCTGCTCGACGCGTGGTGGGTCGCGACGATTCCCGGCTTCGCGATCCTGCTGGTGAGCCTCGCGTTCAATCTGCTTGGAGACGGTCTGCGCGACGTCTTCGACCCGCATCATGGAAGCTGACATGCAATCCGGTACCACGCAGCCCCTGTGCGAAATCGACGATCTTCGCATCGGTTTTCGCGGGCACGACGGCACGCCGGTCGACGCCGTGCGCGGCCTGTCGCTGTCGCTCAGGCGCGGCGAGAGGCTTGGCATCGTCGGCGAATCGGGTTCCGGGAAATCGCTGACGGGGCGGGCGCTGCTCGGCCTCCTGCCGCCTGCCGCGCACTGCACCGCGAAGGCGCTCAGGTTCGACGGCGAGGACCTGCTGGCGATGTCCGCAGCGAAGCGCCGCAAGCTGTGCGGCCGGCAGATGGGCATGATCCTGCAGGACCCGAAATACTCGCTGAATCCGGTGATGACCGTCGCGCAGCAGATGGCCGAAGCGTTCGCGCTGCATGGCCCGAAGGTTTCCCGTCGCGAGATGCGCGGGAAGATCGTCGCCGCGCTCGAAGCGGTGCATATCCGCGCGCCCGAGCGTGTCGCCGATGCTTACCCGCACGAACTGTCGGGCGGCATGGGGCAGCGCGTGATGATCGCGATGATGGTGTCGTCCGGGCCGCGCCTTCTGGTTGCCGACGAACCGACCAGCGCGCTCGACGTGCTCGTCTCGATGCAGGTGCTCGGCATTCTCGACGAGATGATCGAAAAGCACGATACGGGGCTCCTTTTCATCAGTCACGACCTGCCGCTCGTGATGTCGTTCTGCGACCGCGTCGTGGTGATGTACGCGGGGCGCGTGGTGGAAACGTGCGCGGCGCGCGATCTCGTGCATGCACAGCACCCTTATACGCGCGGGCTGCTGGCAGCCAGTCCGCCACTCGTGAATCCGCCGGAAGAACTGGCGGTGCTGAAGCGCGACCCGGCGTGGCTCGCACAATCGCCGGGAGTGTTCGAATGATCGATGTCAGCGCCCTGACGGTCCGCTTCAAGACGAAGACCGGTTACTTCGACGCCGTGCGCGACGCGACCTTCCATGTGGGCGAAGGCGAAGTGTTCGGGATCGTCGGCGAATCGGGCTCGGGCAAGTCGACGATCCTGCGCGCGCTGACGGGTCTCGTGCCCGCTGTTTCGGGCACGATGAAGACCGGCGCGCATGTGTCCGGCGAAAAGGCTGGCCGCGCGTTTCGCCGCGACGTGCAGATGGTGTTTCAGGATCCGTACGGCTCGCTGCATCCGCGCTTCACCGTCGACCAGACCTTGCGCGAACCGCTGGCGATCAACGGCATCGACCGGCAGGACGACCGGATCGTCGCTGCGTTGCAGGAGGTGGGGCTCGGCGCGGCGTTCCGGTTTCGCTATCCGCATCAGCTTTCGGGCGGCCAGCGGCAACGCGTGGCGATCGCGCGGGCGCTGATTGTCGAGCCGCGCGTGCTGCTGCTCGACGAGCCGACGTCCGCGCTCGACGTATCTGTCCAGGCCGAAATTCTCAACCTGCTGCGACGGCTGCACCGCGAGCGCAACCTGACGATGATCCTCGTGAGCCACAATCTCGCGGTGATCGGCTTTCTCTGCTCGCGCGTGGCGGTGATGCGCAACGGCGAGATCGTCGAGGAACTGGGTATTGAAGCGATTCGCGCGCAGCAGGTGGACAACGATTACACGCGCAGCCTGCTGCTGGCGACGGGCGGTTACCAGCGCAAGGCCGTCGAGGCGATCGGCATGGACGCGGCGCTTTAGCGTTCCCTGGCGTCGCGCGCCTAGACCACGGCGCGCAACAGGGCAGCGGTTTCCTGCAACACCGGCAGCACGCGCGCGAGCGCTTCGCTGCCTGACTCCTTGCCTGTCTGCATGCTGACGCTGATCGCCCCGATCACGACGCCGTTGTGATTGCGCAGCGGCACCGCGACACCCCGCATGCCGACTTCGAGCTGTTCCTCCGACAACGCGTAGCCATACTGAAGCACCTGGTCGATCTGTGCTCGCAGGCGCGCCTTGTCGACGATCGTGTGCGGCGTGAACACCTTGGGTTCGTATCGTTCGAGGAATGCCGTCACGCGCTCGGGTGGCTGGTAGGCGAGCACGATCATGCCCGCCGACGAAAGCGGCGGAGCCGCCCGCGAGCCGAGCACGAAGCCGACTGTCGTGACCCGGCTGCTGCCGTTGCGCGCCACGTAGACGACGTCGTCGCCATCGAGCACCGCCAGCAATGCGCTTTCCTGCACGGCGGCGGTGATGCGCTGCAGGAAGGGCTGCGCGATACGCGGCAGACGTGCCGACGAGAACCAGGCCGTACCGAGACGTAGCACGCGCGGCGCGAGCCAGAAGAGCCGGCCGTCGGTCTCCGCGTAACCGGCCTCGGCGAGCGTCAGCAGGTAGCGGCGCGCGGCGGTGCGGGTCAGCCCGGTCAGCTCCGCGACGCCCGCCGGATTCATGCGGGGATGATCCTCATCGAACGCTTCAATGACAGCCAGCGCCTTCGTCGCACCTGCAATTCGGTCTTTGTCGTTCACGGTGCTGCTCCGTAGAAACCCGGGTTACGGGCGAAGTTCGCGCGCCGTGCGCGAATAGCGCGCATTTTATGCTGGGCGCCGTTGTCGTGCACGGGCCGAAAGCGTAATTTCCCGGCATGCGCTGCACGAACGCTAACCGTGCAGATTCATCTTCCCGCTCGAAGCACGGTCGAAGCAGCAGGCGAGGGAAGGTCATCCCAGATGTTCTACAGATTGCACGTCATGGATATTCAGGATTCGGATTCACGGGTTGCGCTGGTAACCGGCGGCATGGGCGGGATCGGCAAGGGCATCGCGCTTGCGCTCGCCGCGCGCGGCTTCGATGTCGTGGTCGCCGACCGCCGCATCGACCCGGCTCGCGCAGACGGATTGCGGACGGCGTTTCCCGCGTCCGCGCGCGTTGCTTTCGTCGAAGGCGATCTTGCCGATCTCGACGATCATCCGCGGTTCGTGAATGCGGCATTCGACACGTTCGGCCGTCTCGATGTGCTGGTGAACAACGCAGGGGTGTCGGTTTTATCGCGGGGCGATCTGCTGGACGTGTCGCCCGACAGTTACGACCTGAACTTCAGCGTGAACACGCGCGGCACGTTCTTTCTCACGCAGGCCGTCAGCCGCCGGATGCTCGAAGTGGAACCGGCCGGTGTGGAAAGCGCGCGGTCGATCATTTTCGTGTCGTCGTCGAATGCGGCGATCGCGGCGCCCGAGCGCGGCGAGTACGCCATGTCGAAGGCCGCCATCGCGATGACCTCGAAGCTTTACGCGCTCAGGCTTGCGGCGCACGGGATTGCGGTGTATGAAGTGCGACCAGGGCTGATCAGTACGCCGATGACGCAGGTCGCTCAGGAGCGCTTCGACAATCTGCTTGCCGGGGGCTTCACGCCGATCAACCGCTGGGGCATGCCGGAAGACGTCGGCCGCGCGGTGGCGACGCTGGCCGCCGGCGACCTGCCGTTCACGACAGGCACCGCGATTCAGGTGGATGGCGGCATGCATATCCACCATTACTGACCGGACGCGGAGCTTTAAGCGTGGTTTGGCTTTTGTTCTTGCTTTAGTTTTAGTTCTGGCTTTAGCTGACGTTGCAGTATGGAATCACCGTGGTTACATATCAATATGGGAGACAGAAATGGCTGGCAGCACGACCGAGCATGAGCCTCACGGCACACATCAGACACGAAAGGCGACCGCGAGCGGCTGGATTGGCTCCGCGCTCGAATACTACGACTTCTTCATCTATGCGACCGCGGCGGCACTGATTTTCCCGCAGCTGTTCTTTCCTTCGGGCAATCCGAAGATCGCGATCGTCGCTTCACTGGCGACGTATGGCGTGGGTTATGTCGCGCGACCCATCGGTGCGTTCTTCCTTGGACACTGGGGCGACACCAAAGGCCGCAAGAACGTGCTGCTGGTCTGCATGTTCATGATGGGCTTTTCGACGATGGCCGTGGGTCTGCTGCCGACTTACCATCAGGTCGGCATGCTTGCGCCGGTGCTGCTGGTCGTGCTGCGCCTGATCCAGGGCTTCGCGGTGGCTGGCGAGATTTCGGGCGCGAGCTCGATGATTCTCGAACACGCTCCGTTCGGGCGGCGCGGCTATTACGCGAGCTTTACGCTGCAGGGCGTGCAGGCCGGTCAGATTCTCGCGGCCGCTGTGTTCCTGCCGCTCGCGCGATTCATGCCTGAAGACGCGTTCAACGCGTGGGGCTGGCGCATTCCGTTTCTGCTGAGCGCACTGGTTCTGATCGCGGGCTACATCATCCGTCGCGACGTCAAGGAAACACCGGCTTTCGAGACCGAAGGTGGCGCACCGCGCGCGCCGATCATCGAGGCTTTCAAGTTCGGCTGGAAGGAGATGATCGCCGTCGCGTGCTGCTCGCTGATGAACGTCATTCCGGTGGTCGCGACGGTTTTCGGTGGGGCCTACGCAGTGCAACCGTCGTACGGGATCGGCTTTCCCAAGAGCGTTTATCTGTGGATTCCCGTGCTCGGCAACATCCTGGCCGTGCTCGTGATCCCGTATGTCGGCAACCTCTCCGACAAAATCGGCCGCCGGCCGCTCATCATCGGTGGCGCGCTGGGTTCAGGGCTGCTGTCGTTCGGCTATCTGTACGCCATCAGTATTCACAGTGTGCCGCTTGCGATCCTGATGTCGCTGCTCATGTGGGGCGTGGTCTATCAGGGGTACAACGCGATTTTCCCGAGCTTCTATCCGGAGCTTTTCCCGACGCGTTCGCGGGTTTCCGCGATGGCGATTGCGCAGAACATCGGCACGACGATTACCGCGTTGCTGCCGGCCCTGTTCGCAACCGTCGCGCCGCCGGGATCGACTAACGTTCCAGTGATGATCGGCTCGATCACGCTCGGCGTCACGGTCATCTCCGCGATCGCCGCATACAGCGTGAGGGAAACGTACCGGATTCACCTGAACGATCTGGGTGAACGAAGCGCCACGCCGGTCGACAAGCTCGACTACATGCGGCTGCGCGAGCAGACCCTGTCCGACGCAAAAATCGCCTGATTTCGGCGTTTTTTCGGGGCGATGGCATGTGATCCTCTACACTGTCCGCCGGATTTGGCTTGCAGGCTGCCGCTATCGGGCGGCAGCCTGCAACATCCGCTCACAGAATTGCCGTGCGACGTCTTTTACAATAGCGACGCATCTAACTGGAGGTTCATTTGAAATCTATCGTCGTCACACTCGCCGCCGCCGTTCTCGCTTCGACGGCTTTCATCGCAGCACCCGCCGTGGCGGGCACCACCGAAAAGCTTCCCTCGGGCGTGGTCGTCGAGCACCTGACAGCAGGTAATGGCGCGCAACCCAAGGCCACCGATGTCGTGACGGTCAATTATCGCGGCACGCTGGCGAACGGCACCGAGTTCGATGCTTCGTCGAAACACGGCGGCCCGGCGAGCTTCCCGCTGAACCGCGTGATTCCGTGCTGGACGGAAGGCGTGCAAAAGATGAAGGTCGGCGAAAAGGCAAAGCTTACGTGCCCGGCGGCAACCGCTTACGGCGACCGCGGTGTCGGCACGATTCCGCCGAACAGCGACCTGACGTTCGAAGTCGAGCTGATCAGCATCGGCAAGTAATGTTATCCGGCGCCCGGCCGCAACGGGCGGGCGCCGCTCTTTTCATCCGCATGCCGCAGCCGCCCGGTTGTGAATACGGTGGCACCATGAAATGGCGTCCACTGGTACTGTTCCTGTCGTCACGACGCGCGTAACCTGCCTTGCATCCATGCACTTCACGCATGGATTCAACCACGGGAAAACGCCCTATGACATCCGAAGAAAAAACGCAGATCAAACTGTTGTCGCCGGAAGATTTCGATGCGTGGTTGCCGCTGTGGCGCGGCTATCAGGCGTTCTATAAAACCGATATTCCCGCCGGAACCACGAAGCTCACGTGGGACCGGATTCTGGATCCCGCGGAGCCGGTATTCGGCGCGCTCGCGCTGCTCGATGGCCGGGCGGTTGGCATGGTGCACTGGATCATGCACCGGTCCTGCTGGACGGCTGGCGACTATTGCTACCTGCAGGACCTGTTCGTGGAAAGCGACGTGCGCGGTGCCGGAATCGGCCGGAAGCTGATCGAGGAAGTGTATGCAAGGGCGGCCGCGGCGCATTGCTCGCGCGTGTGGTGGCTGACGCACGAAACAAATCAGGACGCGATGCAACTGTACGACCGTATCGCGGACCGCTCGGGATTCGTGCAGTACCGCAAGATCCTGGCGTGAGCGCGTGAAGTGCTACCGGCATTTCCGCACGCGGGCGGCAGCGGCCAAATGTAAGCGAAAAAACTTTCAGTAACGATCTGGTAACCACAAATCGCGGCGATTCGCCTAACGTGGAGACTCTGAGTCACTCCATCCAGGCCAACATGATTCACAGCCCGAAAATGAATCGCGTCGCACTCCCGGCGGTCCTCGTCGCACTGGCACTCGGCGGCTGCGCGGTGGTGCCGCCGAGCGGCCCGAGCATCGTCGCGCTGCCGCGTAGCGGCGAGTCGCTCAACCAGTTCCAGCAGGACGATTACGCGTGCCGCGACTACGCGTTCCGCTCCAGCGACGCCGCCGCGGCGTCGCAGAACGCAACGGCGAACGGCGTGGGCAGCGCCGCGGTCGGCACGCTCGGCGGCGCTGCCGTGGGCGCGTTGCTGGGCGCGGCGGCGGGCAATCCTGGCGCCGGCGCGGCGATCGGCGCGGGCAGCGGCCTGCTGGTCGGCGGCGCGGCGGGAGCAAACGGCGCGCAGTATTCCGCGGCCGGTCTGCAGGCGCGTTACGACGCGGCCTACGCGCAGTGCATGACGTCCAAAGGCAACACCATCGCGCAGCCGCAGATGCCGGTCTACGCACCGCAACCGATGTACATGGCACCGCCGCCGCGCTACGTGGCGCCGCCGGTCATGTACGCCCCGTACCCGTACTACTGATCCCTGATTGAGCACGGTAATCGCGACGCACGCCGGTATTCCGTAACCGGCTGTAACCGCGGGTAGTCGCCGGACATTCCGGTCTTGATGTCGTGCCTTATCATGTTGGCTCTTCCCTGCTGACACATACAAGGCGAATCGACGCATGAAACCTCTAAGCCCAGCCGATGCGTTGACGTTTCCCGGTTCGCTTTTTTCTCCGGACGGACGCCTCGTGGCTTCGTACGATCTGGAAACGGGCGAGGACAGCATCGAGGGCTACCGGGCAGTGGCGTATCAGCCAGGGATTTTCAACGCCGGTATAAAGCGTTTCAGTATCGACTACCGCACGACACCCGACGTTCACGTCGTCAACGGAATGGGTGTGACGCTCGGCGATTCGATTATCGGGCTAACGGCGATGTCGGCCGTGAAGCACGCGTTCCCCGGCGTGAAGTTCACGCTCTACCGCCCAGGCCGCGCGCCTGCATTCGTGGAAGAACTGTATGCGCTCGCGGGACCTTTGCTGTCGGCGCGCATCATGCTGCCGTTTTCCCTGAGCGAAGTTCCCGACAGCGCCACCGTCATCGATGTCGGCAATCATCTCTTCTGGCCGGACTTCGCCGCACTGCCCATGATCGATTTTTTTCTGGGCGCGCTGGGCGTCGATGCATCGAGTGTCCCGTCGAGCCAGAAAGCAAACCGCTGGCTTGCCGGTGTATCGCTGCCGGCGTTGCCAGCTCAATGGCGGAACCAGCCATACGTCCTGTTCTGCGCGTCCGCGAGCACGCCGGTGCGCAGCATTCCCCGGCACGTTCGCGCGGATCTCGTTGACCGGTTGGTGCAGCGATACGATCTGCCGGTACTCGGATTTGGTCCGGTCGACCACGCACGTTATGTCGATGTGCAGTCCGCAGCCGTCGATACCGCGCATTTTCTCGCGCTGATCCGGGGCGCGCGCTGTGTGCTGACCTGCGACACAGCGGCCGTGCATGCCGCAGCGGGCTTCGATGTGCCCACGACCGCATTCTTTACGACGATCGAACCTGCGCTGCGCGTGCGCGATTATCCGGCGTGCCGCGCGGTCGAACTGTCGTTACCGCAACTGTGCGGTATCCACGCGAGCAATCAGGCGCGCGATATTGCGCTGATCGAGCGCGCTTATAGCGACTTGATGCGCGAGACGTTCCCGCTGCCTGATCTTGCAGGATGATTCAGTGTGGCAGCCATTCATGGCTTGCCACACTGAATGTCGGACCGAAACAGCGATATAGGGAGACTCGCATGCCCCGCACTGCATACCGCATCGCTGTGATCCCAGGTGACGGCATCGGCAAGGACGTGATGCCAGAAGCGTTGCGCGCGCTCGACGCGGTCAGCCGGCGCTTCGATATCGCGTTCGACTACCAGCATATCGAATGGGCACGCTGCGACTACTACGCGCGGCGCGGTCAGATGATGCCCGACGACTGGAAAGCGCAACTCGCGGCGCGCCTTTGATCGGGCGGAGTGGCACGGGTTGGCGTGCTCAGGCAGCGGAATCCAGTTCCTCGATCGCGTCGACCCGGTCCGGATAGAACGCGACGTGGTCCTTGATCGACGCGACCGCATCGTACGGATTCTCGTACGTCCATACCGAGTTGACCGAGCGCTCGCCGCCGAGCGGAATCGAGTAGTACGCGCATTCGCCCTTGTACGGGCAGTAAGTGGCGTGATCGGTGCGTTCGAGCAGCGTCATGTCCACGTCTTCCCTCGGGATATACAGCACAGCAGGATAGCTGGCCTCGCGCAGTTTCATCGCGCGACGCGTGTCGGCGAGCGTGCGGCCCGCGATGGAAACCACCACGCGCGTGGCGTTGCGCTCGATGGTGATCGGGTGATCGGGACCCGGAATTTTCACGGTGCGTGCGGGCTGCGTAGTGTTCGACATGTCGACCTCGTAAGGTGGATCAATCAGGATCAGGAGCTTGCATTAAAGCCGGCTGGCCGGCAGCGCGGTCGGGCATGCCGGCATGTGTCCCGCCGCGTGACAGAAGTGCGCGTTCCGTGAGCATAAAGCCGCTGCGGGATTCTCGCTGACGGCCGGGTTGGACCGTCAGCGCGCGCACGCTGTCACCGCCAGGATGGCGCGGCTTCAGCCCGCGGTCTTGCCGCCGTCGACGGTCAGGATCTGGCCCGTCACGAACGATGCCGCTTCCGACGCGAGAAACACAATCGCGCGGGCCACATCGTCGGGCTTGCCGACCCGTCCGAGCGGCACGGTCGAAGCGAGCGCCGCCTTGCGTTCGGCCGTGCCGGTGAAGCGGTCGAGCATGCCGGTATCGGTGGGACCCGGCGCGACCGCATTGACACGCACGCCCGCGCCGGCCGTTTCCAGCGCCGCCGACTTCGTCATGCCTTCGACGGCGTGCTTGCTGCCCGCGTACACGGATGCAAAGGCAGCGCCCTCGTGACCGTACGTCGACGACACGTTCACGATGCTGCCGCGCTTCTGCTCGAGCATCACGCGCAGTTCGTGCTTCATGCTGAGCAGCGTACCCAGAACGTTGGTGTCGAATGTCGCGGCGTAGCTCTCCGCGTTCTGGCTGGTAATCGGGCCGGGCGTGCCTTCCGTGCCGGCGTTGTTGACGGCGGCATCGATACCGCCGAAGCGCGAAACCGTGGCATCGACGAGGCTCGCGACTTCTTCGTCACGGCGAACGTCGGCCTGGATGAAGACGGCATCGGCGCCGCGTTCGCGCAGTTCTGCTTCGAGCGCTTTGCCTTCCGCTTCGCGGCGGCCCGAGATGACGAGTTTCGCGCCGCTGTCGGCAAACGCGAAGGCGGTGGCGCGGCCGATTCCGGTCAGTGCGCCTGTGATCAAAACGACGGGTTTGCTCATTTTGGATCCCTTTCTGGCATAGATGAAATGCATGATGGTGGTGTGCCAGCAGCCGGCGGGACGAAGTGCGCTGTTTGTCTTTTGCCGCTGCCTTGAAGCGTAATCTAGCTGGTTATCATGGCAGTGGAAAAGACTTTCCAGGCTTGTGGTCATGCCTTTGAGGCATGGTCGACGCTGGTGGCGCGCGGGAGGGGGTTTGCGGCAGCCGGGCCGGAATGGCAGCTGCGGCATGAACAGCCTGGCCGAAACTGAAAGCATGTCTTCGCGGCTAGTGCAGGGATGTGGCTTTACAACTGCGTGGGTAATGAACCGACGCGAATGCGTCTCTGAAGGTCTCGGGGGCGACCCGATATGGATGGGGGGAGCGGTCCGGCACTACAGCGTGAAAACACCCGTAAGGCTGAATTTACCAGCGTGGGCGCTTCATCCCGTTACCCTGCTCCCACGCAGCCAGTTAATGCTCGCGAAGAGCAGCACTGCGAACACGATCAGCATCGTCGCCACGGCGAGGATCGACGGGTCGATCGAGTCGCGAATGCCGCTCCACATCTGTCGCGGCACGGTTGTTTGATCCGGGCCGCCGATGAACAGAATGACGATCACTTCGTCGAACGAGGTCGCGAAGGCGAAGACGCTGCCGGTCGCGACCGCCGGCGTGATGAGCGGCAAGATCACGCGCCTGAATGTGATCCAGGGCGTCGCGCCGAGCCCGGAAGCGGCGCGCAACAGACTCTGATCGAACGAAAGCAGGGATGCCGTCACGGTGATCACGACGAATGGCGTGCCGAGCGCCGCATGCGCCAGCACCACGCCGGGATACGAGTTCACGAGGCCGAGCGGCGCGAAGATCAGATAAAAGCCCGCGGCCACGACGACGATCGGCACGATCATCGGCGAGATGATGATCGGCATGATCAGCGAGCGCAGCGGAAACTGCGCGCGCGAAATGCCCAGCGCGGCGAGCGTACCGAGACACGTGGCGATCAGCGTCGATGCCGAGCCGATGCCGATGCTGTTCAGCAGCGCCCGTTGCCAGTCCGGGCTCGTGAGCGCCTGCTCATACCAGCGCAGCGAAAAGCCCTGCAACGGGTAGGAGAAGTACGATCCCGAATTGAACGAGAGCGGGATGATCGCGAGAATCGGCGCAATCAGGAAGAACAGCACAAGCGCTGCATGCAGCCATACCCAGCGCGCGGCGATGCGTTCCGTCAGTACTCTGTTGCGTTGACCCTGCATGTCGTTCCTTCGTCGCGTCCGCGTGTTTCGACCTGGTTTCAGCCGTGATTCAACCGAAGCGCAGGCGGTCGATGCCGACGATGCGGTTGAACAGGAAATAGAAGATCGCCGTGAAGATCACGAGATACGCCGAGAGCGCACCGGCGAGGCCCCAGTTCAGTTGCGTGTTGGTCTGTATCGCGATGAGCTGACTGATCATCTCGTCGCCGGCGCCGCCGAGCAGCGCGGGCGTGATGTAGTAGCCGAGCGCGAGCACGAACACGAGGAAGCAGCCCGCACCCACGCCCGGCAGCGTCTGTGGAATGTAGACCCGCACGAACGCGGTGAACGGGTGCGCTCCAAGCGATTGCGCGGCCCGTACGTACACGGGCGATACGCTTTTCATCACCGAGTAGATCGCGAGAATCATGTAAGGCAGGAGTACGTGTGTCATGCCGATGAGCACGCCCGTGCGGTTGAAGATGAGCGGCAGCGGATGCGTGGCGAGCCCGAGACCCATCAGCAGGCTGTTGATGACGCCGCCCGGTTGCAGCAGAACGTACCATGCGGTCGTGCGCACGAGCAGCGAAGTCCAGAACGGCACGATCACGAGAAGCATCAGCCGGTTGCTGCTTTTCGCAGGCAGATTCGCGAGCAGCCAGGCGACCGGATAGCCGAGCACGAGGCACAGCAGCGTGACGGTCGCGCTGATCGAGATGGTGCGGGCGAACGCCTGCCGATAGACGGAAGCGTTGTCCGGTACGAACGCGACTGAGCCTTGTGGTGTCACTTGCGCATCGACGGCGGCGAGCAGAAAGTCCGGTGTCGGCGACGCGGCGGCCCGCTTCAGCAGGCGCCACGTCTCCGGCGAATTCCAGCGTTCATCGAGTTCAACGAGCGCCGGTTTCCACGCGGGCGGTGCATCGGTGGGCAACTGGCGCGCGGTGCGTATCAACAGGCTGCGGAACCCGGCCTGAGCGAAGTTCAGCCGCCGCGCGACAGTGCCGAGCTGCCCGCTTTGCTGCGCCTCCCGGAGCCCCGTGGCGAGCAGGGCGAACGTGCGCTCGTCCGGCACGCCGCGTCCATCCCACGCATCGAGCGCGCGCGTGAGCGCGGGCATGCTGTCGGACACTTCGCGATTCTCCACGCTGCGCGCGAGCAGGAGCGCGATCGGCGCGATGAACGTCGAAAGCAGAAACACAAGTAGCGGCAGTGCAAGCAACAGAGCCTGCATCGATGCGCGTCGGTGTGCCTTCTGAAACGACGCGCGGCCGTCGGCTCTCATCGGAGAGCCCGGGCCCCTGGTGGGGGCCGAAGCGGGCATGTGAGTAGTCAAGTTGGGCTCTCGTCGGACGAAGGTGTTACTGCGTCAGCCACACCTGGAAGCGCTTGTTGATCTGGTCCGCGTTGTCGGCCCAGAAGTTCGCGTTGATCTGTAACGCGCGCTTGAAGTTTTCGGGCGAGGTCGGCAGATCGGCGAGGCGCTGCTTGTCGATGAGCGCGATCGCGTCCTTGCGCGGCGGAGCATAGGCGATGTACTTCGACAGGTCCGCATAGGCCTTTGGCTGCGAGGCAGAGACGATGAATTTCATTGCGGCGTCGGTGTGCTTCGCGCCCGTCGGCACACCCCACCAGTCGTAGTCATAGACCTGCGCGTCCCAGACGGCCTTGAACGGCTTGTTGTCCTTCTTCGCGGCGTCGTCGATGCGGCCGTTGTAGGCCTGCGTCATCACGACCGCGCCGTCCGCGAGCAGCTGCGGCGCCTGCGCACCCGACTCCCACCACACGATATTCTGCTTGATCGTGTCGAGCTTTTTGAACGCGCGATCCACGCCCGCGGGCGTGCCCAGCACCTTGTAGACATCCTTCGGGTCGACGCCGTCGGCGATCAGCGCCCATTCCATCGTCACCTTCGGCGACTTGCGCAGGCCGCGCTTGCCGGGGAATTTCTTCAGATCGAAGAAGTCATTGACGGTCGTTGGCGCGGTCTTGAGCTTGCTCGCATCGTAGGCATAGATCGTCGACCAGACCATGCTCGCAACCGCGCAATCGCTGATCGAGCCGGGGATGAAATCGCTCGTCTTGCCGATCGTCTTCCTGTCGAACTTCTGCAGGAGACCTTCGTCGCAGGCGGTGATCGCGTCGTTCGTCTCGAGGTCGATCAGGTCCCACGTGGTGTTTTTCGCCTGCTCCATCGCGGAGAGTTTCGCGAGGCCGCCGTCATACGATTCGGTCGAGAAGCCGATGCCCGTGGCCTGCGTGAACGGTTCGAAATAGGCCTTTCTGGCCGCAGCTTCATACGCGCCGCCGAAGGTCACGACGGAAAGCGTCTCCGCTGCCTGCGTGGTCACGGTGGTGAATGCGGTTGCGGCGAGTACAGCGAGGGCGGCGCTTTGTGCTTTGATGTGGGTGCGCATGTCAGTTGGCTCCTGCAGGTGCGGTCGTGATGAGGGAAGGTGAGGGCGGCGTGGATACGTGAAGCGTGGGCGCGCTGCGTGGCACGCTCATCGCGAGAATCTTGCAGTCATCGTGGCGCCAGGCGATCTCGATCGTGCTGCCGGGCGAGGGCAGCGCATGGCGCTGCGTATTAGGCACTTTCACGACGAAGGAATCGCGCGAACCGAGCGCGAGATGCACGCGATGATGATCGCCGCAGTACACCAGTTCCTCGACGCGTGCGCGCACCACGTTGCTGTGTTCGTCGACGTGCGCGCCTTCGGCGCTCGGGATATGCGCACGTTCGGGGCGCAGCGCGAGCATCGCTTCGTCGCCCGCGCGCAGGCCGGGTTCGCAACGGCCACGAATCACGCTGCCGTCCGAAAGCGCGAGCGTCGCCCAGTCCTCACCCGCATTGACGACGCGTCCAGTCAGCCCGTTGTTCTCGCCGACGAAGTTCGCGACGAACGCGTTCTGCGCGTTCTCATAGAGTTCGCTTGGTGTCGCGACCTGCTGGATACGGCCATCGGAGAACACGGCCACGCGATCCGACATGGTTAGCGCTTCGGCCTGGTCGTGCGTCACGTAGACGACCGTGAGCGACAGTTCGCGATGCAGACGCATGATTTCGTATTGCATGGTTTCGCGCAGGTGTTTGTCGAGCGCGCCGAGCGGTTCGTCCATCAACACGACGCTCGGCTCGAACACGAGCGCGCGCGCGAGCGCCACGCGCTGCTGCTGCCCGCCGGAGAGCTGCGCGGGCCGCCGGTTCGCCAGATGCGGCAGTTCGATCATCTCGAGCGCGCGCTTCACGCGCATCTTCTGTTCGGCGCGGCTTACGTGTCGAACAGAGAGCGGAAACGCGACGTTTTCCGCAATCGTCAGATGCGGAAAGAGCGCGTAGTTCTGAAACACCATGCCGATGTCGCGCTGATGCGGAGGCTTGTCGTCGAGCCGCCGTCCGTCGAGGCGTATCTCGCCGTGCGTGGGCGATTCGAATCCCGCGAGCATCATGAGCGTCGTCGTCTTGCCCGAACCGGATGGACCCAGCAGCGACAGGAATTCTCCCTTGCGCACGTCGAGGTTCAGGCCATCGACGACGTATTGCGCGCCGTCGTACGACTTGCTCACGCCCGAGAATGAGATGAAGGAAGGGTTCGACATCGTGATCGCGTCCTGTTTACGGTGCGTCGTAATCAATGCGTGGGGGGTTGCATCGCGACGAGTTTGCTGGCGACATAGCGCGCGAAGTCATAGTTGGGACGTTCGAGAGGGCTCAAGTGTCCGGGCTTCGCGAGCGGCGCGTGCACGCCGCGAAAGACGGTTTCCACGCCGCGTTTGTCTTCCGCGTTCACTTCGTCGAGCAGCTTCTTCAACGTCGTCATGTGCGCGTTGGCTTCAGGATCCGCGATGAACTCCGGCGCAAGCCCGCCGCCGAAGCGGATATGCACGCGGTCCACGCCTTGAGGCTGCAGCACGAGATACCAGAAGTAACCCGGCGTGAGCGTGACGAGATGCGTCGGGTAGATCGCGAGCAACGCCGTGGTCTTGCGCCAGTGTCCCGTGAGACGCGAGTTGTCCGGATGCGCGTTGCCGATGGGCAAGGACGCTTCCTTCGTGATCCAGTGATAGTTAAAGGCTGGGTGGCCCGGCGGGCATTCCATTTCATCGAGTCGCGAATGAGGTCCTACTGTCGCGCGATGCAGCATGGGCAGGTGATAGCTTTCCATGAAGTTTTCCGCGAGGATCTTCCAGTTCGTGTCCCACACGTGCTCCTCATGGAACGTTTCGATGTAGTCCGACATGCCGTACGCGCCGATGAGTTCGCCCAGCGCGGCGAGTTGCGTCTGCACAGACGGCGCGTTTTCGTCGAGCGTCACGTAAAGCCAGCCCTGCCATTCTTCGCAGCGCACGGCGGGCAGCCGGTAGCTTTCCTTGCAGAAGCCCTCTTGCCGGTCCATGAGCGGCGCGCCTTGCAGCGCGCCGTCCAGCGAATAGTTCCACGCGTGATACGGGCAGACGATGCGACGCACGTTGCCGCGTCCTTCAAGCAGCACCGACATGCGATGCAGGCACACGTTCGACATCGCCTTCAGCTGCATCTGTTCGTCGCGCAGGATGACGACCGGTTGCGCGCCAATGCGCGCCGTCATGTAATCGCCGGGCGCCTTGAGCGCACTTGCGCGGCCAATGCATTGCCATTCACGCTCGAAGATAGCGCGCTCCTCGAGCGCAAGGAATTCGGGCGACGTATAGACACCAGGCGGCATCGCATGCGCATCGCTGAATGGTCGTTCGCAACCCGTCTGTAGCGCGTCAACAAGCGCTTGCACTGCGATCGTCCCTGCTGGACTGGCCATGCGTCCTCCTTGATTTCTCACGGTGGGAACGCCAACGCCAGGTATTGCAGCGTAGCGCTCAACATGGACACCAATCTATCAAGCCAAATTGCAAGCCAGAATATTGTTTTTAGATACAAAGCAAAGTTTTTACCTATGCAGCGCGCGCAGGCCTGGTGCAGACGATTGCGTCTTGCCTGATCATGCGTCGATATGCAGCCGCTGGATATAGGTTTCGCAGAACGACGCGAAGCGCTGCACGACCTGGCGCGGCTTCATCGTTCGCGATTGCGCGATGCCGAGCATCGTTGCGTTGACGTTGTCCTTGAAGCGCCTGATGACGAACTCTTCCCCATCCACGGTGCGATTCGATTTAAGCGGAAAGTTCAGGATGCTATAGCCGAGGCCATTGGCCACCATGCCGCGCACGACCTCTGGCTGCCATGAACGAAAGGCCGGTACGGGGCGGCTGCCCACCGCATCGAAGAGTGCGGCGAAATACTCGCGGCTGTGCGGCAGATCGAGCATCACGTACGGCTCGGGGAGGAGATCCGCGAGCGATACCTTGCGGGCGCGCGCGAGACGATGCGTCTTCGGCAGGATCGCATACGGCGGCAGCGAGAGCAGCGGCGTGAAGGCGATGTCCTCCGTCAGGTCGAGGCTGTAGGTGAGAACGATGTCGAGCGAGCCGTCGTGCAGGCCGCGCAAGAGACCATCCTGATTCGCCTCGACAGTGCGAAACGAGATGCCTGCGTGCTCGTCCGTGAAGCGGCTGATGAGCCCCGGCATGAGCGGCGGCGCGAGCGACACGAGGCAGCCGAGCGTGATGGTGCCCGTCATGCCGCCGTCCATTTCCTTGGCGGTCGTCTGCAATTCCTCCGCCATCTTCAGCAGATTGCGCGCCTGCCCGAGCAGATCGCGTCCGGCCTGCGTGAGCGACAGACCGCTCGCGTGATGTCGTATGAAGAGTTGCACGCCGAACGACACTTCGAGGTCTGCGAGCGCCGTCGAAATCGATGGCTGCGAGATGTGCAGACGCTTCGCGGCGGCAGTGAAGGACAGCGCTTCCGCAGTGACCACGAAATAACGCAACTGTCGCAACGAGTACCGCAACAGGTGACTTTCCATCGACGACGCTCCATGTTCAAGGCCTTCATTGGACCGCATTGATGAGCGGCATTGTGGAGCGGTCAAAAAGGCTTGCATAGGTAAATCCGATGCCATGCATTTTTTAAATATATTTTTCAGATTCTGAAGGGGCGCGTAGATTTTCATCCAGACGAACGGACCGGGCAGCAGCGCGCTGCGGGAAACACGACTGGGTCCGCGCAACGGCCGCGAGCGCTCAAAGACCGCAAGGCCGCAACCGGATCGAAACATTCCGCCTTTTCAAGGACACAGCCATGACAGTGGACGTAACGTCAATCGATACGCTTGTGGTCGGCGCCGGTCAGGCCGGCGTCGCCATGAGTGAACATTTGAGCCGGCTCGGCGTGCCGCATCTCGTGCTGGAACGCGCCCGGATCGCCGAGCGCTGGCGCACGGGGCGTTGGGATTCGCTGGTTGCCAATGGCCCCGCGTGGCACGATCGATTCCCGAATCTCGAGTTCGCGGATTTCGACCCGAACGCATTCGCTTCGAAGGAACAGGTCGCCGACTATTTCGTCGCCTATGCGAAGAAGTTTGAAGCGCCGATCCGTACCGGCGTGGAAGTAAAGAAGGTCGTGCGCAATGCGGGGCGGCAGGGCTTCACCGTCGAAACATCGGAGGGCACGATCGAGGCTGATCGCGTGGTCGTCGCGACGGGACCCTTCCAGCGCCCCGTCATTCCACCGATCGCACCGCAGGATTCGAGCCTCACGCAGATTCATTCCGCCGACTATCGCAATCCCGCGCAATTACCTGAAGGCGGCGTGCTGGTAGTGGGTGCAGGATCGTCGGGCGTGCAGATCGCGGACGAGTTGCAACGCGCGGGCAAGCGCGTCTATCTGTCGGTCGGTGCGCATGATCGCCCGCCGCGCGCCTATCGCGGTCGCGATTTCTGCTGGTGGCTGGGCGTGCTCGGCGAATGGGACGCGGAGGTCATGAAACCCGGCAGGGAACACGTCACGATTGCGGTGAGCGGTTCGCGTGGCGGCCATACCGTGGACTTCCGGCGTCTTGCACATCAGGGCATCACGCTGGTTGGTCTGACGAAATCGTTCCACGATGGCGTTGTGACCTTCGAAGCGGATCTTGCGGAGAACATCGCGCGGGGCGACGAGAACTATCTGTCGCTGCTGGACGCAGCCGACGCGTATGCCGGGCGCAACGGTCTCGATCTCCCCGAAGAACCCGAAGCCCGCATCATTCCCGCGGACCCGGAATGCGTGACGAACCCGTTGCACGATCTCGATCTGGCGAAAGCCGGCGTGACGTCGATTGTCTGGGCGACCGGGTATGCCGTCGATTTCAGCTGGTTGAACGTCGACGCCTTCGATGAGAAAGGCAAGCCGAAACATCAGCGCGGCGTGTCGAAGGAGTCTGGCATCTATTTCCTCGGTCTGCCCTGGCTGTCGCGCCGCGGCTCAGCATTTATCTGGGGCGTGTGGCACGACGCGAGGCACATCGCCGATCACATCGTTACGCAGCGTAAATACCTGGCGTATTACGATGAATCGCAACGCGAGGCACATCGCCGCGGCGAGGAAAACATTGAAGACACGTCCACCGGTCCACGCCCCCATAAAGTCAGCGAGATGAGCGTCAGTTGATGCATACGCTTCCTTGATCCGCAATCCATTTCTTCCAGGCATTAAGGTGCACTGATGAGCCAACCCACGCATACCCGTATCCGCATGTTCAACACGAAGGATACATATCCGAACCAGACGCTCGACAACGATCTTTGTCAGGCCGTGCGCGCTGGCAATACCGTCTATGTGCGCGGTCAGGTGGCAACGGATTTCGAAGGCCGCCTCGTCGGCCTCGGCGATCCACGCGCCCAGGCCGAACAGGCGATGAAGAACGTCAAGCAGTTGCTGGAAGAGGCGGGCAGCGACCTGTCTCACATCGTCAAGACGACGACGTTCCTGACCGACATCCGCTACCGTGAGCCGGTCTATCAGGAAGTCGGCAAGTGGTTGAAGGGCGTGTTTCCCATTTCCACGGGCCTCGTCGTGGTCGCGTTGGGTCAGCCGCAGTGGTTGATGGAGATCGACGTTATCGCGGTCATTCCGGATGGATGGACGTCGCCGAAAGCCTGAGGAGCGGGACATGACATTTTCTATCGTCGGACGTTGTCAGGAATCCGGGCAGCTCGGAATCGCGATCAGTTCGTCCAGCATCGCGGTAGGCGCTCGATGCCCATGGCTGCGTGCAGGTGTGGGCGCGGTGGCGACGCAGAACGTCACGCTGCCTGCGCTCGGCCCGCGGATTCTCGATCTTCTGGAGAGCGGGCAACTCGATCCCGCCGCAGCGCTGGACCGTGTGCTCGGCGCGAGCGAGTGGAGTGAGTATCGGCAGGTGACGGTGATCGACGGCCAGGGTCGCACGGCGTTCTTCAGCGGCAAGGAAGCGCTGGGCACGTATCACGCCGTCGCTGGCAAGCAATGCGTAGCTGCGGGCAACATGCTGACCGGCGTCGAAGTGATCGAGGCAATGGTTCCGGCGTTCGAGCAGGCATCCGGCACGCTTGCCGACCGCCTGCTCGCGGCCATGCATGCCGCGATGGCTGCCGGCGGCGAAGCGGGGCCCGTGCATTCGGCGGCGCTCAGGATCGTGGGCGACGTGATCTGGCCCATCGCGGATCTGCGGGTCGACTGGGCTGATGACAATCCCATCGGCCAGCTCGACCGTCTGTGGCAGGCGTATCGGCCGCAGATGCAGGACTACCTGACGCGGGCGTTGAATCCGACTGCCGCGCCCAGCTACGGCGTGCCCGGCAATGAATGACAGATCCAGCCGTGCGCTGCTTGAACGGCTGATCGGCTTCGCCACCGTTAGCCGCGACTCCAATCTTGAGATGGTCGAATTCATTCGCGACTACCTCGACGAACTCGGTGTCGAAAGCGAGCTGTTCTACAACGCCGAGCGCACCAAGGCGAATCTGTTCGCGACCATCGGTCCGCGTGAGCGAGGCGGCATCGTGCTGTCTGGTCATACGGACGTGGTGCCAGTCGATGGCCAGCCGTGGACCGTCGATGCATTCCGTCTCACCGAACGCGATGGGCGTCTGTATGGTCGCGGCACGGCCGACATGAAGGGCTTCATCGCTTCGGTACTGGCGGCGGTACCGGCGTTCCTCGAGTGCGATCTGAAGCTGCCCGTGCACCTCGCTTTTTCGTACGACGAGGAAGTGGGATGCCTCGGCGTGCGGCCGATGCTGGCGGAACTGGAGCGGCGCACGCACAAGCCGGCCCTTTGCCTGATTGGCGAGCCGACCGGGCTTAAGCCGGTGCTGGGCCACAAGGGCAAGCTGGCGATGCGCTGCCAGGTGAAAGGCGCGCCTTGCCATTCGGCCTATGCGCCGTATGGAGTCAACGCGATTCAATACGCGGCGCGGATGATCGGTCGCCTGGAAGAGATCGGCGAGCAGCTGGCGCAGCCCGAGCATCACGACGAGCGATTCGATCCGCCGTTTTCCACCGTGCAGACAGGCGTGATCAGGGGAGGGCGGGCGCTCAACATCGTGCCGGCCGAATGCGAATTCGACTTCGAAGTGCGCGCGCTGCCGGGCTTCGATGCCAGCCAGGTCGCCGACGACTTGCAGCACTACGTCGAGGCTGAGCTGCTGCCGAAGATGCGCGCAGTGAAGTCCGATACCGACATCCGCCTTCAGCCGCTCTCCACCTATCCGGGACTGGCTACTTCACCCGACAGCGAAGCGGCGCGTCTTCTGGCGTTGCTCAGCGGCTCCAGCGACTTCGGCACGGTCGCGTTCGGCACCGAGGGCGGGCTCTTCGAGCAGGTGGGCATTCCCACGGTGGTGTGCGGACCGGGCAGCATGGACCAGGGGCACAAGCCGGACGAATTCGTCACGGTCGAGCAATTGCACAATTGCGATGCGATGCTGGCTCGTCTGGCGGATTACCTCTCGGCTGCGTCGTAAGACGTATGCATCGAGGGTGTTGCCGTAGCGGCAGGCCTTCTAATAGCGAGGCCGTTGTCTCGTGCCAGGGCAAGACGATCCGCAAGACCACGCAACTTAAATACTCCTGAACGCGAGGCATCGCGATTCAGCAGGCCGAACACGCCTGATCACACATGGGACCGGAGTAACGCGCTAACTCCGGTCGATACAGGAGACAAACTTGAATACGTCGGAACGCAACGCTTCATCGTTGATCGAAAAACACACCATCGGTTATGTGCCGCCCGAGGATCGCCACGGCAAGGTGCGCGATCTCTTCACGCTATGGTTCGGCGGCAACATCGCTCCATTGCCCATCGTCACCGGGGCGCTCGGCGTGCAGATCTTCCACCTGAATGTGTTGTGGGGCATCGTGGCGATCGTCGTCGGCCAGGCTGTCGGCGGCGTGCTGATGGCGTTGCATTCGGCGCAGGGCCCGCAGATGGGCATCCCGCAGATGATCCAGAGCCGCGCGCAATTCGGTTCATGGGGCGCGCTGCTCGTCACAGTGATCGCAGGCGTGATGTACGTGGGCTTCTTCGCATCCAACATCGTGCTTGCCGGCAAGTCTTTGCATGGCATCAACAACAGCGTCCCGGTTCCGGTCGGCATCGTGATCGGCGCGATGGGATCGGGGTTGATCGGGATTATCGGTTACCGGGTCATCCATATCCTGAACCGCATCGGAACCTGGGTGCTCGGCATTGGCATTTTCATCGGTTTCGGCTACATCCTCACGCATATCTCCACGGACGATTTCCTGACCCGGGGCGGATTCAACGTCGCCGGCTGGCTCGCGACCGTTTCGCTGTCGGCCCTCTGGCAAATTGCTTTTGCCCCGTACGTTTCCGACTATTCGCGCTATCTGCCGGAGAACGTGGGTGTCGCATCGACGTTCTGGGCGACCTACCTCGGCTGCACGATCGGCTCTACGCTCGCGTTCGTCTTCGGTGCGGTGGCCGTGCTCGCGGTCCCGCCCGGCGCCGACTCGATGGACGCCGTCAGGCAGGCCACCGGACCGCTCGGACTGCCGATGCTTGTCCTCTTCCTGCTGAGCGTGATCAGCCATAACGCACTGAATCTCTACGGCGCGGTACTCGCGGCCATCACGTCGCTGCAGACATTCGCCTGGCGCTGGATTCCCACTGCCAGGGCGCGTGCCGTGCTGTCGATCGCGATACTCTTCGCGTGCTGCTACGGAGCGATCGGCGCTTCGACCAATTTCGTGGGCAATCTGGTCGATCTCGTGCTTGCGCTGCTGGTCGTGCTCGTGCCGTGGACCGCGATCAACCTGATCGACTTCTACGTGATTCACAAGGGGAAATACGACATCCGGTCGATCTTCCTGGCAGACGGCGGCATCTACGGCCGCTTCAATCCACAGGCGCTGATTGCCTATGGGATCGGCATCGTCGTGCAGATTCCGTTCATGAACACGCCGATGTATGCAGGTCCCGTGCCGAAGTATCTCGATGGCGCGGATCTCTCGTGGGTCATCGGGCTGCTTCTGACGTCGCCGCTGTATTACTGGCTTGCGTCGCGGGACAGCGGCTACCGGCGCAGACAGGCGGGTGCCAGTGTCACGGGTCATCCGGCGCGATAGTCACGACTGCTGGGGTGCTGCCGCATGGATCAATGGAGACGTAGACAATCTGGATCCAGAAAATATCGAACGACTTGAAGACGATGCTCGGCGGTCAGGAGTCTTCTGGCGGACCGTCACGTCGTGGCGAGCAGCGGTCCCCGGTTCAGCGTTCGCGTGACGAAAGACTTCGACAGAGGAGTTTAGGGTGAGAATCGACATGATTGTGGCGACGGCCATATCTGGCCGTCCTGTTCCTGTTCCGGACATGCCCAATGCGGCGAGAGGAACGGCGACATTCCCTGATCCGTCGTTGCGAGTGCAAAGACACACGCTTCCGCAAAAGGGAGAATCCTCCCGATACGAGGCGCTCGTCCCGCTCTTTACGACGCGATGCCCACCCGAGACTGACGGCGTATCACCCTTTACGCCAGGAGTTGACGATGCTGTTCGATGAACTGTTCCGGCGTCGTCAGCGGCTGACCAACGATTTCAGCCGCGCTGTTGTCGACGCCCGCCAGCAACTGTTCCTGCTGATCGACCTTGATCGCCTTGAAATGGATCGCAAATGAAGGATCGCCATCCCAGCCGAGGATCTTGACGAATTCGTCCGGCGTGACCTGCTCGAAGCGCACGTCCTTTCCAAGCGTGGTCGCGAGGATGCCTGCCAGTTCGATGTGGCTCACTTCACGCGAGCCCGTGACCGGGATGACCTTGCTACCGAACGCGTCGGGATTCTCGAGAATCTTTACAACGACACGTGCGATGTCGACAGCGGCGATGGGCACGAAGCGGCTTTCCGGGTCAAACGGCGTCAGATAACGGCCGGCACGGATTTCAGCCGCCGTGTACAGCATCCATTCGGAGAAGAAGTTGACTCGCAGATGCGCGGTCGGAACGCCCGAGCGGTCGAGGATCTGCTCGGAGAGCCAGTGATTCATCGTTGCCGGACTGCGTGCGTGCGAGCGCGACTGCCGGTGCGACATGTACACGATCTGCTTCACATTGTGCTCGCTGGCAGCCTGAGCAAAGATCGCCGTTGCTTCGACTGCGCCCTGGGTCAGCGGATAGCAGAAGTACGCGCCGTCGACACCCTTCATCGTGCCACGGACATCTTCGATCTTCAGCATGTCACCGAGCACGATTTCCGCGCCCAGTTCCTTCAGTGCCTTCGAGCGGTTGTCTTCGCGGCGAACAAGAGCGACGACCTGGTGGCCGTTCTCCAGCAGGAAGCGAACGGTGGGAGCGCCCGTAGCGCCAGTGGAACCCGTGACGAGAAATTTCTTCATATAGACCTCGAAAGTTTAAGGAACCTGGCCAAAGCCTGTATGCCGCAATTGCCACTCAAGCAGTATGGTCATCATGTTATAAAGCGCACGATCGACGGTCCGTCCGAAAGGGCAACACTCAAACATGACAACCATCATGCTTTCGATAATGAAGCATGATGGATATACTGTTTGTCGTCAACACCTTTCTTGCCATTTTTCCGGAGGACGTATGCGTTACCCACCAGAGGAGACCGCGGAGAAGCATGCCCGCATCCTCGAACAAGCTTCCATTCTCTTTCGCGAGCGCGGATTTTCCGGGGTCAGCCTCAGCGAGATCATGAAGGCGACGGGGCTTACACACGGCGCCTTCTACAATCACTTCGAGTCGAAGGAGAATCTGATTTCGGAGAGCATTGAAGATGCATCGGCCAAAGCGCTCGACTTCATGAAGGAAAGTGCGGCCTCTGGTGGGTCAATGACTCAATATGTCGACGGATATCTCACTGAACAACACCGCGACGAGAGGGGAAACGGATGCCTGATCGCAGCATTGGGGAGCGAGATTGCGCGCGAGCCTGCGGCTCAACCCGCATTCACGCGGCATGTGGAGGGTACGCTCAGAGGTCTAGCCGAGCCACTTGCAAAGGCAAAAAAGAAAAATGCCCGTCGCGATGCGATTCATACGCTTTCGAGCATCGTCGGAGCCATCATTCTGGCTCGCGCGGTTGATGACCCTGAACTTTCGGAAGAGATTCTTCGTGAGGTGCGAGCAGCTCTGGACTAAATGCGCGTCTATCAGGTGATGTCCAATTGGGTGGGCGATTGTCTCTTGTAACTCCCCTTCTTCACAGGAACCCAACGAGACTGCAAACACGATAGACAAGTTGATGTCCGCAGTGCAACGCATAGTCGACGTTCGAATGTCGGTGCAGATGCAGTGACCAGGGACCGAAGATGGCCGAACGCGATCCGACGACGAGCTTCCCTGTCGACTTAAAACGGCCATTCGCGAAAAAGTTCATCGCGGAATTCCGGGGAACGCTGTGCGCTGTCGCATAACGCCTGCATCAAGAATGGGCCGCTCTTGCTCTGTCCACACCAAACGCGTTCATGAACTCCGCCGCCAGCCACGCGAGTCCCGGATCCTGGTCCCGCGCGGCAGCCCACATCAGCGAGACCTCATAGCGCGGCACATCGAATGGCAGTGGACTCATCGCCAGGTCCAATGTGTCGCGCCAGACGCGGCCGATGAAGTCGGGGACCGTGGCGATCGCCGGCGTGCGCCGCACGATGAACGGGCTGGTCGCGAAATTCGAGCTGGAGAACACCACATCGCGCTTGAGGCCCTGTATTGCCAGCTGCTCGTCGATAAAGCCGTGCAGGCCCGCGCTGAACGAAGTCAGCACGTGCCGGTATCGCAGGAATTCATCCATTGACAGGTGCTTGCGGCGGGTCTTGACGAGGCGCGGATTGTAGACGCTCACAAAGCGCCACTGAAACAACGGCTGGCGCCGCTGCCACTGCACGCATTCCGGGAACACACCGATCGCCAGTTCGATCGTGCCCTCGTCGAGCATCGCTGCCGCGCGCGTTGAGTCGGTGGAGCGCGCGATCAGCTTCACGCCGGGCGCCGTGGTGGCCAGGCGGTCCATGATTTCCGGCGTCAACAGGACCTCAAGCGAATCGCTCAAGCCAATGCGAAACACACGCTGCGCGTATGCCGGATCGAACGCCGGTGGCTGCGTGAGCGCCTGATGCAGCGATTGAAGGAAGGGCTCGATCTGTCGCGCCAGTTCGAGTGCGCGGGACGTCGGCGTAATGCCGTGCGGGGTGCGCACGAACAGTTCGTCGCCGAATGCCTCTCGCAGCCGCTTGAGCGCGCCACTCACCGCCGGCTGGCCGAGGAAGAGCCGCTGCGCGGCGCGCGTGACGCTGCGCTCCTCCAGCAGCGCGCGAAAGGCCAGCAGCAGGTTCAGGTCGAAGCGCCTGAAATCATTTTCAATGATGTTTGGCATCGATATAAACGATTTGAATGATATGAGTCTGACACGCATTCTATCGCCATGAGGTGCGCTGCAAGACATGTGACGGCACATTGACAGACGCCCCTCCTTTCATCGACAGGAGCAACGACATGGATTGGCAAGATCAGAAAGTCGTCGTATTGGGTGGGTCGTCGGGCATGGGGCTGGCGACGGTGGCGCGGCTGAAGGAAGCGGGTGCGCACGTCGTGGCGGTCGGCCGCGACCGGGTCAAACTGGACAAGGTGCTCGCCGGCCTTCAGGGAAGTGGGCGTGTCACCGGCGAAGCGCTCGACTGCACCGACCGCGCTGCGCTCGACCGTTTCTTCGACCGCCTGGGTCGCATCGATCATCTGGTGCTAACGCTCTCCGGCGGCGAGGGCGCAGGCCAGTTCAACGCACTCGATCTGGCTTCCTTGCGTCGCGGCTTCGAGGCCAAGTTCTGGCCGCAGATCGAAGCCGCGCAAGCTGGCCTGCCGGCCCTGCGCCGCGACGGCAGTTTGACATTCCTGACCGCCATGTCCGCGCGTATTGCCAATCCCGGCACTGCGGGACTGGGCGCGATCAACGGCGCGCTCGAAAGCATGATCGGCACGCTTGCGCGCGAACTGTCGCCGCTGCGCGTCAACGCCGTTTCACCCGGCGTGGTCGATACCGCCTGGTGGGACAGATTCCCCACCGACGTCAAGGAGGACCTGTTCCGCCAGCAGGCCGAAACCCTGCCGGTGCGACGCGTCGGCCATGCCGAGGACATCGCGCATGCGCTGCAGTTCCTGATGGAGAACACCTTCATGACGGGCGCGGTGATCGAGTGCGACGGCGGCTTGCGGCTGTTATGACGGTGCCCGTTCGAGGTTGGTTGCCAACGGTCCGCTGGTAGCTGGCCTGGCCGGGCTCGACCCGAAGGAGGCAACCGCGCAGACAACCGTGCGGCGTAAAAGCGGACCTTCAGCGCGCACGTCACATCGAGTTGGCGGCATGGAAGGTTATGTTGAAGTTGGCGACTGTCTCGGGCGATTTATTGCGCCGCGCCAATCCGCACCGAAAAATTTTCTAAGGATTTTCGCGATGCTGCCGATATTAACCATTCAAAGGGATATGGAAACCGAACGCGTCGCAAACAGATTTTGCAGGAAACGCGGAACCGAACTGATTTTGTGTATATGGGGATCTGATGAACAAGATTGCAGCAATATTCCTTGGTGCTGTGCTAGTCGGAGTTTTGAGCGGCTGCGCGGGCACGAACTTCGTACGTCCGAATGATGCGGATTTGCAAAATGGCAAGACCACCCTCGCTGAGGTCCGGGTGAAATACGGCGACCCGTTTCGCGAGAGCAACGTCACCAGGAACGATGAGGACGTAAAGCTGTTGTCTTACGCTTACGCATCGACGGGCGGCACGCCACTAGACACTGGCGCCATACCAGCTCGATCTTTGGAACTGGCCTTCTGGAAGGACGCTCTGGTGTCTAACGTTTTTAACTCTTCATTCAAGGACGATGCCAGTGCCTTCGATGCATCGAAGCGCACGGCAATCGTCAAAGGCAAGACGACCCGTGCACAAGTCATCGAGCTGTTGGGGAGACCAGCGGGCTACGCTATTTACCCAGTCATCAAGGACAAGAATGGACAGGCATTGGTGTATTCATACCATACGACAAGCGGGTCGGCGTTTAGCCTGAAATTCTCCAGGCGTGATTTGATCGTGACGGTCGATCCGAATGGATTAGTCACTGATGTGAGTTACGAGTCGTCTGGCATGCAATAGCAGTTGTTCTGTCAAGTTGGTGGCAGTGATACAAAGCCGGTCCGGGTGAACCATCTCCTGGAAGCCGGGCGGTGAAAGAGCGCGGGCGGCGTGTCGATCAGACATGCCGCCCGCTTCTTTTTGACTCGTTGCCGGTGTACTGAACTGGATCATTGCCCCAACCCGACACACTACCGCCCACGAGGCCGCAGCCTCAAGTGTGTTGCATCGACCGGCTGAATCCGCACAGTCGATTCGCCATTCGCGTACGCCCCAGGTCTTCCGCTCATCGGCCATTGCGGTCCATCGGACATAACATCATCGCATCCGCTGGATGGTCACGCACTCGCATGCCTGTGAGTCGCGCTGACGATCCGTGCGGGGCTGGCCGATATCGCGACGCCCGGCATTCCGCCCGGGCAGCATCACCGGATTGAACGCTGCCCGCGCTCAACATGCTCAAGAGCATGCAGAAACGTCTTTCGGTCATCGCCGCCTGCTGGCAGCAAGCCACGTTTTGGTCATGTCATGGCTTGCGGAAGGATAAATAGCTCCGGGCCGGCCTGGGCTGAGGGCGCAGCAGCAGATAGAAGGCGGCAATATGCGTGATCATCAGCACAGGCACGTAGATGACCGGAATCGCGTACGTGGCGCCGAACTCTCCCGCACGCGCGGGAAGACCGGACTGGATAGCGTGGTAGTAGTCGAGGATGAGGTCGGTCGCTCCCACAAGATTGAAGGCTACGACGAACAACCAGAAGAGTGGGCGTATCCGTGCTGTGAGTAGCGCCAGCATCGCCAGAACTCCCGTTGCGAAGTCACCGTATGCGGCGAACACGGCGAAGCTGGCAGGCAGATGGGGACTGACGACGCCCGGCAGGATGAAGACCAGCCCGAAGAAACGGAAGCTGTGCAAGGTGGCGATGGCGCGTTGTGCTTCGAACGGGTCCATCGATTTGAGCCTGGGCCAGACATATACGCGCAGGCAAAGCAGCCACGCGAGATACCCCAGAACGAGATGCACCTGGAAGAGACGTTCCGTTGACATGTTGCCTCCTGTTACGTGTGGTCTGGCGCATTGAAGGACAGGAACGAGATCAGCCGGCGCGTCGTCGGATCAGCTGGCGCAGCGACAGCGCGTGCAGCAGGATCGAGCCCGGCACCACGAAAGCAGGAGTCAGCACATCCGGATAAGCGCCGGCGCCGATGCCCGGCACGCCCGGAACGATCAACTGGAACCGGCCGGTCGAAGTGATCATCCCCAAGGTAATCGCGACGGCGGAGTCGGCGAGGCCAAAGATGTTCCAGGCTATCGCCGCCTTCCGCCCCTGATCCGTACCGCTCGCCACGGCGATTGCCGCCGGCACGGCGAACAGGCCGGTCAACACATCGGCAATTCCCGCCGGTAACGCGAACACGGTGGGCAGCGCCCCATGCAGCCAGGCTGCGAGAGCCCAGCTGCCGAATACCCGGTAAAGCTGAAGAGCGACAAGCCATGTCGCCGGCATCGCATCGAGTACCTGCCCCATCCGTCTCGACAGCAGCAACAGCGGCGCGCCGGTCATCACCGGCAGGAAGATCGCCAGCGGCAACAACGGCAAGGGTGAGACGCCCGAGCGGAAGACGCCATTGATCGCTGCGCTCCAGGCGACAGCGAACCAGAGCGTGTCCGGGATCATGACCGCCAGCCAGGTCGTGCGGCGTTGGTCCCGCGTCAGGTCGGTGCTTTCGAGGCCCAGCCACAACCCGACCGCGATAAGCCCATGGGCCGCCAGTTGGTGGACCGTGGTTGGAACGCCGCTAGCCGGGATAACCGGTTGCCAGTAGATCAACACAATCCACAGGACCGTCAGCGGGACAATCCAGAGCAGGCCGCGCCAGGCGGGACGCGGCGAGGCGATACCAGCAGGAACAGGGGCGGCGGTCATCGGCGGTTCCTCCACGGTCCTGGCGGATTGTTCAGGGCTTGCGAGTCGACGTCGGCGTGACGCCTCATCTGCAGGCGTAGATGTACCATGGCCTCTCGCGAGCGACTATTCATCACAATGTTGACGGGCTATGAAGCAGAACTTCACAGTCAGGCAGGGCGCGCTCGATGGCGTGGAGGTGTTCCTGAGCGTTGCCCAGCATCGCAGTTTTCGCCGGGCAGCCGCGGAACTCGGGGTCACGCCGTCGGCCATCAGTCAGACGGTGCGTGTACTTGAAGCGCGCATTGGCGCAGCGCTTTTCATACGCACCACGCGTAGTGTCGGCCTGACCGAAGCTGGCGAACGGTTTCTTTCGCACGCAAAGCCAGCCTTCGAGGAGCTTGTCGCCGCGAGTGAGGTTGCGCGTGGACTCGGCCAGCGGCCCTCCGGATTGTTGCGTCTTTCAGTGCCGCGCGCGGTAGTGCCAATCCTGCTGGAACCACTGATCGCATCCTTTTGCCAGGCTTATCCCGAGGTCGAACTGGAGATCGCCACAAGCAAGGAGCTGATCGATCTTGCAGCGGAAGGGTTCGACGCCGGTATCCGGCTGGGCCAGTTCGTCGATGCCGACATGGTCGCCGTACCGTTGACGCCACCGTTTCGTCTCGTCGTCGTCGGCAGCCCAGCCTACTTCGCAGGGCGCAGCCGGCCCAGATGCACGGACGATCTGCGCCAGCACGCATGCTTGCGATGGCGGCGATCCAGCGGCGCGCTCGCGTCATGGTCATTCAACGACGACGGCCGTGCGATCGAGATCGCCGTATCGGGTCCTCTCATCGCCCATGATTTTCCCACCATGCTGGGCGCGGCAGTCGAAGGCACAGGGCTTGCACAGCTACCTGAACCGATGGTCGTCGAAGGGTTGCGAGCGGGAAAACTGGTGCACGTGCTGGAGCCGTTCGCGCCGGTGATACCGGGAGTGTTTCTCTACTATCCAGGCCGCCGGCAGGTCATGCCGAAGCTGCGCGCCTTCATCGATCATGTAAAGAGCCACCCGGCAGGCCATGACAAAGTTCCGGGTACCAGATGACGCCTGGCGTGCCGGTTGGGGAAAAGAGGGTGATGTTCCCTTTATATGGACGTCATGCTGGTGAAGGACCCTCCTGGCCGCTTCAATCCAGCTCGGCCGAACACTGGGCTATTGCGTCATCGCTTTGCTATTCCCGGGCGTGGTGCTCATCGCGGGCCTGCCTGGCCGCTTGTGGACGGAGGCTCGACACATGGACGCTCACGAACCGGTCACGCCGCCGACACAGCCTGTCCGCCGCCCCGTGCTGGTCTGGGATGCGTCGGTGCGACTGTTTCACTGGCTGGTGGTCATGCTGGTCACGGCGGCCTATGTCACCTTGAAGCTGAACCGGATTGACTGGCACATCCGGGTCGGTGAGACGCTGCTCGCGCTGGTTATTTTCCGGCTGCTGTGGGGCTGTTTTGGCAGTGAGACCGCGCGGTTTCGAAGTTTCGTGGCGTCGCCCGCGGCGGCACTTCGTCATCTGCGGCACCTGTTTCGCCGCGAGCCGGATGTGCAGGTGGGCCACAATGCGGCCGGCGGCTGGATGGTCCTGCTGCTGCTTGCCTTGCTGCTGGTCGAGACGCTGAGCGGGATCTACATCAACAACGACATCGCCGACGAAGGGCCGTTGAGCGAAGTGGTGCCCGCGTGGCTCGCCAACGCTATCTCGACGCTGCACGGGCTTGTCTGGGATATGCTGCTCGCCGCGGTGGCGCTGCACGTGCTCGTGATCGCGCTCTACGCGATAGCGAAGGGACACGACCTGCTGCGTCCGATGCTGACCGGCTACAAGCTGTTGCCGTCATCCATCGACGCGCCGCGGCAGACGCCAGCGCTGCTGGCGCTGCTGCCGCTCGGCGTCGGCGCTGCCGTGGTGATGCTGCTCGCGGCTTATCTCTGAGCTTGCCGCGAACGTGAACTCAGGGCGCCGCTTCACGGGTTGCGTCAGTTGCTCTTCGGCGGCACGACCTGGCCGCGGATTTCGCCGTTCGGATTGTTCTTTGTGTGAACGTTGATGTACATATCACCGGCTTCGAACATCTTGACGTCGTCCGGGGACAGCGTGGCCTGGCCGCTGATCGGGCTCGTCATCTCCATGCTGCCTTTCCGGGAGAGCCAGACTTTCACGCCGGCGTTTTTGCCGGCCGGGGCGGGGCCGTGGAAATGCGCCATCGTGGCCTGGCTCGACAATCCGCTGAAGCTGATGTTCCAGGTTACGACCCGCGTGCTGGGGTCGTATGTGAGGTCAGCGCTGCCAGTGCCTGAGGTCTGCACCGGCGGGACCTGTTGGGCGCCCGTCAACGGCACCGTAAATGAAACCGGCGCAGCTTGCGCCAGGCTCAACGTGCCCATCAGGGCCAGGCCAGCGAATACCATGAAAGCGCGCCGCGAGATGGATCGTGACATCTGATTTTCTCCTTTTTGGGTTTGCCCTTGCTGGACGGTAGCCACCATCGACGAATGCGGAAGATATCGTCGGCGCCACTGGCAACCAAAGGGGTAAGACAAAGGATAGATGCTAGCCCGCGGTAACTCCAGGTGGAGTCCCGGAAGCCGTTGGTCTTGAAGTGTTTGATCCTGGCCATTTTTGCCCCGAAAACTGAAAATCCGCCTTCGGATAGCACAAGGAGCCAGCACAATTCACCGGAGTCAAGAAACGGGATCTTTCAGGAAGGTTTTGCGTCATGGATTTGTAGGGTTTCGAGCGAGGTCTCACAAGAGGCCCGAGCCCCGGCCTGTTCGACGGAAATACGCGCGGTTCGATCCAGGCGCGGACGCTATATCACCCACAGAACCGACGTAGCGCACACGGCCCACTGGATCACGACAACGCCTCACCTATTTCTCTTGTGTCCCTGTAAGAATTTCGGCGCTGGCCCGACCAGGCACGACACAACCGAACCTGAAGGGACAAACAGCGTGAACGATATCAATTTCGCCTGTACGACATGTGGCCAGTGCTGCCACGATTTGCGCCTGCCGCTAACAATCGCCGAGTCGATCGACTGGCTAAAACGTGGCGGACAACTGGAGATCCTCTGCGAAGCAATTCCGTGGCCGGTCGAGCCAGAAGCCAGCAATGTCCAGGCGGCGTACAAACGGGCGCGTTCGTCAGCCGTCTTGAGCGGAACGTTACCGGTGCGCGTCTCGGTCATTCTCACTGCGGCGTTCGCTGGCGCGTGTCCCAACCTGCGCGCCGACATGCTGTGCGGTATTTACGATGAACGTCCGTTGGTCTGCAGGATCTATCCGGCTGAAATCAACCCCTTCGTACCATGGGTGCCGGAAAACAAGGCCTGTCCACCGGAGGCGTGGCAAACGACGCCACTACAACAGCAAGGCGTCCTTGTCGATGCGACGATCTATCAACTCGTCCAGCGGTCGCGGCTTGCCAGTCAGTCGGAAACGCCCTTGCGGATGCAGATTTGCCGCGAGCTCGGACTCGACCATGCGGCGCTGGCGAACGAGGGGTTCGTGATTCATACACCGGACCGCGAAGCCCTGCTAGCTGCCCTGGAGCGGTGCCATGCGTCACCGCTGCCGGATGACGAACCGACGCAATGGACGTTCGTTTCCAATCGTTCCACCACTATGGAGACGCTCGCATCCGTGGGCGCGGTTGCTTGCCCCGACCAGTCCATCACAGATAAAACTTTCAGATATCACGGGTTTTTCCCATCGTCATTGGGCAACGGTTAAATGGTCAAACCGCCGTGGACAAACGTCAGGCCACGAGCCCTGACCCGAACCGCTAACAGACCGGACCGATGTTGTGTAGCGTCCAGCGACGCTCAATAAAGCCCGGAGTCATCCAGTGTCCTCAAAGGCCGAAGCGTGCGCATCGCTATTCCGGCAGGTTCCCAGGACCCTCCTGCCGATGCGGTTGCGGGGGCGAGCCATGCGCACATGCCCCGGAAAAGCGCCCTAAAGGATACTGTCCAACGCCCTGGCGAGTCTGGCGACCGCGCCTTCGACGTCATGCAGTTTTTCCAGACCAAATAATCCGACGCGGAAGGTCTTGAAGTCTTCAGGCTCGTCGCATTGGAGGGGAACGCCGGCCGCGATCTGCAAGCCGGCATCGGCGAATTTCTTGCCGGATCGTATGCCGTCATCGTCCGTGTAGCTGACCACGACGCCCGGAGCCTGAAAACCTTCGGCCGCCACGCTTTTGAAACCCCTGGCAACCAGGAGTGAGCGAACGCGCGTGCCGAGTTCAAGCTGCTCTGCTTTCACTTTGTCGAAGCCATATGCCCCGGTTTCCTTCATGACGTCGCGCAGCGTCGCGAGACTGTCCGTGGGCATCGTGGCGTGGTACGCGAACCCACCGTTCTCGTAGGCTTCCATGATCTGCAGCCACTTGCGGAGATCGCAGGCGAAACTGGTGCTGGTTGTTGCGTCGATTCTTTCGCGAGCGAGAGGGCTGAGCATGACCAGTGCGCAGCAGGGTGACGCGCTCCATCCCTTTTGCGGTGCGCTGATCAGGACATCGATGCCACTGGCCTGCATGTCCACCCAGATCGTACCGGAGGCGATGCAATCCAGTACGAACATGCCGCCGACGGCGTGAACAGCGTCGGCCACGGCACGCAGCCAGGCATCGGGCAGCATCATTCCGGATGCGGTTTCGACATGCGGCGCAAAGACCAGATCCGGCTTGTTCTCCTTGATTGCAGCGACCACTTCTTCGATCGGAGCCGGTGCCCACGCGGCCTGCCTTCCTTGTTCGACCGGGCGCGCCTTCAACACCATCGATTCAGACGGAATGCTGCCCATGTCGAAAATCTGCGACCATCGAAAACTGAACCAGCCATTGCGGATGACGAGACACTTCCTGTTCGTCGCGAACTGCCGGGCGACGGCTTCCATGCCGAAAGTCCCGCTGCCCGGGACGATTACCGCCGACTTCGCGTTGTAGACCTTTTTCAGGGCGCCGGAAATATCGCGTATGACTCCTTGAAAGCGCTGCGACATGTGATTGATTGATCGGTCGGTGTACACGACCGAATATTCGAGGAGTCCCTCGCGGTCGACATGGGGGAGTAAACCTGGCACGTTCGCCTCCGGTAATAGACGAATAGAAGAATCGAAAACAGATTCTGACGAAAGCCACCTGCAACGGCATCGGCCGAGAGGTCCCGTTACCTGTCCGCAGGTTTCGGCATGGACCAGCCGTCGAGCCACGCCGGTTGGGAATGCTCCAGTGGCAACAATCGGCACGATTGTGAACCTTCGCCGGAGCGTGGTTTCAAAATGAAACTCCCATCTTTCTTGTGAGAGTGTGCCACAAAGACCGAACAATCCCGGGTGCCACGGCGCCAGCGGATCAGAAGGACACGCGTAAACCCAGCAGACATTCATTTATAGTCTGCTCTTACAGCGCCAGCTTTCCAGCGACGCATCAATAAAACGACTGTCGCGAATCGCGCATCGACAATGAAAACCACCACGGAAGAACTGCTGGCGTTTGTCTCGGTGATCGATGCCGGCTCGATTACCGCGGCTGCGGAGACGTTGCAGCAGACCGTCTCGGGCGTGAGCCGCGCGCTGACGCGTCTGGAAAAGAAGCTCGACGCGACCTTGATACATCGCACGACACGCCGCCTTCAGCTCACCGACGAGGGTGAACTGTTCCTGCTGCGCGCGCGTGCGATTCTCGCCGCGATGGAAGACGCCGAAGAGCTGATCGTTCGCCAGCGTCAGCGGCCTGCCGGCCGGTTACGGGTAGACGCGGCTTCACCGTTCATGCTTCATTGCATCGTGCCGCACGTGGTGGAGTTCGCCACGCTGTATCCGGAAATATCCCTTGAATTGAGCAGTAACGAGCGGATCGTCGATCTGCTCGAACAGCGTGTGGACATCGCGATCCGCATCGGCGCGCTGCAGGATTCGACGCTGCATGCGCGCTCGCTTGGCAGCAGCCGGTTGCGCGTGATGGCGAGCCCCGCGTATCTCGCGCAATCCGGCGAACCGCGCACGATTCAGGAACTGGCGGGTCACCGGCTGATCGGCTTTACAGCGCCGGAAAGCCTGAACGACTGGCCGCTCCGGGAAGCGGGCCGCGGCTTCATCAAGATCGAACCGGCAATCGAGGCGTCCAGTGGCGAAACGATCCGGCAACTGGCGGTTGCGGGCGGTGGCATTGCGTGTCTGGCCGGGTTCATGACCGCCACGGATGTGCGCGAGGGCAGGTTGCGGACGATACTGGACGACGTGCTCGTCGATGTGCGTCAGCCGGTGAGCGCGGTGTTTTATCAGAGCGCGGCGATGTCGGGACGAGCGCGTGCATTCCTCGATTTTCTCGCGACACGGCTGGTGCTTTGAAATCAGCGCCTGCCGGAAGCCGGTTTTGCCGCCTGGCCGTAATGCGCCCGCAGGACCGTCATCAATAAAGACAGCGCCGGGTTCACCGCATCCGGCAGCGTCGCGAGCGCGACATCGATGCGCAGATCCGCCTGCTCTTTCAGCTCGCAATACACGACACCCTCGCGCGCCATCGACTTGAGCGACGCCGGAATCAACGCGACACCCTCGCCAGCGGCGATCAGGCTGAGCAGCACATGATGATCGGCGGGTTCCGCCGCGCGCGGAGGATCGAATTGCCACGCCTTGAACAGCTTCTCGTAGTGATCGAACCAGGCGGGATTGGCGCGGCGCTGCGGCCAGAAGAGCGTGTCGGCGGAGAGGTCGAGGAGCGAAATGCGTTTTTTCCGGGCGAGCGCGTGTCCACGCGGTAACGCCGCCACGAGTGGATCGACGAAAAGACGCTGCACTTTCAGGTCCGCGACTTCGGAAGGCAGGCCGATCAGGGCCGCGTCCAGTGCGCCGCGTCGCAGGTCCGCTACCGACTGCTTCGAGTACTGGCGCTTTTGCGCCAGTTGCAACGCGGGATCGCGGCTCTTCAGCTCGCCTTCGAGCCACGTGAAGAGCGCGGGATCGAGCACGGTCGTGATGCCGAGCCGGAGTTCAAGCCGTTGCTCCGCGCGCTGCCGTATGCGGGTGAGCATCGCGTCGGCGTCGCCCAGCAGCTTGCGCGCTTCCTTCAGCAGATGCGTGCCTGTTGCCGTCAGCATCACGCCGCTGCGGTCACGCTCGAACAGCCGCGCGCCGACCGTTTCCTCCAGCGCCTGGATCTGCCGCGTGAGGGGCGGCTGCGTGATCGAAAGACACTCTGCCGCGCGGCGAAAACTCAACTCTTCCGCGACGGCGACGAAGTATTGCAACTGCCAGAGTTCGACGCGTGTCTGCATTCGTGAAGTCCGTTGCCCGTTCTGATACGCCAAAGGTATCACGCCGAATGAATTGGCGCGATGAAAGCGCGATCGATATCGTGTGTTCAGCGGGCCGGCAATCACGCTCGGCCTCTTGCTCCGAGGACACCATGAACCACGCACTTTCCACGACGGCTGTCGGTCTTCACTATCTCGCGATGATCGAAGGTGCATCGCATCCTTCTATCATCGATGCACTCGGGGATATCGCGCCCGATCTCGCAGGCCTGACGATCAGCTTCGCGTATGGCCAGGTTTATTCGCGACCGGGCCTCGATTTGCGTCAGCGCCAGCTCGTGACGGTCGCGGCGCTCGCATCGATGGGCGGCGCGGAACCGCAACTGAAGTTCCACATTGCAGGTGCGTTGAACGCGGGCGCCTCGCCCGAAGAAGTCATCGAACTGATGACGCATCTTGCCGTTTATGCGGGCTTCCCCGCAGCGCTTAACGGCGTGTTCGCGGCAAAGGCCGTGTTCGGCGAAAAGGGCGTCGTCGCGGACACTACACGGGCCGCGCCAGGCACGTCGCGTTATGACGACGGTCTCACGAGACTGCGGGAAATCGACGGCGCGGCAGGTGAACACGTGATCGATTCGCTGCGCGATATCGCGCCGGATCTGGGGCGTTTCATCATCGAGTTCGGATTCGGCGACATCTACACGCGGCCGGGTCTCGACCTGCTGTCGCGCGAACTCGCGACTGTCGCTGCACTCGCGGCAACCGGTTCGGCGACGCCTCAACTGAAGGTCCATATGCACGGCCTGCTCAACGTCGGTGGAACGCGCGAACAGCTCGTCGAAGTGATCACGCAGATCGCCGTGTATGCCGGATTTCCACGTGCGATCAACGCCGCGCTCGCCGCGAAGGACGTGCTCGCCGGGCGCGACTTTCCGGCAGCGCCGCAGATGTAAGTCTTGCGTATTCGTAAGGTCTGTTTCATCAGATGGAACACAAAAAGCCAACCGGCCGGTTGATAGAGGGATTCAATTTGCAACATTCACGGCAGCGTCCTGTAATGGACGCTCTGCCTGTCTTCTCCCTTCTTCCGTCACTGTTCCGGAGCGCGCACTGATCATGGCCCAACCCAACGTCGAGGAAGTTGTAAACGCAATCGCTGAAGAGACCCGCACGCCGCCCGAAACCGTCTCGAAGATGTTCGCCGATACGTGGGCACAGTACGACGATGGCGCACGGATTCGCGACTTTCTTCCGGTCCTCGTCGCGAAACGCGTGCGCGATAACCTGCGCCATCCGCCCGGCGGCGGACGTTAGGCGCAGGTGCGGGGGCAGACGGCGCGAAAACCCGCACCGGACTGCCGCGCAATGCCACGGTTCATGGCGCAATGCCACGTGGCTGAACATATCGTCCTGTTGTTGCAGTCGCGACTTGACCACATAGTGAACAGATCGCCCTTCTGGCTGGAAGGGCAACGCCTGCAGTTAGCGTGCCGGTCGGGTGCTCCCGACGCTCACTGCACGCCGGGCACGGCACTGGTGCTACTCGCCATATCCGTCGTCTTTCCGTGTTTCGCGAGACGCCCGGCCTTCATCCGCTCGACGGTCGCTGCAAAGACGGGACTGACATCGGGATACGATGCATCGGTGACGAAGGCAAGACCATTCTGTTGTGCTTCGATCAGTTCCTGGTAAACCTCGGCGCGCGTCTTGCCTTCGGCAAATGCGCTCGACGATGCGAGCAGGGCCAGCGAGAAAGACATCATGACAAGCGTTTTCATGTTCAACTCCTGAGTGGGTTGTGCGGGATGCACTCGGGATAACACGCATACTCTTTCGAAAATTCCCGAAAAAGCGCGGTAAAACGCGTCGAATAGAAAAAATAAGAATCTGTAGAGGATGTCGAACTGACTGGAAATAAACCTGATGGAGCGGGTGTTAGCGCTCTGCGGCCTGGACGATATCCAGCGCGCCGCGCCTCGAAAAAAAGCAGCTTGCCGATGGAATAAAACGGCACCCGTGCGTGTTCGTGCGTTGAAGACTCCATGCCTCTTTCGAAATCCGTATGTACTCCGTTCAACATTCCTCCGATGCTGTCGTGTCCGAAGCCGACATTCAGGCGTTCGTCGATGGCCTGCTCGCGCCGGATCGTGCCGCACAAATCCGGCGCTATCTTGAGGAGCGGCCGGACGAAGCGCGCCGCGTGGCGTTTTACGGAAAACTCAACTGGCGCATGCATTCGACGTTTCAGGCGGGTGACGAGAGCGGTCGTTCGCGGCGCGCCAGGTTCACGCTGTACCGGGCCTCGTTTAGCGGGTGGTTGCGGCAGCACGCCCGCAGGATCGCAGTGGGTCTGCTTCTGGCTGGCGTCGTTGCAACGGGTGTGCTGTGCGCGATGCACGTGCCGGACGCGGCACTGGAAGCGGGTGCGATCATGGCGCTCGAACAGGCAAACGTCGTGCATATGTCCGTCGACGGTCGAAGCGACGCGCGGTTACTGGGCGTGGCGCCCGATCTTTCCCGCGCCGGTTTCCGGCCGGTCGCGGTCACGACGTTGCCGGTCGGCGGGTTTGTGGAGGCACGTGGCTTTGTCTATTGCAATGCAGCGGGCGAGCGGGCGGTACTGCTTTCGGTGCACGATATGACCGCGGCTGCGCAACCGCAGTGGCGGGCGCGCCGGGTGGGCGAAAACCGCGTGCTGGAGTGGAGCGTGGGGCACCGGCGGTACGCGCTTGCAGGTGGCGCGAGGACGCACGGTCTGATGCGCGCAGCCGATCTGCTGGTTTCGCGATGAGGCGCGCAGGCATCGGGAAGAAAAAATGCAACGTGCCGGAATAAAGTGCTGAATACGCTGTTTGCTCTGTGTGGATCTTGCGTTCGAGCCCGCAGCGCCGGGACTGAAAGGAAAAGGAAGCGCGATGAGCGTCCGTGATGGTTTGATGGATCAGGTGCCGCGGCTGCGTCGTTACGCGCGCGCGCTGATCAACAATCGCGAGCTGGCCGACGATCTGGTGCAGGACACGCTGGAGCGCGCGCTGCGCAATGCGGGACAATTCCGGCCCGGATCGGACCTGCGCGCGTGGCTTTTCACGATCATGCACAACGTGTTCATCAACCAGGTCCGCAAGGCTGGCGCACGCGCGGTCCATGTGTCGGTCGACGATGACGTACTGCCGGAAAGCGAATTCGCAGTGACGGGCAACCAGTCGCAGTCGCTGGAGGTGCGCGATCTCGACTTCGCATTGCAGCGCCTGCCGGACGATCAGCGCGAAGTCGTGCTGCTGGTAGGGCTGGAAGAAATGAGCTATGCCGATGTGGCGCTGGCGCTCGGCGTGCCGATCGGCACCGTGATGTCGCGCCTTTCGCGGGGACGCGAGCGGTTGCGTGCGCTGATGTCGGGCAAACAGCCGGGTGCGAAATTGAAGGTGGTGCGATGAACGATCCACGTCAGATCAGCGAAGAAGAACTGCACGCTTACGTCGACGGATCGCTGGCCGCACATCGTCGCGAGGAAATCGACCGGCTGCTCGAAACGAACGACGAACTGGCCGCGCGCGTCAGCGACTATTTCTCGCTGAACAACATGTTTCATGAGCGCTATGACCGCGTGCTCAGCGAACCGGTGCCGGCGCGACTGCGTCTGGCAGTGAAGCGGCGCTGGCGCGACGCATTGAACTGGCCGCAGTTCGCCGGCATGGCCGCTGCGCTGATTCTTGGCGTCGGCATCGGCGTGGGGACGAATATGGGCCGGCAGGCCGCCATCGTCGTGACCGGCGACGCCGGCAATGTGGCCGGACATCGGGTGAGTATGGACGGCGCGGAATCGTTCGCGCGGCAGTCCGCGATCGCGCATGTGCTGTACGCGCCCGAAGTGACGCGGCCGGTGGAAGTGGGCGCGGACCGTGAACAGGAACTGGTGACGTGGCTGTCGAACCGGATAGGCACGAACGTGCGCCCGCCGGTTCTCACGCGGACTGGCTTCGAGTTGATGGGCGGGCGTCTGCTGCCGGGCGCCGATGGCCCGGTTGCGCAGTTCATGTATCACGACGCGAAGGGCGAGCGCATCACGCTGTGCATTTCGCACCGCAAGGTGAGCGCCGATACGACCGCGTTCAAGCTCTATCAGGACGGATCGGTGAACGTGTTCTACTGGGTGGATGGCGACTTCGGCTATGCGGTGTCGGGCGCGATCGACCGCAAGACGCTGCTTGAACTGTCGCATGATGTGTATGCGCAGTTGACGGCCGACGGAACCGCGCCCTCGGGTGCTTCCGCTGCGAAGAGCACGAACTGACCCGCGGCGCGCGCGACGTGAATCACACCGGGTTTACGTCGCGGGCGTATCGAAAGGGCCGCCCGTCAGCGAGGAAATGAATTCGAAGAACGCCCGCACCCTGGCGGGCGCGTGCTGACGCGAAGGATAGATCGCATGGAGCGGATACGATTCGTCGGCCCAGTCGGGAAACAGGTCGACGAGCTTGCCGCTCGCTATCAGCTGTTCCGCACCCAGCGCGAAAATCTGCGCGATGCCATAGCCCGCGAGACACACGCTGTGCAGCGTGCCGCCATCGTTCATCGTGAGATGTCCGCGTGCTTCGATAACTACCTTCCTCTTGCCGCGATGAAACTCCCACGGGAACGGCCGTCCCGTTTCAGGCTCGCGAAACTTGATGCAGACATGCGGTTCGCGTTCGAGATCCGTGGGCGCTAGCGGACGTCCGTGTCGTTTGATGTATGTGGGCGATGCGACCGTGACGATACGTGTGTCGAGCAACTTGCGGGCAATCAGTGTCGACGCACGCGGCTCGCCGAAACGGATCGCGAGATCGAAACCGTCCGCCACCATATCGCCGAGCTGATCGCGTGTCACGAGATCGACGTGCAGATCCGGATAGCGTTCCATGAACGCACCGAGACGCGGTCCAAGAAAGAGCCGCGAGAAAAACGGATCAACGTTGATACGCAAACGGCCGCGCACGGCAGTCGCACCGAGCGCCGCCGATGCCGCGGCTTCTTCGAGACCCGACAGCAGCGGCATGATCTGCTGGTAGAAGCGCCGGCCTTCGTCGGTGAGCGTGACCGCGCGCGTCGTGCGATCGAAGAGACGGATACCGAGCCGCGCTTCGAGCCGCGCGATGGAACGGCTGACGCCGGACTGCGACATATCGAGCGTTTCGGCCGCCGCGGCAAAACTGCCGGTGTCGACGATCGCTGTCAACACGCCCATTCCGTTCAGCACCCGCTCATCGAACGCCATTCGCTTATTCCTGGTTGTCGCCGCGCCGGTCGCCATGCTATCGCGATCATGACGCGTTCTGCCGGAGCGTACCGCCACCGACGCTTTGGCCTGCATCGTGTGCCATGCGCATATAGCCAATGACGGAAACGAGCGTCACGACACCGGCAAACAGGAAGGCGAGGCGGAAGTCGTCGAGCGTGAACGCATGCCCGCTCGCTTCGCCGTTCAACAACGCACCGACCCGTAGCGACACCGCGCCAAACGCGATGCCGAGACCGATGGTCATCTGCGCGGCCGCGCTCCACAGCGTGCTCGCTGCGTTCATCTGCGGTTGCGGGACGTCGGCATAGGCTAGCGTCGCGAGCAGCGAAAACTGCATCGAACGCCCGACGCCATAGACAAAGATAACGATCAGCACCAGCGCGAGCGGCGTAGCGGGCGTGAGCAGGCCGATCGCGATGACGAAAAGACCCGCCGCCGCGACGTCGACAATCGACACGTAGCGAAAGCCGAAGCGTCGCAGGATGCGCGTCGTGAGCGCCTTCATGGTGAGATTGCCCAGTGCGCTTGCAAGCAGCAGCAGCCCGGATTTGAACGCGGAGAGCCCAAAGCCGATCTGGAACAGCAGCGGCATCAGATAGGGCACCGCGCCGATGCCGATACGCGTGAGCGAACCCGTCACGATCGTCACGGAGAACGTCGGGATTTTCAGCGTCGACACGTCGATGAGCGGATGCGGATGATTGCGCGCGTGCCGGAATGCGATCCATCCCAGTACGACCCCCGCGACGACAAGCCCCGCGGCTTGCCACGCGTTGTCGCCGGGCTGGCTCGCAAGCTCGGCGCCATACAGGATCGCGGTGAGCGCCGTGCCGCTCAGCACGAGCCCGACGACGTCCAGCGGACGCCTCTCGCCGCCACGCAGGTTCGGCACGAGCGCGACCACGGCGGCCAGTACCGCAAGACCGAACGGCACGTTGAGCAGAAAGATCCAGCGCCACGATGCGTAAGTCGTGATGAAGCCGCCGATTGGCGGCCCGACCACGGGTGCGACGATCGCGGGCCACGTGATCGTCGAAATCGCCTGCATGAGGCGGCTTTTCTCAGTGCTGCGCACGACGATCAGCCGGCCGACCGGCACCATCATCGCGCCGCCGATACCCTGCAACACGCGCGCCGCGGTGAACTGCACCACGTTTTGCGATACCCCGCACAGCACCGAAGCCAGCGTGAACACGACGATCGCGCTGAAGAACACGGTGCGCGAGCCGCACCGGTCCGCCACCCAGCCGCTCGCGGGAATGAAGATCGCGAGCGCGAGCATGTAGGCCGTCATGCCGAGACTCAGGCTGTTCGGCCCGACGCCGAACGAGTGCGCCATCTGCGGCAGCGCCGTGGCGATCACCGTCGTGTCGAGGTACTCCATGAAGAACGTCGCCGCGACGATGTACGGCAGCCAGCCAACGTGCGAAACCGGTGAAGCGGGTGGGGTCGTGTGGGTCATGTCGTGAAGCGAGTCTTATTTGTCGTCGGCGGCGTACTGCTTGTCGAGCTGGTCGTAGAGCGGTTTGTTGACGAGCCGCTGGCGCTCGTTGAACGGCACGACGAGCGAAGGATCCTCATCGAGCCGGCCGTTTTCCCTGAGCGCGCCGAGCGCGCGCTGCATGCCGAGCACCGCGCCCTGAAGCGCGGCGTTCGCGTACAGCACGATGCCGTAGCCGAGCTTGCCGAGCACCTCGCGCGACTGCACCGGCGTCTTGCCGCCGATCACGATGTTGACGAGCTGTGGCGTGTTCGTGAAGAGACCCGGCAGACGTTCGATGTCGGCGAGCGATTCGGTGGCCTCGATAAAGAGGATGTCCGCACCGGCTTCGATAAACCGGTGGCCGCGCTCGATCGCCGCTTCGATACCTTCCACCGCGGCTGCGTCCGTGCGCGCGATGATCTGCAGGTTGCCGTCTTCGCGCGCATCGACGGCCGCGCGGATCTTGCCGGTCATCTCGCCCGTCGGGACGACTTCCTTGCCGGAGAAGTGGCCGCATTTCTTCGGCATCACCTGGTCTTCGAACTGGATCGCGTCGGCGCCGCTGCGCTCCAGCGTGCGCACTGTGTGCCGCACGTTCAATGCGTTGCCGAAGCCCGTATCGGCATCGACGATCAGCGGCAACGAGACCGCATCGCGCACCCGTGCCGTGTGTTCGGCGATTTCGTTCAGTCCGACGAAGCCCAGATCGGGCAACCCGAGCGACATGTTCGTGACGCCCGCGCCCGTGAGGTAGAGGGCCTCGAAGCCGGCGTCCTCGATGATGCGTGCGCTCATCGCATTGAACGCGCCGGGTACGAGGAGGCCCCGGCGTTCATTCACGCTGCGTCGGAACGCAGCGCGGCGGCTGACAGATGATGTTGGCATGATGGTGAGTCCGGTTGAGGTTCGATGATCGAGGCCGTGCCGCGGAATCTGTGCCAGTCGGCCGCCATCCGGGGCGCCTGCAACGTCCCACGGGATTATGACGCACCCGCCCGTTGCCTGCGTGCAGCCGGGCGAGCCCGCTGACGCTTCGACGCGACATGTATTCATCGCGCAACCGCGCATGTTGGGAGCATTGAATACGGGTTTACCGATCGGACCGGTACACCCGATAATGCTTCGTCATCGAGCGTGGCCACCGTGCCGCGATGATCATGTCGACGCTGTATTCCAGACGGTCGCCCCCATGCCGAGCCCTTTGTTGTGCCTTCACCTGACCTTCGCGCCGTGCTGAAGAACTCACGTTTTTTCGATCTGTTGCGCATCCCCGGTTTCAAACCGCTTGCGGGCGCAACCTTGATGCTCGGCGTGGCGATGTCGTTTACCGCCCCGTATCTGTCGCTGTTCGGTATCGAACGTGCAGGTATGACGCCGCTTCGCCTCGGTCTTTTCATGACGCTGATCGCGGCAAGCGGCGTGCTGGCGAGCACGCTCGCGGGCCGCTGGAGCGATGCAAGCGGGCGCCACCGGCCACTTTTGCTGGCCTCGCTCGCCGCGGCGACGCTCGGTTACCTGTGCCTGTGCGTGGTGCGGGACTACCGGCTGCTGCTGGTGGTGGGCGTCGTGTTTATCGGCGCGGGCAGCTCGGCGATTTCGCTGGTGTTCTCGTTCAGCCGCGCCGCGCTACCCGTGGCCGACGACGCCGGGCGGGCATTCGCGAGCGCGTCGTTACGGACGATCCTGTCGGCCGCATGGGTGTTCGGGCCAGCCGTGGGCGCGCTCGTGCTGGCGGGCACCGGCTTTTACGGGCTCTTTCTGTTCGCCGCCGCGAGCTTCGCGGCCTGTGCGGCGATCGTCTCGCGCACGAAGGAGCCGACCGGGCACCTCGGCGATCATACGGTCGAGGATACGGCGGCCGAGCCGGCCTCTTCGATTACCGTGCCACCGCTGAAGGCGCCCGCCGACGATGCCCACGAAGCGGGAATCGCCGTCGCCTCGCAGAACGATATCTGGCGCGCGGTCGTCGCGCTGACGCTGATCGGGCTCGCTGCGAACGCGACCATGATCGTGCTGCCGCTCTATATCGTGCACGGTCTGAACGGCTCGCGGCTGGATGTGTCGATCATGCTCGGGCTCGGCGCGCTGAGCGAAATTCCAATGATGCTCGCGCTCGGCGCACGCTCGTCCACGTTGCACAAGCTGAACTGGCTGGCTGCGTGCGCGGCGGTGCATGCGGTGTATTTCGTCGCGATGGCGCTCGCGGGCAACGTGAACGTGCTGATCCCGATGCAACTGCTCAACGCGTTTGTCGTCGCCGTCACGTCGTGTCTTGGCATGACCTACGTGCAGGATCTGATGCCCGCCTCGCCGGGCAAGGCGACTGCGCTGTTCTTCAATGCGGCGCGGTTGGGGTCGATTTTGTCGGGCGTATTGTCGGGGCTGCTCGTCGGAACGTTCGGTTATCGCGGCACGTTTGTGTTTTGCGGGCTGCTGGCGCTGGGCGCGCTCGTGCTGTTCGCGGTGCCGGGGTACCATTATTCGCGGATGGCGCGCGCGATTCGCGGCTATATCGAACGAAAGCGTGCCGCGCGGCGCGCGCCGGAACGATAGTGACGCCGGAAACGGCGGCGCGGCGCGCGTTGCTTTACAATTGCAGCGCTGGGGTCATCCGGTTCCGCCACGCCGACCGGATTTTTTCTGACATGCTGACTGGCCCACTACCGTTCCGGAGGCTCCGGAACCCGGTTTCGCCGGAATAGCCGCGTGAATCGAATTCACCGGGGCCGCGTCAACACCAACAAAAGGCTTCGCTGGCAATTGCGAGGCCTTTGTCTTTCAAGCGCACGCTTTTCTGCAAGGAAAGCGGTGCATCATGATGGAGCGGGAGGAACAGCGGATGTTCGACGCCGACGGAGAAGCGCGCGATCGATTGATCGTGTGGATACGCCGCCGCATGGAAGAGTACGGCATCACAATGACGGATCTCGCAGCGGCCATTGAAGCCGACGCAGCCGCATTAAAGGCGCCGATGTATCGGGATGCGTACGGAAATACCTGGGACGGTGAAGGCGACAGGCCGGAATGGCTGACGCGCGCCATTCACGCCGGACAGAATATCGATCATTTCAGGTGCTGAATTAAACGCGCCGGCAGTGCGCGATTAACGGAGAGACAAAATGGCAACGGTCGCGCCTTCGCACGCTTTCAGCGCTGAAGAATGGGCTACCCGCTGTGAGCTTGCAGCGCTTTATCGCCTGATTGCCCATTTTCGTATGACGGACCTCATCGACACGCATATCACCGCGCGCGTGCCGGGCCCCGGGCATCACTTTCTGATTAACCGCTATGGCGTGCTGTTCGACGAAATGCGTGCGTCCGATCTGGTGAAGATCGATGCCGAAGGGCGCGTCGTGGATGCGGACAGCGCCGCGCGCGATCCCGCTTTATATCGCGTGAATGCCGCGGGTTTTACGATTCACTCCGCCGTACATGCCGCGCGGCCCGATCTTCATTTCGTGATTCATACGCATACGGCTGCCGGTTCGGCTGTCTCCGCACAGAAGCAGGGTTTGCTGCCGATCAGTCAGCACGCGCTCAAGTTTTACGGATGTCTCGCGTATCACGACTATGAAGGCATCGCGCTGGATCTTGCCGAGCGTGAGCGGCTGGTTGCCGATCTGGGTTCCTGTAACGCGATGATTCTGAGAAACCATGGGTTGCTGGTGGGCGGACGTTCCGCCGCGCTCGCGTTCCAGGAAATTCATTTTCTCGAGCGGGCATGTCAGATCCAGGTGCAGGCGCTTGCAGGCGGCGCTGAGTTGAGCTTTCCTTCCGAAGCGGTTTGCAGGCTTACCGCCGACCAGTTTCAGCGCGACGACTCCGATGGGATCGCCGCGCTTGCCTGGCAGGCGGCGTTGCGGCTTGTCGATCACGCGGCGGTGGATTACCGGGGCTAGGTGTTCTTCTTTGCCGGTCGCGCAAAGACCCGAAAAAAAGCCCGCTCGCGGCGGGCTAAAGGTTACGTTGGAGTTTCGCGAAGTTTTCGCACCCGCATTCTGATGCGCGCGTGTGAAATTTTCGTGAATGCGTTCGCGGCCTGTTTTTATTGACCGCTCGCCGCTACGTTCATCACAGGTCGAAGAATACGGTCTCGTTCTCGCCCTGCATGTGGATGTCAAAGCGGTACACCGTATTGCCCGCGCCGGTCTCCCGTCGCGCGACCAGCGTATGCCGACGGTCCGCCGGTACTGATGCCAGCACGGCATCCGTTTTGTTCGCTTCCACTTCGTCCTCGAAATAGAGTCGCGTGAACGTGTGCAGCAGCATCCCGCGCATCAGCACGATCACGTTCACATGCGGAGCGTCATCGCTGCCCGTCGTACCCGGTTTCACCGTCTGCACGATAAAGCGCTTTTCCGGGTCCGTTCCCGTGCCCACCCGCGCGAAGCCGCGAAAGCCCGTGCGCTCGATATCGGCCTGCGATTTCGGGTAGTTTCCGGCGGCATCCAGTTGCGACAGTTCGATCATCGCGTCGCCGATCGGCTTGCCGTCGCCGTCGAATACCTGCCCGACGATCGTGATGTGTTCGCCCGGCGTTTCGTGGTCCACGAGCGCTGTGGCGAACAGGCTCTTCAGATCGAAGTTGTATTGCTCCGGGCACAGGCCATAAGCGAAGTACGGGCCGACCGTTTGTGAAGGCGTCTGTTTGAGTGTCATGATCAACGCTCCATCGGTGTTTCGTCGCGGCCGCGCAGCACGATATCGAATTCGTAGCCCAGCGCGAAGCCTTCTTCAGTCACATCCAGCGAGAAGCGCGAAATCAGCCGCTCGCGTGCCTGCTCCGGCGTGCCCTGGAAAATCGGATCGAACGCTAGCAACGGGTCGCCGGGGAAATACATCTGCGTCACAAGGCGCGAACCGAAGTGGTCGCCAAAGAGCGAGAAGTGAATGTGATTCGGACGCCACGCGTTCGGATGGTTACCCCACGGATACGCGCCCGGTTTGATCGTCATGAAGCGATAGCGGCCGTCGTTGTCGGTCAGGCAGCGTCCTGCGCCCAGGAAATTCGGATCGAGCGGTGCGTCGTGCTGGTCTGTCTTGTGGACGTAGCGGCCCGCGGCGTTCGCCTGCCACACTTCGACCAGCGTGTTGCGCACCGGCCGGCCGCCTTCGTCGAGCACGCGGCCCGTCACGATGATGCGCTCGCCAAGCGGTGCACCGTTTTTTGCTGCATTGCGGGTGAGATCGTTGTCGAGCGCGCCAAGGTCTTCGGCGCCATAGACGGGAACGTGCTGGTCGCGTAGCCGTTCCTTCAACGGAATCAGCGGGCGGGTCGGCCCACGCTTAACGGAAGATCCATAACCGGGATAAACATACGCCGGATGGGACGCGAAGTCGCGCGGCGCTAAAAGGAGGGACTCGTCCATCGGGTGTCTCCTGATGTTGATTTAATGACTAGGGATGTTTGCGACTTTATCTAACCTGAGCGGTTATGCAAAATGACGTTTTCTCGTCTTTCGTATAACCTGTCGTTATGCAACGCAGTCTCGCGGACAGCCGCGTCAAATTCCGTCATCTCCAGTGCTTTCTTGCCGTCGCGCAGTCTGGCGGCGTGCAGAAGGCCGCGGAGAGCCTGTCGATTACGCAGCCCGCCGTCTCGAAGACGGTCGCCGAACTGGAATCGATTCTCGGCGTACGGCTCTTCGAGCGGGGCCGGCATGGCGCGGTGCCCACGCGCGAAGGGCAGCTTTTCATGCCGCACGCGAGCGCCTGCGTCAGCGCGCTGCGTCAGGGCGTTGATTTGCTGGCGCGCGAGGAGGGCGCGGCGCCCGCCACGCTCGACGTCGGTATTCTTCCGACCGTTGCAAACGCACTCGTGCCACCGGTTCTGAAACGCTTTGCGATGCAGTGGCCGCAGGTCGTGGTACGGCTCATGACGGCATCGAACGCGGATTTGCTTGCTCGGCTGAAGGCGGGTGCGATCGAATGCGCGATCGGGCGCCTCGCCGATCCGGAGCGGATGGTCGGTCTGAGCTTCGAGCAGTTGTATCGCGAGCCGCTGATCGCGGTCGTGCGCGCCGGTCATCCGCTCGCGACGCGCACGGCGCCGCCCGCCGGGCTGCTCGACGGCTTTCCGGTCGTGTTGCCGCAGTACGGCACGCTGATCCGGCAATCGGCGGAAAGCCTGCTCGCGGCGTGGGGCGTGCCGCCGCTAAAATCGTTTGTGGAGGTGCTGTCGGTGTCCGTCGGGCGGGCGTTGACGCTCCAGAACGACGCGGTCTGGTTCGTGCCCGTCAGCGCGGTCGAATACGATCTGTCGCGCGGTGAGCTGGTGCGCCTCGCGTTGCCGTTCACGGGAACAGAAGAGCCGGTCGGACTGGTCCTGCGCACGGATACGCAGCCTTCGCCGGTTGCGCGCGCGCTGATCGACGCCGTGCGCGCCGTCACGCGGCAGCGCATCGCGCCAGCCGCCACGCCGCCGCGGGCGCGCAAACGCGGCGGTCCGGCGCGCTGATCGCTTTTGATTGTCATAACAGCACGGCGTTGGCGAATCTGGACGGGCGTGAACCGTCCGGTACAAAATGCGGGTTGCGGGAGATCACGCGAACGGTGTACAAACACGGTTCACAAGGCGCCGGGCGTGATGGGTCACCGGCGCGCACGAGAGTCAGGCGTTACCGTATCAGTCAAGGAGAAAACCATGTCCAGCGATCTGCCCAGTCCGACCGCTGCCAGGCGCGCCATCGCCGACGTCGAACACAATCCGCTCGGCACGGCCGGCCTCGAGTTCGTGGAATTCGCCGCGCGCGATCCGCAGGCGCTTGGCCGCACGTTCACGCAACTCGGCTTCAAGGCCATTGCCCGCCACGTCAGCAAGGATGTCACGCTGTTCCGGCAGGGCGAGATGAATTTCCTGCTGAACGCCGAGCCGGATTCGTTCGCTTCGCGCTACGCGGAGGAATACGGCACGGGCGTGTGCGCGATCGGCATTCGCGTGGCGAACGCGCAGCAGGCGTTCGATCGCGCGATCGAGTTCGGTGCGTGGGAATTCGAAGGCGAGAGCGTCGGCAGAAACGAACTGTGGATTCCCGCCATTCAGGGCATCGGCGATTCACACATTTATTTCGTCGACCGCTGGCGCGGTCGGGGTGGCCAGCAGGGCGGCCTTGGCGATATCTCGATCTTCGATATCGACTTTCGTCCCGTCGACGTCGACACCGCGCATGCCGATCTGAGCCACGCGGGAACCGGGCTCGTCGCGGTCGACCATCTGACGCAGACCGTCGGCGCAGGCCGCATGCAGGAATGGCTCGACTTCTATCGCGGGCTGCTCAACTTCCGCGAGATTCACGAATTGCACGCGAACTGGCACGTTTCGGCGGATTCGCGCGTGATGGTGTCGCCATGCGGCGCGATCCGCATTCCGCTCTATGAGGAAGGCACACCGCGTACGAACCTGATGCACGACTACCTGCCCGATCATCCGGGTGAAGGCGTGCAGCACATCGCGCTCGCCACCGACGATATTTTCGGGTGTGTCGAGGCGCTGAGCGCGAACGGTCTGACGTTCGTCGAGCCGCCGCCGCGCTACTACGAGCAGGTCGACGCGCGGCTTCCTGGCCATGGACTCGATATCGGACGGCTGCGGCGCGGCCGCATTCTCGTCGATGGCGAGATCGGTGCCGATGGCGTGCCGCTGCTTTTCTTCCAGACCTTTGTCCGGCGCAACGCGGGTGAGATTTTCTTTGAAATCGTGCAGCGGCGTGGCCATCACGGTTTCGGTGAAGGCAATCTTAAGGCGCTTGCCGAAGCGCGCCAGGACCCTTAAGGTGGCTTAAAGCGCGGCGCCTTATTTCCTTGCCGCGGCTTCGATGGGCGGTTGCGGGACATCCGATCCCGTTGCCATCCATAGCACTTCGGCATCTTCCTCGCTGGTCGACACCGCTGCGTGCCCTGTGCGGCTATCGAAGTAAAGACTGTCGCCAGCGTTCAGATGCGTGGGTGCATACAGTTCGGAATAAAGGCACACGCTACCGCTGATCACATACAGGAATTCCTCGCCTTCGTGACGACCCCAGTCGTCGAACGCGTCCAGCGTGTGCGCGGAAATGCGGATACGAAAAGGCAGCATCGCCTTGTGCGCGAGATCGGTGGCGAGCAGTTCCATCTGATAGCCGCGATATGCGTGACGTTGCCCCGCATCCTTGCGCGTGAGTGCGCGCCGCCCGCTCGCGCTGACTTTCGGCGTCGAGCCGAACAGTTCACCCAGATCGATCTTCAGGCCGTTCACGATTTTCTGCAGCACGTCGAACGTCGGCGACATCAGGCCGTTTTCGACTTTCGACAGTGTCGAGCGCGAGACGCCGCACAGGCGACTCGCGTTCTCCAGCGTCAGGTCGTGTGCGACCCGCGCGGCACGGACGCGCCGTCCGAGATCGGAGGTGGGCGATTCGGCCGGCTTGAGAGTGTGGGTATCCATGTAACGATGCAGAAAGCGCGCTCTTAGGCGAAATGTGTTGCCGATCATAACATTGCGTCGGTTACGCGGGCCCGGCTCGTGCTTCGACACTTCTGCAGCAGAGAGAGGCCGTCATTTCCTGCCTGTCGAGACAGCAAATAATCGATCTTTGACGTGATAATGGCCGTTCACGCGAACGAACGGAGAGTAAGGCCATGTCCACCATCGATTTCGAAACGCTGAAGCAACGCTTCCCCGTGTCCGGCGATATTCCTGAGGAGTTTCGTCTCGCGGCGCCGATCCATCAGCGCATTTCGCTCGTCGACGGTGAGTTCGTCAAATGGGACGGCACATGCAAGACCGTACTGTCACCGATTTGCGTGAAACAGCCGGACGGCTCGGTGCAACAGGTCGAGATCGGCAGCTATCCGGTAATGGGCGACACCGAAAGCGAGGCCGCGCTGGATGCAGCGGTCAAGGCGTACGATTCCGGTCGCGGCGAATGGCCGACGATGGCCGTCGCGCAGCGCATCGCGTGCATGCAGGATTTCATCAAACGGATGGTTGCGCAGCGTCAGCTGATTGTTAACCTCATCATGTGGGAAATCGGCAAGAGCCTTGCCGATTCGCGCCATGTATTCGACCGCACCGTCGAATACATGGCGGCCACCATCGAGGCGCTCAAGGAGCAGGACAACAGCAATTCGCGCTTTGTCATCGCGGAAGGCACCATCGGCCAGATCCGTCGCACGCCGCTTGGCGTCGTGCTGTGCATGGGGCCTTACAACTATCCGCTGAACGAGACGTTCGCCACGCTGATCCCGGCGCTTCTGATGGGCAACACGGTGGTATTCAAGCCGCCCCAATATGGGACGTTGCTGTTCTATCCGCTGCTTGAAGCGTTCCGCGATGCGTTCCCTGAAGGCGTGATCAACACGATCTATGCGCCTGGCGCCGTGGTCGTGCCGCACATGCTGGCCACCGGCAAGATCAACGTGCTCGCGCTGATCGGTTCGAGCAAGGTCGCCGATCATCTGAAGAAGCAACATCCGAAGTCACATCGTCTGCGCGCGATTCTGGGTCTCGACGCAAAGAATGCCGCGATCATCCTGCCCGATGCGGATCTTGACCTGACTGTGAAGGAATGCCTGCTAGGCGCATTGTCGTTTAACGGTCAGCGTTGCACGGCGCTCAAGATGCTGATCGTCCACGAATCGATTGTCGACACGTTCCTTGCGCGTTTCACCGAAGCGCTAGGCAAGCTGAAGGTCGGCATGCCATGGGAAGCAGGCGTGAACATCACACCGCTGCCCGGCCTGCACAGAACCGCCTATATGACCGACGCCATCGACGATGCGAAGGCAAAGGGCGCGCATATCGTCAACGATGGCGGCGGCACGTTCTGCCAGACGCTGTTTTACCCGGCGGTCGTTTATCCCGTCACGGAAGGCATGAAGCTCTATCGCGAGGAGCAGTTCGGCCCGCTCATACCAGTGACGACGTTCAGCGACGTCGAAACCGCGCTGGAATACGTGATCACCTCCGATCACGGCCAGCAGGTCAGCATCTTTGGTTCGAACCCGGCGCAGATCGGCGAGCTGGTCGATCCGCTCGTCAACCAGGTGTGTCGCGTGAATCTGAACTGTCAGTGCCAGCGTGGGCCCGATGTATTTCCGTTTGCCGGCCGCAAGGATTCGGCGGAGGGTACGCTCTCGGTGACCGATGCGTTGCGCGCGTTCTCGATCCGTTCGATGGTCGCCGCGAAGCAGACCGATGACAGCAAGGCGTTGCTCGACGCCATCGTGAACGACCATCAGTCGAAGTTCGTGAATACGGGCTTTATTTTCTAGGCGCTTTAGCGCATCCCACGATTTGAACGCTGCACCGCGATAACGAAGGTTATCGCGGTGCGGCGGCGCGTCTGTCGGAAAGTGAAAGCCTTCATGCGAAATCGATGCAGGAAAACACCAGGGCCGCTTGAAGCGTGCGTGGGTATACTGGCCCACTGCCCGGCGTCAAAAGCCTTGGGGAAGATGAGGATGGCCAGGCACCGTCAGTCGGACTCAACAGGAGGAAGACAGGTATGAAGCGCATCGTATCCCGCTATCTGGTTGCCCTTTCAACCGTCGTTGGCTGTTCATTCACCGGTCTCGCGCACGCGGATGCCGCTCATCCGGTCGTCGCGCTGCTGCCCGGCGTCACCGATCCTTTCTACTTCACGATGCACCGTGGCGCTGAGCGTGCCGCGAAGGAAGAGCACATCCAGTTGCTGTTTCAGGTGCCCAAGGCATGGAACACCACGGAGCAGGTGCCTATTCTCAAGGCGTTTATCGCGAAACACCCGGACGTCCTGCTGGTTTCGCCCGTCGACAAGCAGCAGATGATCGGACCGCTCAAGGAAGCCGCCGATGCGGGTATCAAGGTGATTACCGTCGATACCTACATCGGCGACGGTCATTACCAGACCGGCAAGGGCGATGCGGATTTCCCGCTTTCCTATATCGCTTCCGATAACCTCGAAGGCGGACGCGTCGCGGCACGCGCGCTCGCGAAAGCGATCGGCGACAAGGGCACCGTGTACTGCGAGAACAACAAGCCGGGCATCTCGAGCACCGATGCACGCGCCGAAGGCTTCGCGGAAGAAATGAAGAAGCATCCGAACATCACCGTGCTGCAAACGCAATACAACGAGGACGACGCGAACCGGGCTGCATCGCACGTGGCCGCCGTGCTTGCACGCAATCCCGATCTTGCTGGCGTGTTCGGCGCCAACACGTTCTCGGGCAGCGGCGCGGCGCAGGGCGTCAAGGCGGCAGGCAAGCAGGGTGTAGTGAAGGTTGTCGTGTTCGACGCCGTGCCCGGCATCGACGAACAGATCCGCAGCGGCCTCGTGGATATCGCGATCGCACAGCGTCCGGATGAAATCGGCTACTACGGCGTGAAGTTCGCCGCCGACGCGATTCGCGGCAAGAAGATTCCGGTGTTCAAGAGCACGGGGTTCATCGTGCTGGACAAAAGCAACATCGACAAGCCGGAGATGAAGCAGTACATCTATTCGAACTAGCCGGACTGGCGAAGCGCCAGCGAATCAGATCGTACGTCCCGTGCGCGTCAACACGCGTACAGGTGCCGCTTTCGCCATCCCGGACCACCGGACAACTCATGGACAATTCACGTCTCGACCGGCTCGCGCTGATCAGCAAGATCTGGCCCTGGCTCTTCCTGTGCGCGCTGCTGGTGTTCTTCGAAGTCTGGGCGAGGATATCGGATCACCGTTCGTTCATTTTCAACGCGTACAACCTGCAGTCGATCGGGCTCGCTGCCAGTGCGCCGCTGCTGCTTGCCATCGGGCAGACGTTCGTGATCATCACGGCGGGCATCGATCTGTCGGTCGGCTTTGTCATGGGGCTCGCGGCCGTTTGCATCGCGCAGTTCACGATTCCCGGCGGCAACGCGCCGTGGATCGTGCTGCTCTCGATTCCGGCGACGATCGTCGTGTGTCTCGTGCCGGGGTTCGTCAACGGTGTGCTGATCGCGCGGCTTGGCGTGCCGGCGTTTATCGGCACGCTCGGCATGTATGGCGTCGCGCGCGGCGTGGGGTTTCTCGCGGCGGGCAGCGGCATGACGGTCGCGGTGAACAATGCGGGTCTCGCGTGGCTCGGGCACGGCTGGACACCAGTCGTGCTCACCCTGATCCTGTTGCTCGTCATGCATTTCATTCTGTCGAAAACGCGCTTCGGGCAGTACACGTACGCGATCGGCGGCAATCCGCAGTCGGCGGTTCGCGCGGGGATCAATGTGCGCCGGCATCTGGTCGTGATCTATCTGATCGCCGCGGCGTTTGCCGCGGTGGGCGGCATTGTCTATACGTCACGCTTTGCCGCAGGTGCCGCGAACGCCGGCGAGCCGATGCTGCTCGATTCGATCGCGGCGGTGGTGATCGGCGGCGCGAGTCTCTTTGGCGGCACGGGCAATGTGATCGGCACGCTGATCGGTGCGCTGATCATCGCGGTAATCGAATTCGGGCTGGTGTTCATCGACGTCAACGCGTTCTGGCAGTTCATCGTGGTGGGCATCGTGATCATCATGTCGGTGCTGATCGACCAGTACAAGGAACGGCTCGGAGGCGCGCAATGAGCACGCCGATTCTCGAGGCGCGCGACATCTCGATCCGCTTCGGCGGCGTCGAGGCGCTCAAGCGCGTTTCGCTGCACGTCATGCCGGGTGAAGTGCTGGCACTTGCCGGAGACAACGGCGCGGGCAAATCGACGCTCATCAAGATCATCTCGGGCGTCTATCATGCCGACGCGGGCCAGTTGCTGTTCAACGGCACGCCGATGCAGTTACGCGATCCGCAGGACGCACGCGCGCAGGGCATCGAGACGATCTACCAGGATCTCGCGCTTGCCGACAATCTCGACGTCGGCAGCAACATCTTTCTCGGACGCGAACCGGTGCGCCGGCAATTCGGCATCCAGGTGATCGACCGGGAACGCATGGCGCAGGTCGCGCGCGAAGTGCTGGAACGCCTCGATATCGTGATCCCCGAGCGCAAGCTGGGCGGCCCGGTGAAGATGCTCTCCGGCGGGCAACGCCAGGCCATCGCGATCGGACGCGCGATCTACTGGAACGCGCACGTGCTGATCATGGACGAACCCACAGCGGCGCTCGGCGTTCCCGAGCAGCGCAAGGTCATGGAGCTGATCGCCGCGCTGAAGGCAGAGGGCGTGGCCGTCATCCTGATCTCGCACAATCTGCACGATATCTTCGCGATTGCCGATCGCATCGTCGTGCTGCGGCGTGGCGAGGTGGCGGGCGAACGGCTCGTCGCAGGCACGAATGGCGACGAGATCGTGCGCCTGATGGTCGGCGATACCTATGCCGATGCGCGTGGTTCGGCGCATTAGCAGACGGGCGCACAATTGCCACGTTCGAACTGAACGTTAAGCGGAGGGTCAACCTCCATTGAGACGGTCGAGTAACTCGCGGCCGTGAGCCTTCAAAGCGATGTCGCAGGTCTGCGCGGGCACCGACGGAAATACCGGGTGCGTCCGCGCAGATCGCCACGCCTGAAGGTGCTACTTCGTTTCCGTTCGCCGCTCGATGCGCATGCGGCCCGGCGGCTCGAAATACGTACCGAACCGCACGAGCCCCGCCTTCTTCAGATGACAGGTCATCACGTAGCTCACGGTGACGCCGGGATCGTCGTTGTCGATGATGTCGACATCGATCGCACGAACGCGTGGCTCGTATTTCAGCAGCGTGGCCTCCATCTCCTTTTTCAGCAGATGCGACGACGCAGGCAGGGCCTTGAAGATGTTCGTGAGATCTGGCAGACCGAAATCGGGCGGGTGCTTGAGCGCTCCCGCGCGCGTATTGAGGATGCGGCGGATATTCTGCTGGACGCTCAGGACCTCGAGAGTTTTGTCGTCGTGGGCGCTGAGCGGCTCACCATCGATGTGGCCGAGCAACATGTCATACAGGGAAGGGCCAGCGGGCATCGTCTGGTCCCTTAGATGCCGACTGAAACCGGATGGCCGGTGGTCGCGCTGGCGGCTGCCCGCACGTCGTGATCGACCAAATCGATTACGAGGCTGCCTTCCAGGGGCGCGCCGTCCCACAGGGACTTCCGTTGGTCGAAGGAAGTCCCCTTGGGGGACATCGACAGGGGAATTCCAGCAGGTATCCCGCGGGGACTTCCTTCGGACGTGGAACCCTTCGCCATTCGCGAGAGCAGTTCACGCGACACAGCCGGCAGGATGCGCTGGTTCAGGAACGCGTCGACACTGCGTGCGCCAGACCCGCGTGCAAGGCACAACTGCGCGAGCGAGTCTGTCAACGCGTCATCCAGGGTGAGCGCGATGTCGTACTGATGGCGCAGACGTTCGGCGACCTTCGCAAGCTTCAGACGCACAAGCGACGCGAGCGCGGCGGCGTCGAGCGACCGGTAGACGAGCGTCTGGAGGCGCGCGAGCAGCGCCGGCTGGAAGTGTGCAACGAGTGTCGGATGAATGGCTTCGAGCAGTTCGGCCTGCGAGATGACCGGATTCTCCGATGTGATCGCGCTGACCGACAGCAGCGGCCAGGCGTTAGCCGCGCGCAGCAGATGCGGTGCATCCGTGATCGCCTGCAACAGGTTCGCAGCCGCCTCGAGGGCGACCGAGCAATGCGGGTTGAGCTTGCGAAGCAGATGAGTGGAATTCCTCGGGGATTTCCGATGGTCGTCACGCATGGTCATGGTGGAGCCCGGTCATGGGACGCGGCAGAACGCTGGTCCGCGAGTTACAGAAAAAGCAGGCCCGCTGCAGGCGAACCGGCAGGGACCGGCGAAAAGAAGGCCGGCACACAACAGACCGCCCTCGCATCCGGCCTGCTGCTTTCTGCCTGCGGCGCCTGGCAGGCTGTGTCCGACGGCACTTCCAGTGCGTATCGCGCTGTCTTCTACAAACAGGTCAAGACGCTGAACGTCGACCTGACGGCGCGTGCATCCCTCAATCCAGACGAGACAAACCGCTCGACCTCGGTCGCGGTGCGTGTGTATCAGCTCAAGGGCCGCAAGCTCTTTGACGCCGCGTCCTACGGCGATCCGATAAAGAACGACAAAACCGTACTGGCGCAGGACCTGCAGACCAGCATCGCCACCGTGGTGAATCCGGGCGCGTCCGCAAGCCTGTCGCAACCGATGCAACCCGATCCACGATACGTCGCCATCGTCGCGTTCTATCGCGATCCAGGCACCGACGGAGGATGGCGACGCGTGATTGCAAAGAAGAACCTTTCAGCCGATGCACCGCTCAAGCTCGATCTGATCGATCGTGAACTCGTCGCGTCGAACGATGTAGCAAAGGAACGACCCGTCCGCTAACGACGCAGGAGCGCAGGAGACTGAGTGCCATGACAGCTGTTGCAAATGCCATCGCCAGTGCGACATGGTCTCCCCGGGGTTCCTGGCCGATGGTTTTTCTCATCGCTGGAATGCCTGGTTTTTTGTTATAGCAGACGAACCGCAGCACCTTCCTCACCACGCCATTTTCGGCCTTGAGCCTTGACTTCGCACGGCATTTGGTACGATTCAGCCTTTTCAAGCTGATGGCAGGCCCGCGTGGACCGTAGAAACACGTCATTCGTTCGTGACTATTGCCTGGCTCAATTCGCCCGGATCAAGCCGGTCGTGACGGACCGGCTGCAACGCATGCGTCATCCGACGCTGCGCGGCGTCGCGCTCACGCTCGCCGCATTCCCGGCCCTCATGCTGCTGTATGTGCTGGTGCTGATTCCGTTCACGCCGGGTATCGGCGACATCCGCAAGGCGAAGGTCGAGCAGCCGGCGCGCGTGTTTTCCGCGGACGGCAAGCTGCTCGCCGAGTTCAAGCCGAGCAACCGCGAATGGGTCAAACTCGCCGACATCTCGCCGCACGTGGTGGATGCGCTGATCGCGACAGAAGACCACCGCTTCTACGAGCACCACGGCCTCGACTGGCGGCGCACGGCTTCGGCCGCGCTGCATACGTTCTCGGGCGACCGCCAGGGCGGCTCGACGATCACGCAGCAGCTCGCGCGCAATCTGTACCCCGACGAAATAGGCCGCGCGCCCACGCTCACGCGCAAGCTCAAGGAAGCGATCACCGCGTTCAAGATCGAAGCGGTCTACACGAAGCCCGAAATTCTCGAGACGTACCTCAACACGGTGCCGTTTCTCTACAACGCGTACGGCATCGAGATGGCGGCGCGCACCTACTTCGACAAATCCGCCCATGATCTCGACGTGCTGCAAAGCGCGACGCTCACCGGCATGCTGAAAGGCAACAGCTACTACAATCCGGTCATCAATCCCGAGCGCGCGCTGCAGCGACGCAATATCGTGCTCGCCCAAATGGTGAAATACGGGCGTCTTTCGCAGGCGTCTTATACGTCGCTCGTCAAACGCCCGTTGCGGATCGATTTCGAACGCCAGATCGAGTCGCCCGGCCCGGCGCCGCATTTCGCACAGCAGCTGCGAAAATGGCTGATTTCGTGGGCCGATCGTAACGATTACAACGTGTATTCCGACGGCCTCGTCGTGCGTACGACCATCGATTCGCGGCTTCAGACCATGGCGACCCAGGCCGTCGTGCTGCAGGGCAATTCGCTGCAGGGCATCGCGAATTCGGCGTGGGGTACGCGTGCGGGATGCGCGAACGGGCGCGACCTGATGCAGACGTTCGTGCGTGAAACGCCCGATTATCGCGCGGCGAGAGGCTCAGGACTGGACGATGGGGACGCGCTCAAACATCTCGCGTCCGACCGGCACTTCATGCAGGCGCTGTGCGACAGCAAGACCCGTGTGCAGGCCGACTTTCTCGCCATCGATCCGCGCAACGGCCAGATCCGGGCGTGGGTCGGCAGCCGCGATTTCGGCCAGGATCCGTTCGATCACGTGCAGCAGGCGCGTCGCCAGCCAGGCTCGACGTTCAAGCCGTTCGTGTACGGCGCGGCGTTCGAAGACGGCGCGACACCCGACGACACGTTCATCGACCAGCCCGTGGAAATTTCACTGGCGGGCGGCGAGATCTGGAAACCTTCCGATGCCGAAGCGCCCACCGGCCGCCCGATGACCCTGCGCGATGCGCTCGCGTATTCGCGCAACCGGATCACCGCGCAGCTGATGCAGGAAGTCGGGCCTTCGAAGGTCGCGCGTCTCGCGCGCGCGATGGGCGTGCGCGACAGCAGGCTCGACGCCGTGCCGTCGCTCGGCCTTGGCACGAGCCCCGTCACGCTGAAGGAAATGGTCTCCGCCTATGCGACGATCGCCAATCGCGGCGCTTACATCGAGCCGGTGATGGTGACGCGCATCGAGGACCGCAACGGCGACGTGCTGGCTGATTTCGCGCCGGTTGCCGGCAGCCAGGCGTTGTCGGCCGATGCAGACCAGACGCTGCTCGACGTCATGCGTGACGTCGTCAATCGCGGCACCGGTTCGACGATCCGCTCGCGCTTCGGCATTCGCGCGGACGTCGCGGGCAAGACCGGCACGACGCAGGACAACGCCGATGGCTGGTTCATCCTGATGCATCCGCAACTGGTCGCGGGCGCGTGGGTCGGGTTCAACGACAGCCGCGTGACGTTGCGCAGCGATTACTGGGGGCAGGGTGCGCACAGCGCGTTGCCGATCGTCGGCGATTTCTACCAGCGTGCGTTGCGCTCACGCGTGATCGATCCGCAGGCGCGTTTCCCGAAGGAAGAGCCGGGCACGGTTTCCGTGTGGTTTGCCAAGGCGCGCGAATGGGCCGGACAGCTTTTTTCCGCGAAGCCGAAACCTGAAGTGGCGAGCGGCACGCGTCACAGGCCACGTCCGCGTCCGGTGATTACAGCGTCGCCGCCGGCTTCGGCTTCAGCTTCGGTGTCCGCATCGGCGACGGTGGCGGCACCGAGGGCGCTACCGCCGCTTCTGCCGCCGATCATCGCCAGCGCGCCTCAGGAAACCGGCGGATTCGACACCGGCGAGCCTGCCTCATCACCGACGCCGACGCCCGATGCGCCATCCCCGGGCACAGGCGAAACCTCCGGCACAGCGTCGGGCGACCAGCCCTGAGCAACGTCTGATCCGGTGGTGGGCGCCCGGCCGGGTCGCAGGCGCGCCGGGGCGCCTGCGCTCGCGGCTTCAGGTACGATATCCGGACGATGAATTCCGTTTCTGTTGACGCTTCCGTTCCCGCCTCTTCTGGCACGCGCCGTATCGCGCATCTGGACATGGATGCGTTTTACGCGTCCGTGGAACTGTTGCGCTATCCCGAGCTGCGCGGTCAGGCGGTCGTGATCGGCGGTGGGCGCAATGCCATGCCCGAAATGCTCGAAGACGGCACCCGGCGCTTTCGAAAGCTGCGCGACTACGCGGGGCGTGGCGTCGTGACGACCTCGACGTACGAAGCGCGCGCGCTGGGCGTGTTCTCCGCGATGGGGATGATGAAGGCGGCGCAACTGGCGCCCGACGCGATCCTGCTGCCCACCGATTTCGATTCCTACCGCCATTACTCGCGCCTCTTCAAGACGGCCGTGGCTGCTTTTACATCGCAGATCGAGGATCGCGGCATCGACGAAATCTACATCGACCTCACTGACGTGCCGGGCGAGCCGGCCGACGTCGGCACGCGCATCAAGGCGGCGGTTAGAGAGGCGACGGGTCTCACGTGTTCGATCTGCATTGCACCGAACAAGCTGCTGGCGAAAATCGGCTCTGAACTCGACAAGCCGGACGGCCTCACGCTGCTGACCATGGACGATGTGCCAAAGCGGATCTGGCCGTTGCCGGCGCGCAAGGTGAACGGCATCGGCCCGAAAGCGAGCGAAAAACTCGCGTCCATCGGCATCGCGACGGTCGGCGATCTGGCGGCGGCCGCGCCGGAACTGCTGCAGTCGCACTTCGGCCGGAGCTATTCCGCGTGGCTCGCCGACGTCGCGCAGGGGATCGACACGCGGCAGGTGGTGGTGAGTTCCGAGCCGCGCTCGATGAGCCGCGAAACGACGTTCGAGCGCGACCTGCACCCTCGCCGCGACAGGGCTGCGCTCTCCGAGGCGTTCACCGGGCTGTGCGTGCGGGTCGCGGACGACCTGCGGCGCAAAGGCTATACTGGAAGGACCGTAGGCATCAAGTTGCGGTACGACGACTTCAAGACCGTCACGCGCGATCTGACCATTCCGCACCCAACGGCGGATGCAACCGAAATTCGCCGCGCTGCAACAGAATGTCTGAGGCGTGTGCCGCTCGATCGAAGATTGCGTCTGCTCGGTGTGCGCGTTTCGGCGTTGTCCCCCGCGGGCAGCGAGCCTGTCGCACCGGCTCCGGTTCAGGGCGAGTTGCCGTTTTCGGCAGAAAACCACGGCAGTTGATCAACAGCGATCACCAACAGGACAGACGTGATGACAAGGCAGGTGATTTACCGCGGCGCGCCTTCACAGGTCATCAATATTCCGGCCTTTCTGAAGGGCGGCGTTGTCATGGCACTGGTGGGCGCGATCGATCTTGTCACGGCGGGCGATTTTCCATTCCAGTGGTCGCTCGTGCTGGTGCAGGCCGCGGCGATCATGATCGGCGTCGCGTTGCCATTCCTCAAGACGGCGTCAACCGAAATCGTGATCGATACCGAGCGGATTACCTGGACGCAGGGCATTTTCAACCGGCGCACCTCGAGTCTCGAACTCGCGCGCATCCGTAATGTGACGGTGGTTTATCCGCGGTGGCAGCGCGCGTTCGGCACGGGTTCGATCGTGCTCGATACGGGTGACGGACGGCGCCCGATGCGTCGCCTGCCAGGCATCCGCCACGCCGACGAACTATGCAGGAAACTGGAAGCGGCGATCGCCGCTTCGCCCGCGCTCAAGGACGAACACCTGCGTTACGCGTAAGGGTCGTCCTGATTCGATGCAGCGAGCGTGACAGGCGCACAGCTGTCGCGCGCTAGATTTCTCCCTTGACGTGAGCCGGATCGTCGGTGGCCTGAACGCCTGGCGGCACCGGCTTTTCGTTGATCCACGCGTTCAGCAGCGTCGACGTGACGGCGAGAATCACCGGCCCCATGAACAGGCCGACGATGCCGAACGCGAACATCCCGCCCAGCACGCCCGACAGGATCAGCAGCATCGAGAGGTTCACGCCGCGCTTGATCAGCATCGGGCGCAGCACGTTGTCGAGCATCGCGATCATGATCGACCAGACAAGCAGCAGAATCGCGACCAGATGCGACGAATGGAAGAAGAGCCACGCGACCGAACCGAGCAGCGGCAGAAGCGGCCCGATCTGCGCGAGACACAGCATCAGCATCAGGGCCGTCAGGATGCCCGCGCCGGGCACGCCGGCAACCCACAGACCGATGCCGCCGAGCGCGGATTGCGTCACCGCGGTGACCACGATGCCGAGCGCCACGGCGCGAACCGCGAGGCCCGCGAGCTTGATCGCGCCTTCGCCGCGTTGCGCGGCGATGCGGCCGGCAAAGCGCATCATGAATGCCGCTGCCTGTTCGCCGTTCATGTAGAGAATGCCGGAGATGATGATCGTGATGAACATGTGAATCACGAACACGCCGACGACGGCCGCATGGCCGAGCATCCAGCGCGCACCGATGCTCACATACGGTTCAACCTTGGCCAGCAGGCCGCCCGGGCCCGCATCCGAAAGCACCTGCCATTCCGTGTCGATGCGCGCGCCAATCAGCGGAATGTCCTTGATCCAGTCGGGCGGCGGCGCCAGGGCGTAGTCGGGCAGGCTCTTGATGGCCGCCATGATCTCGCCGCCGTGCAACGCAAGCGTCGAGATGGCCTGGTACAACGGCAGCACGATCACGATCAGCAGACAGAGCAGCATCACGAAGGTGGCGATCCACCGCCGGTTGCCGCAGCGTCGCTGGATGGCGAGCATCAACGGCCACGTGGCGACCACGATCGTGGTCGCCCAGATCAGGCCTGGAATGAACGGACTCAGTACGTAGATACTTCCGACCGTCAGTGCAACCAGGATAACGATCACAAGCAGTGTGCGGGCAATGTCGATCTGATCGCGCTGGTTCAAGTTATCCTCCCGAACAGGTTGGTGCTGCGCTGCGATACTTTATCGTAGTAACACCACCGCATGTGTGCTGTTATCGTTACAACCGTCAGCCGGCGCCGCCGACGAACCAGCGATAGTAAGGATTATCCGGGTCCGCATGCATGACGTTGCCGATATCGCGTTGCCATGCGTCGCGGTCGCTTCGCTGCAACGGAACGAGACGGCATTGGGGCTGCGTCCCGAGACGAAAAAGGCCCGCAAGAAGCGTGCGGGGAAACCACCGCTTCCGCCGTTGAACGAGTACTGAACCGAACCTGGGTGAAACCGGAAGGAGGGTGTCGTGATACGCAAGCTGCTCAATGCGTCGCGCCTGCAGACGGAAGTGAGCCGGCGCATTCATCGCATTCATGAAATCGTCGAGGACGGCGTGAAGATCCGCGTGCCGCGTCCGCAGAAGACGGAGCCCGATGCGTCCGGCTGCAACTGGACCATGAAACACTTCGGCGGCGCGATCGGCTACGAACGCGACATCGAAACGGTGCTCAAGGCAGTTCGCGCTGAATACAACCTCTCCGACGTGGAAGAGAAAGACGGATCGAGTCTTTTTCCCGGTTTGCCCGATTCCGGTTGAACGGGTTTCGGGTCCTGTAACGCATGCTCCCGCGGATGACGCGGGAGCGGCCGGTTACCTGGCGTACTTAATGGGGAGGCGGCTGTCCGGAATGACCACCACCGCCGCCACCGCCATGTGAGGGCGGTGGTCCGGAGGGATGTCCACCACCACCATGCCCCTGAGGTGGTCCACCATGCCCTGGGGGCGGTCCACCATGTTGGGGCGGTGGACCACCGTGCCCTGGAGGAGGCCCACCATGTGAGGGTGGCGGTCCACCGTGCCCTGGAGGAGGCCCACCATGTGAGGGTGGCGGTC